>DATHMP010000041.1:0-5508 GCA_035487015.1 Occallatibacter sp. | reverse complement strand
ACATTGAGCGATTTGTGTGTGGGTTCCTGGCCCCAGGACGTGATGCCAAGAAGGGGAAGAGCCACCAGTTGGCGGAGAAAGGATCGCCTTGCCATGTGCGCCTCCAAGTGTGAGGAGGAAAGTATCGCATGGCTTTACCGCAAGACAGCAACGAAGAAGGTTCAGTTTGTTTCAGCAGACGAGGCGTTTGCGGGTGAGCTTGATGCCGTCGAGGCGGCCGAGGAGGGTGACGGCGATTTTGTCGGGATCGAAGAGGCGCTGGGCCATGGCCTGCACCTGGTCGGCTGTGACGGAGTCGATGCGGGCGATGATTTCGTCGACGGTGAAGAACTGCTGGAAGTACATCTCCTGGCGGGCGAGGTTGGCCATGCGGGAGTTGGAGCTTTCAAGGCCCATGAGGATGTTTCCCTTGACCTGATCCTTGGCGCGCGTGAGTTCCTCGTCACCGAGCGGCGCTTCTTTCATTTTGCGGAATTCGGCGAGGATGAGGTCGATGGCGTCGAGAGCCTTGGCGGCAGAGGTGCCAGCGTAGACGCAGAGGGTTCCGGTGTCGCGATAGGGATTGAGGTCGGAGTAGATGGAGTAGGCCATGCCGCGCTCTTCGCGGATTGTCTGGAAGAGGCGCGAGCTCATGCCGCCGCCGAGGACCGTGTTGAGGATGAGCGTGATGTAGCGGTTGCCATCGGTGATGGATGGCGAGGGGACGCCGAGGCAGATCTGGACCTGTTCGAGAGACTTCTTGTTGCGCAGGATGATACGGGCGCTGGCATCGGGGGCCTGCTCTTCCTGTATGGCCTGACCGAGGGGCACGGCGGAGAATTTTTGCGCGACGGACTCGACGAATTGATCGTGTTCGAGGTTGCCGGCCGCGGAGAAGATCATGTTGCTGCCGAGGAAACGGGCGCCGTGATAGTCGAAGAGTTTTGGCTGATCGAGCTTGCCAACTGTGGCGGTGGTGCCGAGGATGGGCTTGCCGAGGGGGTGATCTTTCCAGAAGTTCTGAGTGAAGAGCTCGTGGACAAGGACGTCGGGATTGTCTTCGTCGATCTTGATTTCTTCGAGGATGACGCCGCGTTCGCGCTCGATGTCGCCGGTGGTGAAGGTGGGGTTGAGGACGAGGTCGGCGAGGACGTCGAGAGCGATGGGAACGTGCTCGGCGAGGGACTTGACGTTGAAGCAGATGGTTTCTTTGCCGGTGAAGGCATCGAGGTTGCCGCCGATGGAGTCCATTTCGCGGGCGATGTGTTGAGCCGTACGGGAGCGGGTGCCTTTGAAGACCATATGCTCGACGAAGTGGGAGATGCCGTTGGTTTCGGCGGGTTCGCAGCGGGAACCGGACTTGATCCAGACGCCCATTGCGACGGAGCGCAGATGATCCATGCGCTCAGTGAGGACGATGAGGCCGTTGGGGAGAACAGTGCGACGAAGATTGCGCTCAGTTGTCATGCGTTCGCGTGTTTGATTGTAGGCCTGATGGCCTGAGGCGACGCCCGAGGGCAGCGACCGAGTTTACTTGCCTGGAAAACGAGCGGACCAACGGGCCGCGAGAGCTGCAGGGGAGACAAAATGCTCTATGCTGGGCTCAGCCGTGAGCCCTGAAACAAACCAACTCATTCGATTAGACACCAACAGACAGGCCGAGGGAAGCGAGCGGGCCTTGTTTGGAATGGATGCCGAAGCGCTGTCTGCGGCGATGACGGGGCTGGGCGAACCGGCGTGGCGTGGGCGGCAGTTGGCTGAAGCGCTCTACCGTCAGAGGGTTACGAATCTGGAGGCGGTAAGCACGCTTCCCCTGGCGCTGAGGAAAAGACTGGCCGACGAGGGCTGGCGGGTGGGGCGTCCGCAGATCGGACAGGTGTTTGTCTCAAAAGATGGGACAGAGCGCTACCTCGTGGAAGGGGTGGCAGGACCGGAAACGGTGGAGACGGTCTGGATGCCGGAAGGGGACGGAGGGGAAGCCGGAGACGGGTCGGAGGACGGCGATTCGGAGATTGCTGCCGGCGGCGCCGGGAAGCGATGGAGCCGGGCAACGATTTGTGTGTCGAGCCAGGTGGGCTGCGCGGTGAACTGCCAGTTCTGCCTGACGGCGAAGCTGGGATTGCAGCGGAATCTGACAGCGGGAGAGATTGCCGGGCAGGTGGTGTCGGTGCTGGACCGGCAAGGTGTGGAGTTGGGCAAGGATCGCGTGAACCTGGTGTTCATGGGGATGGGCGAGCCGTTGCTGAATTGCGAAAACTGGATGGCTGCGGTGAAGCTGCTGGTGGAAGAAGTGGGTATCAGTCCGCAACGGATGACGGTTTCGACGTCGGGGATTGTGCCGGGCATCGAGCGGTTTGCCGGAGAGCCAGCGGAGGTGAGACCGAAGCTGGCGATCAGTTTGAATGCGCCGAACGATGCGGTGCGGAGCGAGATCATGCCGGTGAATCGGAAGTGGCCGATCGAAGCGGTAGTGGATGCAGTGCGGCAGGTGCGGTTGCGGTCCCGGGAGCGAATCACGTTTGAGTATGTGCTGCTGGGTGGCGTGACGGACAAGCCCGAGCACGCGGCGGAGGTGGCGCGGCTGGTGCGGCGGACGGGGTTGCCGGCGAAGGTGAACCTGATTGCGTGGAATCCGGGGCCGGGGACTGGGTATGCGATGCCGGAGACGTCGGCGGTGGAGGGATTCAAGCGAGCGCTGGTGGGGGAAGGGATTGCGGTGTATCTGCGTCGGCCGAGGGGGCGCGACATTTATGCCGCGTGCGGACAGTTGAAGAGGACGGTGGAGGGGTAGGGGACTGAGGGACTGAGGGACTGAGGGTCGGGGGGTCGGGGGTGAGGCGGCGTGACTTTCGCTGAATTTAGACGAGAAAATGAGTCGGCGGACGGGAGCCGTCTGTGGTGAAATGGTGCGCTGCGGGCCGGGAAACCGCATTCTGGGGAAGTTTACCCGATCTCCGCAGTTTGACTTGGGAAGGCCGCCTAAATGCCTGCCCGATTACGTGAGCGACTTGGCGAGATCGCTGCTGATGTCGTTGAAGGCCTTATTGATTTCCGTGGAAAGAGCGCCCATTCCGGCGACTGCGCCGAAAGCGATGAGAGCGACCACGAGAGCGTACTCAACGAGGTCCTGTCCATCTTCGTGGCTCAGGTTGTTGAGCGTAACGATGTAAATCCTGGTGAGTAATTCCCGCATGATAAGTATCCCCTGAGGCGGAATCTGGCTGCACGTGAAACCCGTCAAGTGTGTGATTTCCTTTTAACTTTCGAAAAGGTGAGGCACCAAGACTGGTGGGCCCTTCCGTGACAGCGTCAAAACCGCTTAAGTAAAGTAATCAATCTGTGAAACTGAGATTATCAGCGGGCTGGTTGAAAGTCATTACGACTTTGGTCGATTTTGGTGCCCATTTGGGCACTTTAGGCATGATTACCGGCAGGGGATGGAGTGAAGTCGTCCTGGAAATGTGGTAGGCCGTAGCTCGTTTTCAGCTGCTGAACGCGGAATGGGCCGCATTACGCGGCCCACGGAGTGGATTGAGTTGGTCGAGAAGGCGAGGAAGGTTGCTATTTGGTCTCGATAGGCTTGACGCTGCCGCAATCGGAACCCTTGAACGATGAGGAGGACTCGATGGTCCATTCGATCGGCTTGGACTGAGGGCCCATCTGCAAGGAGCCGGTGAAGTGGATCCTGGATTCGCTGTGGCCGCTATCGAGGAATTTGGCTTCGATGGTGCCCTTGCCGGCGAAGTGGCCGCTGCAGACCAGATCCGCGGACATGCCATCAGGCCGCAGGGCGACGTTTGCGACCTGACAATCACGCTGCGTTTGCGGGGGTGGAGCGCCGAATTTGTCGATCTGTTCCTGAGTCACGCAGACCTGGGTGGTGCGGGCACGGCCTGCCATGGCGGCTGCGGCGGGAGAGTCGGCCGGGAATGGGGACTGCTGCCAGGTCATGTTGGTGTTGACTTCCCAAAGGCCTGGTTTGCGGCCTTGTGCCCAGGCAAACAAGCCAAGGACCAGAACACCTGCGCTCACGGCGAACAGGTAGCGACGTTTGTGCATCTTTCCTCCGAAAACAGCGATCAGCTGTCAGCTTTCAGCAAAATGTTGGCGGGTCGAGGACTGCGGTTATCCCCACTTTGCGCAAATGGGCGCAAAGGAGAGTGTAGGACAGCGACGGGGAGGATTGTGGCCCGAAATGAAGAACGTGGTTCGTTCGGAATTTCCTGTGGCCAAGTGAACCTGCAGTGGGAGCTGGCTGCGAGCGTTCTTGCCGGTTCGATGGCGCGGTTGCATGGGGCACAAGAGGTTTGAGCGGCCCCAGGATTTGGGAGCCAATGTACTGAAGAGCGCACGGAGAAGGGAAGCGAAAACTTCCGAATCCAAGTAAAAATCTAGGTGCGGCGGGGGGCACGGCCGAGGGCGAGGAGGGTATCGGTGACGCGGTTGGAGGCGTGGCGGACGACGCTTTCTTCGCTGGCGAAGTTTCCGGCGATGCAATGGACGCCGAGGGCTTGAATGCGTTCAATGTCGGCGATGATGGGAGACGCATTTTCTTTCGCGTAGCGGGCAAGGGTTTCCGGCGAGAAGGGCGCGGTGTTGACGATGGCGTAGTCGAAGATGGGAGCGCGCGTGTGCTCATAGATGCGCTCGATGTGTTCCGATGCGGTGAGGCCGAGGCTTTCGTTGGCCTGGGTCATGAGATTGCAGATGAAGACGCGGGTACCTTTTGCGGATGCGAGGGCTTCTGGAATTCCTTTGACGAGCAGATTGGTGATGAGGGAGGTATAGAGCGACCCGGGGCCGACGGAGATGAGGTCGGCGCGTTCGATGGCGTTGAGGGTTGCAGGCAGTGCAGCGGCGCCGGGAGGATCGAGCATGAGCTGTGCGATGTGGCGGCGGCTAGCAGTGATGTTGGTTTCGCCGCGAACTTCGGAACCATCGTCCATGCGTGCGACGAGGGTGGCATCGGCGGTGGTGACGGGGAAGATGCTGCCGCGCGTGGAGAGAATGCGCGACGCGAGTTGAATGGCGTGGGCGAAGTCTCCGGTAATTTCAGTGAGTGCGGCGACAAAGAGGTTGCCGAAGTTGTGTCCCTCGAAGGCATCGCCAGAACGAAAGCGGTGCGAGAAGAGCTGGACGAGGAGGTCTTCTTCTTCGCTGAGTGCGACCATGCAGTTGCGCAGGTCGCCGGGCGGGAGCATGTTGAAGTCTTTGCGAAGGCGGCCCGAGGAGCCGCCATCGTCGGTGACGGTGACGACCGCGGCGAGGTCGGAAATGGGAGCGAGCTCGGCGCCGGGCTGGCCGGAGACTCCGACATGGCGGCGCAGACCGCGGAGAAGCGTGGAAAGGCCGGTGCCGCCCCCGATGGCGACAACCCGCAAGGGATGTGTCGAGGATTCGGTGAGGTCGGCAGGGAACGGAGCTGCCTGAGGATCGAGCGAGGTAGGATTCGACGGCACAGAGATCACGAGATCTTACGGAATCTCAGGATACAGCAACTCTGTGAAGCGAGGGTCGTCGACCATGTTC
>DATHMP010000040.1:0-100300 GCA_035487015.1 Occallatibacter sp. | reverse complement strand
ATTTTGCATACCGGCCAGACAATGTACGGAGTGAACACCGGCTTCGGCAAGCTCTCGGACGTGCGGATTGCACCCGAGAAACTGGCTGAGCTGCAGGTGAATCTAGTGCGCAGCCACGCGGGCGGCGTAGGACAGCCGTTGAGCGAGCCGGAGTCGCGCGCCATGGTCCTGCTGCGCGCCAATGTCCTCGCGAAGGGATGCAGCGGGATTCGTCCCGCATTGCTGGAATTGCTGGTGGGCATGCTCAACGCCGGCGTGCACCCGGTGATTCCGGAAAAAGGTTCTGTCGGCGCCAGCGGCGACCTCGCGCCGTTAGCGCACCTTGCCCTTGTGGTCATCGGAGAGGGCGAAGCGTTTTATCGCGGAGAGAGAATCGCGGGCAGCGAAGCATTGCGCCGCTCCAAACTGAAGCCGCTGGCTCTTGCAGCGAAAGAAGGCCTGGCGTTGCTGAACGGAACGCAGGCCATGACTGCGGTTGGAGCACTCGCTGTGACGCGAGCGTTGCGTGTTGCCAAGCTGGCCGATCTCGCCGGGGCTATGTCGCTCGAAGCCCTGATGGGCACGCCTGCAGCCTTCGATGAACGAATTCATCGGTCGCGGCCTCACGCCGGGCAGATTGCTGCGGCCGCGCACCTGACGCGTTTGCTCGAGGATTCTGAGATTCGTGAAAGCCACAGGGAACATGACTCGCGCGTACAGGATGCCTATTGCCTGCGTTGCATGCCGCAGGTTCACGGAGCCGTGCGCGGGGTGCTTGAGCATGTAGCGAGTGTGCTGGAAGTGGAAGCAGGCTCTGCGACCGACAATCCGCTTATTTTTACGGGGACGACTCCGGAAACACAGGATCGCGGAGTGGTACTTTCGGGCGGGAACTTCCACGGCGCTCCGCTTGCGTATGCCTTCGACTATGCCGCTCTGGCATTGACTGATCTCGCGGGTATCACAGAACGGCGCATCGACCGGTTATTGAACCCGGACATCAACGAAGGACTGCCGGCATTTCTGTCACCGGATGCCGGGCTGTCTTCGGGCTTCATGATTGCCCAGATTGTGGCAGCTGCGCTCATCAACGAATGCCAGGTCCTCTCCCATCCTTCGTCCACCGGCAGCATTCCGACAGACGGCGGCAAGGAAGATCACGTTTCCATGGGAATGACGGGCGCATTGAAGTTGCGGCAGATTGTCGAGCATGCAGAGCGTATCCTGGCGATTGAGCTCATGTGTGCCGCGCAGGCTCTGGAATTCCGGTTGCCGCTGCGACCAAGTTTCGCGGTGGAGACAGCGCAGACTGCGGTTCGTGCCGTGGTTCCCCGGCTGGAAAAGGATCGCGTGCTGGCCGGAGATATTGATGCGCTGGCGAACGCTGTGCGCACGGGTACCTTCGATACTTGGTGCGAGTGATTCCTGAGTTTCCGCATGTAGTATGGAGAGCGAGTGCAGGAGGAAGCACGCGCGTGAGGCTCTATCGCACCACGGACGGGTGTGTTGTTGAAGAGGACAAGCGTTTTTACCGGTTGAGCCATCATTCGCTCGACGATCTGCTGGCGCTCGACGATCTGCCGGAATTTCTGTCCGGCCTGATCGCCACCACTCATCCGCTGCTTGAGTTTCATATGGAAGGCCTTCTTCCTCCGATTGAGCATCAGGAGGTTTGGGCCGCGGGAGTGACATATTTTCGTAGCCGCGGGGCACGCATGGAAGAATCGAAGGATGCCGGCGGCGGCGACTTCTATGATCGGGTCTACTCGGCCGAAAGACCTGAGCTGTTCTTCAAGTCGACTGCAAGCCGCACGGTTGGCCCGGGAGAGAAGGTAAGGATTCGCGGCGATGCCCGCTGGAATGTGCCGGAGCCGGAGTTGACCCTCGTTGTCAGCCCCAAGGGAAGAATTACGGGGTACACCATCGGCAATGATATGAGTTCACGCGACATCGAGGGTGAGAATCCGCTCTATCTGCCGCAGGCTAAGGTCTACAACGGAAGCTGCGCACTGGGCCCCGCAATCCTCGTAAGTGAAAGTCCAATCGCGCCATCGACCGAGATTGCCATCGAAATTTGGCGGAACGATCGGGTTGAGTTTTCAGGATCTGTAGCTTTGACCGAGCTAAAGCGTGACCCAAAGACTCTGGTTGACTATCTGCTGCGCGACAATTCGTTTCCGCATGGCTGCTTTTTGATGACGGGAACCGGGATTGTGCCACCGAGTGGTTTCACGCTGAATCACGGCGACTGCATTCGCATCACGATTGATCCCATCGGAACGTTGGAAAACGTGGTCGCCTGAGGCCCGCTAGGCCAGGCTCTTCTTCAGAAAAGCAAGCGCGCGAGTTCGCGCCAGAGCCGCGGCCTGAGGATTGAAGCTCGCTCGCATATCGCAGTTGAAGCCGTGTTCGGCGCCGTCATACCAGTGAATTTCGACTTCAGGGTGTGCTTCGTGTACCTTGTTCACCTGCTCCGCAGGAATGTGCGTATCGAGCTTGCCGAAATGCAGTTGTACCGGAACCTTGGGGTGTTCTGCTGCATAGTTTCCGATCCGGCCCGCATAGTAGCCAACAGCGACGTCGGTCCCAAGACGGGCAGCACTGAGCCACGCCAGCAATCCACCCAGGCAGTAGCCAATTACACCAACTTTCTTGCCGGTTTGCTCGCGCGTAAATTCGAGTGCCGCTTCCACGTCGGTCAGGGCGTCGTCGACAGATAGTTTGGGCGAAAGAGTCATGGCCTTCTTGCGATCTTCGCCTTCGTAAGTCAAGTCGACACCACGTTCCATGCGGTCGAAGAGCGCGGGAGCAACAGCAAGAAACCCGTCTTTGGCATAGCCATCGGCAATGGATCGGATGTGCCGGTTCACGCCGAAGATTTCCTGGATAACCACCAACCCGGCAATCGGTTCGCCGATGGGACGTGCGACGTATGCGTCCAACTCATGACCGTCGCCGGCACGAAGCTTTGTTGTTTCACTCATCCATGTCTCCCATTTGCCCGGAATAGGGCATCCTCGTTCAATAGACGGATCAATGTGCGCCGAGTACGCAACTCAATCCGATGCAAGGAAAATGGTTGAGAGTTGTTTGAGTCGCTCTATCGCGCATGCGAAGCGAGAAATGCATCGACATCGCCGCGGTCAGGCATTGAGGCTTGCGCGCCGCGGCGGGTTACGGAAATTGCCGCGGCAGCCGACGCAAAGTTTGCGGCCTGCATAGGATCCTTGCCTTCCATGAGTGCCACGGCAAATGCGCCATTGAAGCAGTCTCCGGCAGCAACCGTGTCGATGGCGTCCACGGGGAAGGGCTTGACCCAACCGGAAACGCCAGAGGCGGAAGCCACGAAGGCTCCTTGAGCGCCACGTTTGAGCACGATACCTTGGACGCCGCGAGCGAGCAATTGCGCGGCGGCTTCCTCGACGGACAGATTTTCACCAACGTAGAGGGCTGCTTCGGTTTCGTTGGGCGTGAGCCATGCAATCTGTGTCCAGATAGATTCCGGCAACGGTGCTGCCGGAGCCGGGTCGAGCATCACGGGCACGTTCAACTCCACGCACAGCGCCAGCGTACGTTCCGTTGTGGCCAAGGGAAGTTCGAGCTGACAAAGCACCATGCCTGCCGATCGAAGGATCTCCTTGTACTGATCGACGAAGGCTGGGTTCACTTTTCCGTTTGCGCCGGGAACGACAACGATGCTGTTGTGGCCGTCGCGGTCCAGGAGGATGGGCGCGAGGCCGGATGATCCGGGTGCGATGGCCATGCCGCTTACGTCGACTCCGGCATTTTTCAGATTCTCAAGGAGCAGGGGACCGTATGCATCGTCGCCGACCTTGCCAATCATTTGCACCGGATAGCCCAGGCGAGCCGCCGCGACGGCCTGGTTGGCGCCTTTACCGCCAGGCGTGGTGCTGAAGCTTGTTCCGATTACCGTTTGGCCCATGCGCGGAATCTGCGGGGTGAGCGTGACCATGTCCATGGTGACGCTGCCAACCACGATGATCGGTTTGCGGATAACGGTCATGATTCAACTTTAGAACAGCGGAGCGAGCGCGATGGCGCACAGGCCAAGTGCAAAGAAAAAGAACATGAAAACCAGAAGAGTTTTGGCGCTGCGTGGCGCTCCTGCGAACTCGTGCCAGACAAAGACGCCCCAGCAGGCAGAAACCATGGTTGCGCCCTGGCCGATGGAGTACGAGACGGCTGGACCGACTTTATGAGCTCCGGAGCCGAGGAAGTTGGTGACTGCGCCGGCGCACCAGATCATGCCGCCCAGCAAGCCCGCAATGTGCCAGCGGTGGAGAGCGTCCCAGTAACCCTTCATTCCAACAGAGGGCTTGCCGTCGAGTGGTCTGGCCATCAGAATCAGGTTCGCGGGTACGGTGGAGAGGACTACGCCGAGAGCGAAAAAGAGCGCAATCGCATAAGGCCCCGGCGCTGTGTGGAACTCGGTGCCGGTCATGGCGCGCGCGACGAGTGGGTAGAAGCTGCCCATCAGCAGACCTGCAATCAGGCTGAGAACAATGCCTCGGGTCGTGGCGGACTGAGCGCCCGTTTCGCGCCGGCGGTAGGCCGCGGCATCAAGAATGATGGCCAGGACGACCAGCGCAACGCCGCCAAACAACAGCATGGGATTGGCCTTCGGATTGACCAGGTAGCTCCAAATGGAACCGACAACGAGGGCGAGACCAATGCCCACTGGAAAGGCAACAGCCAGTCCAGCCACGTCGATTGCTGCCACAAGAAGCAGGTTTGCGACGTTGAACACAACCCCGCCGCAAGCAGCCAGAAACATTGCATGGGGAGTTGAGCTGACGATATCCGCGAGAAAGACCGGGCCGGAACTCCCGTGACTTCCGGCTGTCAAACCCAATGCAATCGCGCCCAACAGCACGCCCAAGGCGTAGTCCCAGTAGAAAAGCTGGAACCTGTAGCCGGGGCAGAGCTTCAGCGTGTTGGCCCAGGATCCCCAGCAGAGCATGCTGGTGAGCATAAGGATGAGCGCGGCCTGATACGTCTCAGGAAGATACATGCCTGTGGCTCCCGTCGGAAGTTTTCAGCAAACAGGGAACGATATCGCATGGGCAGCTCCGCTGTACACAGGAAGCGTTGATGCCGCACCTCCTGCCCGCTTGAACTCCGAATTTCACCGGGAGGGGGAGGGGTCAACGGGCAAAAGATATCCCGGTAAGATAGGAGAGCTCAGAAAACGATCGGGGTAACTGGAGCGAGGGATCGATTGCGCGCGGATTTTGGTCGTACAGTCTTCGCTGTTCTCGCCGGATATTTGACCAACGCCACCTTGGTGTGGGCCACAGAGCGTTCGCTTGCGGGAATGCCGAAGGCCGGAAGCTATTGGATCGTTGCACTGGTGTCGCAATGCTCGATCCTTACCGGTGCCGGATACCTTTGTGCGTTGATTGCGGAACCTGCTGGCAGAAAAACCGCGACTCTCGGTTTTATCGGCGTTGCACTGTTTGCCGGCGCGTTCTCCCTGACTTCGCACTGGCGCACACAGCCGCAGTGGTACTGCATCGCGCTGCCTGCCATCGTTCCGCCTTGCGCATTTCTTGGCTACTTGAGCGAAGGCTTCTTAAACCGCCGTCGCGAATAGAGCGATTGGGGGGACCTAAAGGCCGCTACTGCTTGGCCGCCTTGACCGCCTCTGTAAGCGCCGGGACCACTTCGAAGAGATCGCCGACGATGCCATAGTCGGCGACTTCAAAGATCGGCGCCTCGGGGTCTTTGTTGATGGCAACAATGCACTGCGAGCCCTTCATGCCGACAAGGTGCTGAATGGCGCCGCTGATGCCTACGGCAAGGTAAAGCTTGGGAGCGACGGTCTGTCCTGAGCTACCTACCTGGCGCTCGATCGGCAACCATCCGCTATCGCAGATGGGCCGCGACGCGGCGAGCTCCGCGCCAAGGGCCGAAGCCAGATCCTGCACGAGCGGAAGATTGTCGGCCTCCTTGATGCCGCGTCCCACGCTGACGATGTAGGGCGCCGAGCCAAGGTCGACAGTTTGCGCAGAGCCGCGAAAGGGGGCGCCGGGCTTGGTGCGGATCTGTGATGCGTCAATGGTGGGAGCGAAGGTCTCTGAGGTTGCGGATTCGCGATCTGCCTGTTCTACGCGAAACGCACCGGACTGAACTGACACAAAGCAGGTTCCTTTTCCCGCGGAGCGATATTCACCACTCAAGCGTCCTTGCATGAGCTGTCGGACAAATACGGGCCCATCGCCGATGCCGGTGACGTCGCCGATCAAGACCTGGCCCATGCGTGCGGCCAGCGCAGGCGCATAATCGCGCACCTGGTAAGTATGGGGAAAAACAACATAGTCGGGCGCCTGAGCACGAAAGAGCTGCTCGAGCGCTAACGTGAAACCGTCGGATGTATAAGGCGTCAGAAGCGCATGCTCAATACGAAGGACTTTGGAAACAGCTTTGGCCGAGGCTTCGGCGGCCAGGGGTTCGGTGTTCGCGGCAAGGACGACCGCGGTAACGGCTTGCCCAGTCTTCTTCGCGAGTTCTTGTGCGGCCGCCACCGCTTCCCAGCTGGGACGGCTCACTCGGCCATCCCGTTCTTCCAGCACAACGAAAATGCCGCTCATAGAACCCTCGCTTCGAACTTGAGTTTTTCAACCAGCGCCGCAGCCGCTTCTTTGGCCGTACCGGGCAGGATCTGCGTAGACTTTTGCTTCTGCGGTAGCGCAATGCGCTCGAGCGTCACGACTGCGGCATCGCCTGTTCGCAATTCCGATGCTGCGATCTTGCGCAGCTCCTTGGTTTTTGCCTTCTTGATGCCCATCAGAGTGGCGTAGCGCAACTTGTTGCCGCCCGATTGGATCGTGAGCGCCGCCGGCAAGGGCAACGCGATCTCCTGAAACCAGCCTTCTTCGAGCTCGCGCTTCACGGCGAGTCCAGCGTCTGTCTTTTCGACATGCAGGATCAGTGAAGAGTGGGGCAGACCGAGCAACTCGGCAAGGATGACGCCGGTTTGTCCGTATCCCAGGTCATCGGATTGGAGACCGGTGAGCACGAGATCGGGACTCTCGGGCTTGATGGCTTCAGCGAGTAGTCGAGCGACCCCAAGGGCATCACGTTGCGCAAGATCATCGCTCTCAACGTGAATAGCGCGATCGGCCCCTTTGGCCAGAGCTTCACGAATGGTGGACCCAACGCGCTCCGGGCCGGCGCTGATGACGACAACTTCGCCGCCATGTTTTTCCTTGAGTTGCAGGGCTTCTTCCAGGGCATAGGCGTCGGACTCATTCAGCGCCCACTGAAGTTCGGCTTCGTCGATCCATTTGCCCGCGGAGTCGATGTGAACCGGAGCATCGCGCTCGGGTACTTGCTTGATTGCGACAATGATTTTCATCGATGAATTCTCCAAATAAACTTAGCCGGCGGTGTTGGCCGGAATTTGCGGGAGCGACCGCGCTGTGAGTTGCGCAATGTCGATGATTTGCGCCGGCGCGGATCCTTGCTGCCCGAGCGCCAGCGTTGCATCCCGAAACATGGTGTTGCAGAAAGGACACGCGGTCCCAACCGTCGTTGCTCCAGTGGCAAGAAGCTCCGTTGCACGGACGCTGCTCACGCGCCCCCCAGTTTCCTCACCCAAAAATGCCAGGCCGCCTCCAGCGCCGCAGCAGAAGCTTCGTTCCCTGTGGCGCGGTGCTTCGACGAGAGTGCCTGCGTGGGCAACCACGGTGCGCGGCTCGTCGTACACGTTGCGATAGCGGCCGAGATAGCAGGGGTCGTGGTACACGATCTTTTCCTGATCGCTTGCCGGCTTGGGAAGACGGGACACATGGCGGGCAAGAAATTCGCTGTGATGCTCCACCTCTGGAGGAATACCAAACTCTTTCCAGTCCTCCTGAATGGTGCGCACGCAATGTGGGCAAATGGAGACGATCTTCTTCACCTTGTTTTGCTTGATCACTTCCAGATTGGACTCGGCGAGTTGCTGGAATACGAGATCATTGCCCAATCGGCGGACAGGGTCACCGGTGCACTTTTCCTTCCGCAAGACGCCGTAGCTTGTCCCCAGATAATTCATTACCCGGGCAAAATCGGCAACAATTTCGCGGCCTTTGGGGTCGTATCCGCCCATGCAGCCGAGCCAGAGGCAGTATTCCTGGCTGCCATCAAAAATAGGGAATTCCTGCTTCTGAACAAACTTGTCGCGTTCGGTGGCGCTTAAACCAAGCGCATTGCTGCCACGCTCGAGGCCGAGAAAGAGCTTTGCGCCGTGGTCGTCTTCCCAGGCGCCGGTGTTCACCGCACCCCGACGCAGGCCGACAATCATAGGTAAGTGCTCGATGCCCACCGGACACTGAAACTCACAAGCGCCACACGTCGTGCACTGAAAAGCTGCTTCCTGGGAGTTGTACTTTCCGAGCAAGGGTTCTTCTGACCTCGGGCCGTACTCATTGAGGTAGCCGCGCAACCCCAGTACGATTTCCTTCGGGTTGAGCACTTTTCCCGTGTTCGCAGCGGGGCAGTGTTCTGTGCAGCGTCCACACTCCACGCAGGAATAGGCCTGCAGAGTTGCGAGCTGGGTGAGGTCCTTGCCTGTCACGAGTCCAAAATCTTCGTCGCCTGACAAGGGAGGAATTTGGCTGAAGCCGCCGCGCGACAGAAACACAGTGGCCGGACTCAGCACGAGGTGCAGATGCTTGGTGTGGGGAATGATCGGTAGAAATACAAGCAAAGAGACTGTATGCGCCCACCAGAGGATGCGCGCTGCCGGCGACGTTTCCGCAACGAAGAACGCGGAGAGATAGGTTGCCATCAGCAGAAAGATCAAAAGGGCGATGAACCCGGATTCCCAGCTCAGTTTCTGGCCCAGCCACCGGGGACGAACCAGAAAGCGCCGGACAAACAGGCCGAGGATTCCCGCGGCGCAAGTGAGCGCGAAGGCGGCTGCCAGGTAGAAATAGAAACGGCCAAATGGACCGTCAGGAGACAGGAAGCCGATTCCGAGACCGACTGCGCAATGATTAAGTGTTACAAGAGCAAACGCGCAGAAACCCCAGAAAATAAAGGCATGTGCAATACCTGGCAGGGGGCGCTGTTGAATGACCTTAGCCTGGCATAGGACCTCCCAGAAGAAGTCCCAGACGCGCCGCCCGATTGGGAAGAGATGGAAGTCGGGGTCTTTTCTCGATTCAAGGATCTTGTGGAGAATTGGTCCAAATCGCCGCCAGAAAAGGCCACCGGAAGCCAGAACCATTGCCGCAAAGAGCAAGCGCTCCCAGAGAGCAAAGTACTGTGGCTCGGCCAATGTGGGGGGCGAGAGAATCATAGGCGAACCAACCCACAATACATGATTGCGCCGGGGGACGTCGCCTTTGGGCAGGCTTCGGGTCACGAGCGAAAGTTAGCCGGTTTAGGCCGCCGTAGATCCGAACCAGCACTGTACGATCTCTGGCGAATTGAGGAGTAAGACGGCGCGTTGCGGCCGATGAATGGCTACCCTCGCCGAACGGGGATCTGGGAATCACAGTATGGAGTACTTCAAGGTAGAGGGAAAGTTGAAGTAGGGACTGCAATGGGTTGCTCAGTAGTATTCTGGGCGGGCAGGCGTGATTGGTCGCTTGCAAACATCATTTGTTCGGAGAGATCGCTTGCCGAAGTTTCTCGTTACTGGAGTTGCTGGATTCATTGGGCGGTCGATTGCGGCCGCGTTGCTGGAGCGCGGCGAATCGGTCCGCGGGGTAGACAACTTCATCACGGGGAAACGGGAGAACTTGATCGGTCTTGAGGCCATGGAATTCCTCGAGGGAGACCTTTCCGATCCGGCAGCTTGCGCAGCTGCCTGCAAGGATGTCGAGATCGCTTTCCACGAAGCGGCATTGGCCAGTGTTCCGCGTTCAGTCGCGGATCCGGTGGGTACCAACCTCCATTGCGTAACCGCAACCCTGAACCTTCTGGTGGCGGCGCGCGCTGCCGGTGTTCGCCGTGTGGTCTATGCAGGTTCGTCATCTGCCTACGGCGACACGCCGACCCTTCCGAAGGATGAGGGGATGTTGCCCAACCCGATATCGCCCTACGCGGTGGCCAAGCTGGCAGGAGAACAGTACGTCCGGACATTCGCGCGTGTTTATGGAATGGAGACCGTTGTCCTCCGCTATTTCAACGTGTTTGGGCCCCATCAGGATCCCACTTCGCAATATTCCGGCGTACTTGCAGTTTTTTGCCGGAAAATGCTTGCCGGCGAACAGCCCAGCATTTATGGCGATGGCGAACAGAGCCGTGACTTCACCTACATTGACAACGTGGTGCATGCCAATTTGCTGGCTGCGTCTTCGGCGGCGGAGAAAGTGAGTGGCCAGGTGATGAACACAGCCACCGGCGCTCGAATTACGCTCAACGATACCTTTCGCATTCTCTGCGATCTGACGGGATACAGCGGCACGCCGGCCTACTTGCCGCCGCGTGCCGGGGACATTAAGGATTCTCTTGCAGACATCCGGCTGGCCGGTGAATTGATGGGCTACAAACCGATCGTCGATTTCAGAGAAGGCCTGCGGCGCACTGTAGATTGGTACAAAACGAGCTCCGCAAAATAGGCTTGAGGGCTGCCCGGTTACCTTTCTTCGGCAGATGTGACACGCCTCACAAACAATCTGGGTCGAATTCCCGAAACTGGGAAGAGTTCTATTGCAGCGGCACCGCGTTCTGTGCGGTGGTGTTGTCCCGCGCCGTTTCGCATTGGAACCGAGGGCCCAGTTCTTGGCGGACCATCCCAATGAACAATCCGCACAGTCTCCTGGACCGAGAGGGGAATCCACCCCATCGTCTCGGGAGTCGGCGGGGTTTACAACGTTTCGATCGCTCGGGGTTGTGCTGGCCCGCAGGAGTCGTTTCGCGGCTTCCCTTGTGGCTGGGATGCTGCTCACCTGCGTGTTCTATTGCTTTTTCGCGCCCAATCAATACGAGGCCACCGCGCGCGTGGCGTTGCGTGCTACTCCAACGACGGCACTTGGTGGTGAACCCGCCAGCGAAGTCGGATCCCGCCTTTTTGCCACGGGAGAACTGCAGGCCGAGACGTTGGCCGCCGAGTTACGCAGCCAACAGCTCGCATGGCGGGTCATCGCGGCTTTAAAACTCTACCAGGCGCCCGGATTCATGGGCAGATTTGCGAGCAAGTTTCCTGGTTTTCGGATCGATGCGCCCAGCCCCGCGGCCCAGGCCTACCTTCTCGACCGATTTGAACAACGGCTGAAAATCCAAACGCTTCCCCAGACATTGGTTCTTGAGATTCGGTTCCGGTCGAAAGATCCGGCCTTGTCGGCATCCGTTGTGAATACGCTGATTCGTGCCTACGGAGAGCAGGATACAGATGCCCGGGTGCAAGCCACAGCAGAGCAAACCGCGTGGCTGGAGGGCCAGCTTGCCGTTCTCAGGACTCGTGTGAACGAGGTCGACCGCATGCTGATGAAGTTCCAGCAAGAGCATGGCCTGGTGGAGACGCCTGAATCCACGAAAAACGGCGAGACGGGAGGTTCGCAGCACAGTACGGCGCTGTTGGAGATGGATGAATTGGGCAGGGAGCTGGTGAGTGCGACCGCGGATCGGATTTTGCGCGAGGCGGAGTATCAGGCAGCTCTAAAGGGAAATCCGGAGTTGGTACTGGCTTCCGATCCTGGATTGCAAGCGCAGGCAGGGGCGTTTGCGACTGCGCTTTTGCAACAGCTGCATGCGCGCCACAGTGACCTCGAGCAGGAACAGAGTCAATTGAGTCTGGAGCATGGTCCGAGCTTTCCCCACGTTGTCGAGATTCGGACCCAACTTGCCGACCTGGACCGGCAAATCGCAGAAGAAGACGGCAAGCTGACAGAGCGATTCAAGGATGCCTGGCAAACGGCCTCGGACCGGGAAGGCCTGATCAGAAAAAGCCTCGAGAAAAGTACCGGCGACGGGATGAAAGAGAATGCCGCGGCGACGGAATATGACGTGCTTCGCGCGGAAGCGAGCCGAAATCACGAACTTTACCTGCGCGTGCAGGAAAAAGCGGAAGAAGCCGGAATTACCGCGGGCATTCGAAATTCCAACCTGGCTGTCGTGGACCCTGCTAGGCAGCCGGTCAAGCCGGTGAGTCCAAATTTGCCGCTTGATTTGAGCATTACGTTTTTTATCAGCCTATGGCTGGCCGTTGGAGGCGCGGTGGTGCTCGAAACCATGAATGCCCCGCATGTGCGCAATGCAGCGATCCTGCTGGTGGTTGCCGTGATGACCGTTCTAGGGCAGGCCCAAGCTCCCGTTCCGAATACTTCGGGGCTGCCGACGAACGTCGCGCAGATCTCGCATGCAAGCCCTGCAACAATTGCGCCCAATGCTAAGGACGCGCCGGAGACCTGGAGTGCAAGGGCAGGGAATTCAGCCCCAGGGGCTATGAGCGGTACTGCTTTGGAAGAGCCAATGACTGCGCCCTTGGCTCCTGGCGATGTGGTCGACGTCAGTGAATCGCATATTCCGGAATTCCATACGACAGCGCGCGTGAACGAGGCGGGGGGAATTCTCCTGCCTCTGATAGGTGAAGTGCGCGTCGAGGGGTTGACTGAGAGAAGCGCAGCGCAGGCGGTTGATGCAGCGCTCTTGACGCACGGCATGCTACTGCACCCACAGGTTTCGGTTCTGGTGACCCTGTATGTTGGCCAGGATGTGAGTGTCCTTGGAGAGGTAGCGCGACCGGGTGTGTACGCATTTACCGAGCACCACCGACTTCTCGATCTGATCTCTGCCGCATCAGGTCTCTCGCCCAATGCAGGCAGCCTGGTGACAATCACACACCGCGATCCGGCAAAGCAGGCGCAAGCGGTTGTCCTGGACCCGACGGGCGCAGGTGACGCCGGTGAACATAACCCAGACCTCGAGGCCGGGGATACTGTCCAGATTCGGCGAGCCGGACTGATTTATGTAGTGGGAGACGTGCTGCGCCCAGGAGGGTTCCCGATCGATGCGGTCGGCGGACTGACTGTCGTGCAAGCGCTGACACTGGCATGGGGACCGACATCAAACGCCAGCCTCGGAAAAGCCCTTCTCATTCGCGAACAGAGCGGAGGGCGCACCATCACCGAGCTCAATCTGAAGCGCCTCCTGCGCGGGCAAGATCCCGATCTGCCGATTGACGATCGCGACATCCTGTTTGTACCGGACTCTGCGGCGAAAAACTTGTGGAACCGAAGCATCGAATCGGTAGTTCAGTCAGCAGCCGGGGTAAGCATTTACGCGGGTTTGGTTTACTCGCAAAGGTTTTAGCATGCGACGTCCCGCGCGCCTGCTGCTGCTGCTCTGCGCTTTTGCTATTCCATGGGAATACTCGCTCGACTTTGGCGCGCCCCTGGGCAATGTCGCGCGCATTGCAGGGCTATTGACGTTGATTGCAACAGTGGCTGCGGTGCTCTTGGCCGGCGGATTCCG
Organism: Occallatibacter sp.; assembly: GCA_035487015.1. GTDB lineage: Bacteria > Acidobacteriota > Terriglobia > Terriglobales > Acidobacteriaceae > Telmatobacter. Next base: position 86,893 of record DATHMP010000040.1, on the reverse strand, counting down.
GACCTTGTCCAGATTGCATTGGCTGGTGATGGGTCTATTCCTTTGGTGCTCTGCCTCGCTTTTTTGGAGCAGCGATGCGGCCGTTACTCTGAATAAGCTGCCCGACTACCTACAGGAAATGATGATCGCGTGGCTCGTATGGGAATTGGCGGAGTCGCTCGATGATTTGAGAGCTTTGCTGAGGGCTTGGGTCGCAGGCTCGTGGATGCTTGCGGGATTGACTCTGGCAAGCCTCGCCTCGGTCGATGCAGTTGTCTCCGGGCAATCCCGGTTTGTCGCAGCCGGCCAGAACGCAAACGACGTTGCGCGCTTCCTGGATCTCGGCTTTCCATTGGCGGGGATTCTTTTGGTTCTCGGCGAACGGAGAATCGACCGATGGCTTGGGCTGGGTTATTTTCCAATGGGTCTGGCAGCTGTTGTGATTACAGGATCACGCGGTGGTGCAATTGCCGGGCTCGTCGCTTTAGCGGGGTGCACCCTACTCCTGTTTCGCATGCGGCGCCAATTTGTTTTTTGGGGAGCTCTCTGCATCCCCCTGCTCGCCGTCGCTCTCTGGATGTTTGTTCCACACGAAACTTTCAATCGGATTGCGACGATTCTGGGCCAGTTACAGGGCGGCGATCTGAATCAGAGAACCAAGATCTGGTTTTGGGGTTGGGATGCTTTTATTGAACGGCCGTGTGTCGGTTCAGGCGCTGGGACATTTGTGATTGCTGCGGGAGTGGCGCCCGTCGACACCGCACACAACACTGCGCTATCGATTGTGGTTGAGGAGGGATTGATCGGGCTGGGCTTGGCTTCCGCAATTCTCGCGGAATGCTTCTGGTTGATTCGCCAGACAAAGGACGCCCTGCGCATCGGCTTCACGACAATGCTCCTGGTTTGGTGCATCGCTTCGATGGTTGGCACGGCCGCAGAGAGCAGGATAACATGGCTGATGATCGGCGTCTTCTCCGTTGCGTGGCGTATCAGCCGAAATGCCGAGGCCCTCAAGTCGCAATACACTACGGATGCAGTCCGCGCCGCCCCTTCATTGGAAGCCTTCATCACACCGCTGATCGGAGCCGATCTTGGCCGCACGGGTTGATTGGCTCCCTCGTCACGACACGGATCGTCGCATACTGCGCGCGGCTCTTGCCGCAACTTTTGCAGGAATTCTTGTAAAGCTTGCCGCCACGCTCAAGGAGATCACGGTTGCCGGAATCTACGGGCGGACTGATGCGATGGAAGCATTCCTCGCTGCCGCGCTCATTCCTGGGCTCCTGGTAAACCTCATCGCAGAATCGATGAATCAGGCGCTGATTCCAACGCTGGTGCGGGTGCGTGAGACGGAAGGCCGTCAGCAGGCCCAGGAATTGCTTTCCAGCGCGATGTTCTGGTCGTGCCTGTTCTTGACCGGTTCATCCATTCTCATGGCTCTCGCTGCTCCGATCTCCTTTCCTTTAATTGCGTCGCACTTCAATCCTGCAAAACTGCAGCTGGCTGAAAGTCTCTTCTATGGAATGCTGCCGATCATTGTGCTTACGGGAATCGCATCCAACTGCACCGCAGTGCTGAACACGCTCGACAGGTTTGCGTTGCCGGCGCTGGCGCCAGTGCTGATTCCCCTGGCGACTATCGTTGGCGCCTCATTGCTGAGTGCGCGCCTGGGTATTTGGGCGATGGTTTTTGCAACTTCGTTCGGTGCCCTTCTGCAGGCAGCCTGGATGGCCTGGATGATGCAGGCAAAGGGTTACAAACTGCGGTTGGCCCCGCAAGGAATGAATCCCGCCGGACGAGAGGTCGCGAAACAATACGGCCCTGTGCTTTTGAGCAGCGTGGTGGCCTCTGGAGGCCTGCTGGTTGATCAATCCATGGCTGCGTCACTTCCTGCGGGCAGCGTTTCCGCGCTTGCCTATGCCAATCGCTTCGTCAGCGTTGTAATCACCTTGATGGCGGGTACAGTGGCGTCCGCCCTTACACCTTCCTTCTCGACAATGGTGGCTCATGCGGATTGGGCGGGCTGTAAGCGGACAATTCGGACCTGGGTAAGGATTCTGGCGCTGGTAACCGTGCCGATAGCGCTGGGCTTGATGCTGGGATCGAGACTGCTAATCAGGCTTGCGTTCCAGCACGGCGTTTTCGGGCCCAAAGACACTGCCGCAGTCGCACCGGTCCTGGTGATGTATGCCCTGCAGATCCCGTTTTTTGTTTGCAGTCGAGTTTATTACCGCTTTCTCCTGGCAATGCGCAGGACCGATCTGATCTTCCGCTGCGGAGTTGCGAACCTGGCTCTCGATGTTGTCTTCAATCTCGTCTTCATGCGGATCTTCGGCGTTGCCGGAATTGCGCTGGCCACTTCGGTGTGGACCATCAGTACATTGCTCTTTCTCTACTACTGGTCGCGAAGGCTCCTCGCTGCGAAGACTGGGGCTGCGGAATGATGCCTCGGCCTGCGCAGTATCTGCTGCGGTTTGACGATCTTTGCCCCACTCTTTCAAGAACAGGGTGGGAAAGATTTCGCGCGGTGATCGAGGAATATCGGCTCAAGCCCATCCTCGCGGTCGTCCCCGACAATCGCGATCCCGAATTGATGAAGGAAAATCCCGATGCGGATTTCTGGTCCAGAATGGCAGTCCTCGAAAGGGCTGGTGCGACGGTTGCGTTGCATGGTTACCGGCACGTCTGCGATAGCGAGGATTCGGGAATCTTGGGGCTGCACCCAACATCGGAATTCGCAGGCGTGTCTGAAGATCGCCAGAGGCAGTGGATTCACGAAGGTCTTACGATCCTGCGCGGTAAAAAACTCAATCCGAAAATCTGGGTCGCGCCGCGTCATGGCTTCGACCAGTCGACTCTGCGTGCTTTGAAGGCAGAAGGGATCGCCTATGTTTCGGACGGCTTTGCCCGCGTTCCTTTTACGCATGGCGGCCTGACCTGGATTCCCCAGCAGTTGTGGGCACCGGTCGAAAAAAGCGCCGGGCTCTGGACAATCTGCATCCATAGCAATAACGCAGACGACGATCTTTTGCTAAGACTGCGCGAATTTCTCGACAAGCATGCGCTTCAGTTCACTTCGCTGGACAAGATCATCGAAGAGCTTGGCGCCGATCCTCTGGGAATGATCGAGCAAATGTATGCTGCCTATGCGCTCGGACGGCTTCGATTCTCAAGGTTCAAAAAAGTGCTGCGACGGGGCATTGCAAACTGATTAACTTAACACTTTGGACTGGGAACCAACTCCGCGCCGTTCGAATTGTGCGTTCAAAAGGTCGGTGTAAAGGCGCTCCCAACGATCCAGAACAGATTCGAGGCTGAACCCTAAGTTGACCCTGCGATGAGCCTCGGCACCCATTGCTGCTCGATCTTGCGGCGACATCTGCATCAACTTGGCCATTGCGGCGGCAAGCGCAATAGGGTTGCGCGGTGGCGCAAGAAAACCCGAGCATCCGTCGGTCAAAGCGTCGCGGCTTCCAGGAACGTCAGTGGCGACTGCAGGTAGGGAACAGGCAGCAGCTTCGAGAAGACCCATCGGAAGCCCCTCCCAAAGTGAGGACAAGACGAAACCATCGGCCGCCTGCATCCAGTGTTTCAGGTCCGCTACAAAACCAAGAAAATGGACGCGAGGCTGGAGACGGAGCTCGACAGCGAGGGCTCGTAGTTCCTGCTCATGAAATCCATTTCCCGCAATCACCAATCTTGCCTGCTTTGAAAGCAGAGTAATTGCGCGGAGAAGGGTTGGGTAATCCTTGACAGTCTCAAGACGTCCAGCTGCCAGCCACAGGAAATGGTTTTTGCACCCCACCTCACAACGAAGGCGTTCGCGGATCTCAGGCTTAGAGGGCTCCTGATTTGTTTCAACTCCGTTGGGAAGGATGTGCAAGCGAGCGGCCGAAACCATTCCATCATGAAGGTAGGCATCTGCGACAGACTGGCTCACAGCTGTTACCGCATCTGTGAACCAGTTGCTGCATCGGTAGCCCAGCGTGCGCCCGGAGCCTCCCGTTGAGCTGGTGTGAATCGTGTCAACGACGACTGGAATATGTGCGAAAAGCCGGGACCATCGGGCCATCCAGGCAGCATGGGGCAGATGAGCGTGCAACACGTCCGGTGCTTCGCGCAGGAGCCATCGATGTAAACGCAGCCACCCCCGTGGATCAGCCAAGCCTTTGCGCATGCCAAGCGATCGAAAGCCAATTCCGAGACGCATCAGCTCGCCGGAGGTGTCGCTGCCGGTACCCGAAAGAGCTATGACCGTGATGCAATGGCCGCGGCGCTTCAACCCAATCGCCAGAAGGCAAACTTGACGTTCGGCGCCTGCGATTCGATCGAGAGTCGGAACAAGGAATGCAATGTGCATTAGTCGTGCCCTCTCCCGATCATGCGGTCGAAGAGGGCTTCGTATTGCGGAATTGCATTCGCGAGCCGGAAGGCCTGAACCCAGGAGTGATCGCACCGGGCGGCAGGCTTGATGGACCTGAGTGCCAGAAGGATCTGGTCGGCGAGAGCACCAGCCGTAATTTCCCTCGCGGTCCAGGAGCCCGGTGAATTGCGCAACAGATCGACAATTCCCCCGCACGCAGGAGTTGAGACGATGGGCAAGCCAAAAGCTGCTGCTTCAAGCAACGCATTAGGCATGCCTTCGTGCCGAGACGGGAGTACGAAGAGGTCGGCATCTTCAAATGCGCGGGCAAGTGAATTCTGATAACCGAGGAAGCGCACAGCGTTTTCAAGCCCGAGCATCTTGCACTGCGCGCGAAGAACGGTTTCCTCCGGGCCGGCGCCTGCAAGGGCGAGTGTCGCTTCCGGCACCTGGGCTTTCACAAGCCTGAGGGCGTCGAGGAGGAGATCGTAACCTTTTTCGTGCGAGAGGCGACCGGCTGAGACCAGGCGGCACGCCGTTGTTCTCGCCTGGTGCTCAGGGTGCGAGTGCTGGGCCGGGCAATGTGTTGTGTCTACCGGATTGGGCAGGATTGCGATGCGATCCGGGAGTACGGGAATCGTACTGCATAGGTCGTCGGCCATCGAGCGCGATTGGCAGATGACCTTGTCAGCCCGAGGATAGAGAGTCGCATACAGAAATGGCGTCAAGTGGCCGGCGTCCGATTCGCGAAGCATCGATGAGACCGTGCCGTTCTGGCGCACAACCACACGGGTTCCCAGCGGAAACAGAGGACGCAACGCAAGAATCAGGAAGTTGAGGTGCGCCATCGTGGAGAGGATCAGGTTCGGCCGAACGTGATGCACGAGGCGAACAACCTTCCATACACCGCTACGCACACGCTTGGCGCCTATGCAATGAACCTTCACAGTAGGCGGGATCAACTGCGCAACTGCGCCGGACTGGGTGACAAGGCCGAGATGGAGATCGTATTTCTCTGGAGAAATATGTTGTGCCAGGAGTTCAAGGACACGCTCCGCACCGCCTCCGCCAAGATGCGGGATGAGAAGAAGCACAACAGGCCGGCAAATCATTCGGTTGCTTTCCGTCAAAAATCTAGTGGACGCATCTCGTATCCAGAGGTGACAGCGAACACAAAGGTTCGTGTCTGCAACTGATAGATTGGCTTTTCTCTCAGCAAATGCAGAGGATGCAAGCCACGTTGAAGGCTGCGGAGGACCGAAAACCCATCGTTGGCCACCCAAAGATTGTGCTTGGAATCACGAGTGCGCAGACCTGCCTGGTTCTGGCCGGACGGCCGGCGGTGCTGCGCGAAGCTGGGTTCGCCGTTACAATCGTCGCGAGTCCCGATGCGCGGCTGGATGATTTGGGAAGCGCCGAAGGCGTTGCGACGATCGGCGTGCCCATGGAACGTCGTCCCGCACCCCTGCGTGATGTGGTCTCCTTCGTAAGACTCTACAGATTGCTTCGCCGGATTCAACCCGATGTTGTTGAGTTCAGCACACCGAAAGCGGGCCTCTTGGGATTGGTTGCCGCGTGGTGTGCAAGGGTGCCTCGAAGGGTTTATTTGTTGCGCGGGCTCAAGCTGGAAACTGCCGTCGGGTTCAAGCGCTTTGGGCTATTGGCAGCAGAATGGATAACTTCCGCTTGTGCAGATGCGGTCTTGTGTACGAGTGCCAGCCTGCTGAAAAATGCCGTTCGCCTGAAGATTGCACCGGCTCAAAAATTGAAGATGCTGGGCGAAGGAAGCAGTATTGGCGTCGACACGAAGCATTTCTCTCCCGGTTTGAGCGACGTGCGACGCAGCTTGGGAATCGAAGCGACGGTGCCTGTCGTGGGTTTCGTGGGGCGACTGACGCGCGATAAAGGGATCCCGGAACTGCTTGCTGCGTTCGAAGCGATTTTGGCTCTGATCCCGGAAACCCGGCTTTTGCTCGTCGGTTGGTTCGACGAGGCAGAGGACGCATTGGACCATGCGACAAGGTTGCGCATCCTGGAGCATCGACAGATCGTTTGCACCGGATTTGCGTCCGACACCGCGCCTTACTACAGGGCGATGGACATGATGGTCCTGCCAACGTTGCGCGAAGGATTTCCGAACGTTGTTCTGGAGGCGTCTGCGTCGGGCATCCCCGTAATCACAACCCTCTCAACCGGCTCCCGCGACGCAGTGGTGCCTGAGGTGACGGGACTGCTTGTGCCCGCTGAGAATAAACTCGCCCTCATTGAGGCGATTACGCGACTTCTTCGAGACAGGGAACTGCGCTGCCGCATGGGGCAAGCGGGGCGGAAGTGGGTTGTCCAACATTTTGACCGGGCAAAAGTACTAGAGCAGAATGTGAAGTTTTACAAGAACCTGCTCTCGGCTGCAAAAATGCCCAGCATCCGAGTTACGGGTTCGGTTTAGCCGAAGCGGTAGCGGGGGCCTCGGTGGTGGGCGCATCCGGCAGTGGCTGGAGCGTGTGCGCCGCGGATTGGGAGGCGTTGAGAATAGCTCCAGGAATGATGCCAAGAGCCAGCGTAGCGACCGCCGCTAATCCAATAGCGGCAGAGACCATGATGCCGATGGAGGAGGTACGCGCGGGGAGTGCCGGCGTGTCGTCCGTCGGTCGTTGAGCGGCCACAAAGGCAAGACGCAGATAGTACGTGGCGGCTACGCCGGAGTTTAAAAGACCGATAATCGCCAGCCAAACGGCACCGCCGCCGACTGCGGCCGAAAAGGAATAAAACTTGCCGAAGAAGCCGCCGGTAAAAGGGATGCCGACCAGGGAAATAAGGAAGAAGGTAAGCAAGCCGCCCAGCACAGGCGAGCGGTACCAGAGTCCACGGAAGTCCTGAATCAATGGCAGTTCGTCATCGTAACCACTGATGAGAGCAACCACAGCGAAGATCCCGACGTTCATGGCGGCATAGGCGGTGATGTAGAAAGCGCCGGCAGCGATGCCCTCTGGAGCCGTGGCTGCCAGAGCAGCGAGCAGGTAGCCGGCATGAGCGATCGCCGAGTAGGCCAGCATGCGCTTGACGTTCTGCTGCCGCAACGCAGCCAGATTCCCGACAGTCATGGACAATATCGCGACGGCCCACAAGAGCGGGGACCAGATGCTGCGCAACGTGGGAAATATCTCGTACACGACCCGCAACAAAAGGGCAAACGCCGCAGCCTTTGGCGCAGTGGACATCAACGCAACAACGGGCGAAGGTGCGCCTTCGTAAACATCGGGCGTCCACACGTGGAATGGAGCAGCGGAGACCTTGAAGAGGATGCCAACCAGCATCAGCGCCAGAGACGTCAGGACCAGCGGCAGATTGGGCACATTCGGCACGGCCTGAAGCGCATGCGCAATCTCATAAATCTGAGTTGTTCCTGTGGCTCCAAAGATCAGCGCAATCCCGTATAAGAGAAATGCTGTCGCAAACGAACCCAGCAGGAAATATTTGATGGCAGCCTCAGGCCCGCGCCCCGTCCGCTTCCGATAGCCCGCAAGGATATACGTCGAGATGGAGGAAATCTCAAGTGCAATGAAAACCACCAGGAGCTCAACAGCGCTCGTAAGCAGGCACATCCCCACCGATCCGAAAACGACTAGGGCGTAGTACTCGCCCTGGTGATGGGAATCGCCGGGAAGCGTGTCGAGCGCGAGCAAAAGGGCGGCCAGAACGATGCCGCAGATCAGAACGTGGAAAAATGCGGTGAACGGCGTCGTTTCGACCGTGCCATAGAAGCCGGTCCCGGTGAGCCGGGGTGAAAATTCCGACACGCTGGCCAGCAGAGCGCCCATGGTTCCCAGGCAGGCAATCCAGCCCAGTGGACGGCGCGCAACTCCGGTCGCCAGCGAGGCGTCGATGATCATAATGAGCACACCCGTGAGAGTGAGGATGATCTCCGGAAGGATATGGAGGGAATCGCCGGGGTTCATTGTTGGCCCTCCACGCTTGCTTTCATCGTTACGCTCAACTGGGGCGCTGCGGCAGAGCCATTCAGCACGGTGGGTGTATTGCGGTCTTGAATCGTGTTGATCCAGAGCATGGGAGCGACACCCATGACGAGCATGAGCACGGCGAAGGGCCACAGCAGCAACTGCTCTCCCAGGTGCAGATCGGGCACGCTCGTGCCGCCGGTTAGGTCATTTGTTGGACCGTAAAAGATTCTCTGGATCAGCCAGAGCATGTACGCTGCGCTCAGAATCACGCCCAATGTGGCCCCGATCGCCCAGCCTCGATGGCCGGCGCCAAAAGCGCTCGAGAGAATCAGAAACTCTCCAACGAAACCATTCAGCAATGGAAGGCCAATCATCGCCAAAGAACTAATGACAAAGAGCGTGACAGTCTGCGGCAGGCGTGCGGCGAGTCCGCCATATGCGGCAATCTGGCTGGTAAAGTAACGCACCTCGAGTGCTCCGAGCAGGACGAAAAGCGCAGCGTCAATCATTTCATTGTTAAGGATCTGGTAGATTGCTCCGCCCGAGCCTGCTGCGGTGAACCCGTAAATGCCGAGAACAATCAAGCTCAGATGGCCCATGGCGGCGAAGGCCAACAGGCGCCAGAAGTCACGCTGCACCAATGCGAGGCATGCGCCATAGAGAATCCCGATCACAGCAAGTGCGATGAGAAGCGGCGCGACCTGCCGCGCCTGTGCGGGAAACAGCCCGACGTGGAAGCGGATCATGGAGTAGAGGCCGAGTTTTCCGGCAACCACCATGGCCATGGCAACCGGGGCCTCGCTGAATGTGTCGGCTAGCCAGCCATGGAGAGGGAAGAGAGGTACTTTGACCGCGAACGCAAAAAGAAACGCGAAGGCGACCCAGTAGAGAGGACCGACCGGCAGCGCGCCGCTGGCGATCATGGCTTGCAGGTCGACGAAGTTGAAGGTCTGGGTGCGTGCGTAAAGCCAGAGGATCGCTACCAGAAGAGGCGCTGAGGGAATGAAGGTGAACAGGAAGAATTTGGTCGCAGCTTTAGCGCCCTCTTTGCGGCCATACATGGCAATCAGAATGGCCATGGGGACCAGCGAAAGCTCCCAGAATCCGTAGTACACCATCAAGTCGAGCGAGATGAAGACGCCGTACATCGCAGTCTGCTGAACAAGGAATAGCAGGTAGAAAATCTTGCGGCGTTCCTTGATGGAATTCCAGCTGGCGACAATACCTGCCGGCGCCAGCAAGCCTACGAGCACAACGAGCCAAACGCTCAGGCCGTCCACACCCACGTGATAGTTGATGGGGGGCAACTCGATCCAGGGGCGATTGATCTCAAATTGAAACCCTGCTTGGCCATGGATGAAGTGCGCCGGCAGATGCAGTGTAAAGAGAAATGTAACCAGCGATGTGAGAAGAGCGATCCACGCAGGAAGTTTTCCGCGATCGGGCAGCAGCGCGATGAGACCAGCGCCGACAAGCGGGGCGAGAAGGATGAGGGTAAGAATCGAGTCGTTCATTAACGCGCCACCATGCCTAAATGAATGCCGAAGCCGGCCAGAACCGAGGTCCACGGCACCAGCACGAAGAGAAGTAGGACTGCAGCCCCCAGGGCCAGCCACGCCGCATAAGAGCGCAGATTGCCCGATTGCCAGCGTTGCAGGATGGCGCCGCCCAACTGTGCCGTGCCGCCGAGCACCCATGCGGCTCCACCGAGAATAGCGAAATCCACGACCCACTCGAGAACGAACCTTGAGAATGCCAACAGCGGTTTCACGATGAGAAAGCTGTAGATTTCGTCGACGTAATATTTGTGAACCAGCAGGTTGTAGGCACCAGGAACCGCAACGGCAAGTCGAGCCGGCTCGTCAGGACGCTGATGATAGAAGCGATGCGCAATATACCAGCCAAGCGCGGCAACGGCGACCGCAAGCGCGCTGAGAATATAGTCCAGCTGTTTTCCGCCGGGCGCTACGGAAGGATCAACGATCGTTCCCACAGCCGGTGCCAGAAATGCGCCAAAGCGCTCCATCCCAATCCACCCTCCGGCAATGGAAAGAACCGCAAGAATGGACAATGGCCCGAGCATCGACCAGGGACTTTCGTGTGGGTGCGCATGCGGGTCGCGCGATTCTCCAAAAAATGCCAGATACCACAGCCGGAACATGTAGAAGCTGGTCAACAGTGCCGTGACCACTCCAACGAACCAGAGAGCCTTGCCCAGGCTGCCGTGTTGGAATGCCTCGTAAAGGATGGCATCCTTCGAAAAGAATCCTGCCAGAGGAAAGAATCCCGCGATGGCAAAGACCGCTGCGGTCATGGTCCAGAATGTGACTGGCATTTTCTTGCGCAAGCCGCCCATTTTGCGCAAATCCTGCTCGTCGCCCAGGCCATGGATCACGGAACCCGCAGCCAGGAAGAGGAGTGCCTTGAAGAAGGCATGCGTCATCAGGTGGAAGATCGCGGCAGAGTACGCTGCGACGCCGCAGCCCAGGAACATGTAGCCAAGCTGCGAAACTGTCGAGTAGGCGAGCACGCGCTTGATGTCGGTTTGGACGAGGCCGATGGTGGCGGCAAAAAGCGCAGTCGCCGCGCCGACGATGGCCACAACGGCGAGCGCGAAGGGCGACCGATCGAAAAGGACGTGCGTGCGCGCCACCATGTAAACGCCTGCGGTTACCATGGTTGCAGCGTGGATCAGCGCGGAAACCGGTGTGGGACCTTCCATTGCATCCGGCAGCCAGATGTAGAGAGGAAGCTGTGCGCTCTTTCCTGTTGCGCCCACAAAGAGACAAAGCGCCGTGGCAGTGAGAACGCCGCCCGTGAGCTCAGGATTCGCTGCAAGGCGCGTGGCGATCTCGCTGAAGTTGAGCGTACCGAAGGTCGCGAGAAGCAAAAACATTCCAATCAGAAAACCGAAGTCGCCGACGCGATTCACGACGAAGGCCTTCATCCCTGCAGCGGCCGCCGAAGGTTTCTGGAACCAGAACCCTATGAGCAAGTAAGACGCGAGGCCTACGCCTTCCCAGCCAACGAACATCACCAGCGCGTTGCCCGCCTGCACCAGCACCGTCATGAAAAAGAGAAACAGGTTCAGGTAGGCGAAATAACGCCAGTAGCCTTTCTCATGGGCCATGTAGCCAACGGAGTAGATATGAATCAGGAAGCCCACGCCGGTAACAACCAGCAACATGACCAGGGAGAGCGGATCGAGCACGGTGCCGAAGTCGACATGCATCGTCCCAACCGACAGCCAGACCGGGGCTCCCGGCTCAATCACGGGCAAGGCGAGTGATCCTGACCAGACCAGGAGGCCGAGACGCAGCACTAGAAGGAAAGATGCCAGTGGCGCGCCGAGAGCGATGGCCGATACCACCCCTTTGGGCAAACGACGACCCAGCACTCCGTTGAGCAGAAACCCAACGAAAGGCAGAAGAGGGATCAGCGGCAAAAAAAGTGAAGGTCCGTTCATAGCTTCATCAAATCGATTCGGTCGACGGCCAGCGTGGAGCGGGCCCGGAAGACGGCAATGATGATGGCCAGGCCGACTGCAGCTTCCGCCGCGGCCACCATCATGACAAAAAAGACAAAGATCTGGCCCTTCACCGCGTGCCACTGGTGCGCGAAGGTGACAAAGGAGAGATTGACGGCGTTGAGCATCAGCTCAATCGACATGAACATGGTGATGAGATTGCGCTTGATCAGAAAGCCCACCACTCCCAGTGCGAAAAGAAGGGCACTGAGCAGCAGATAGAGCGAAAGGGGCACATCCTGTTGCCAGAGGCTCATTTGCCCTCCTGCTTCTCTGCATCCGGATGCCGCGCCAGCGCCACTGCGCCGAGAATCGCGATGAGGATGAGGACTGAGGTGACTTCGAACGGGAGCAACAGCTTGGTGAAGAGCACAGTGCTGAGTTCTTCCAGGTTGGTTGCTCCAGGCTGGTTGGTCAGGCTTTCACCCATTCCAGCGGAGCCCAGACCCTGCATGTGCAGAATCACTGTGGAAATAAGGGCCAGCACTGCGACAGTCGCTGGAAAACCGATGACGGCGTAGGCGCGGCTTCCGCGCGTGCGCTCTTCGCGTCCGGCATTCAGAAGCATGACCACGAAGGTGAACAGCACCATGATTGCGCCGGCATATACGATCACCTGGGCCGCCGCAAGGAACTCCGCACCCAGCAGCAGGTAGAGCACAGCGAGCGAAGTCATCACCACAATCAGCGAGAGCGCGCTGTTGATGGGATGCGTCTGCAGCAGCAGGTTGACGGCGCCTGCCAGGCAAAACGCGGCGAATACAAGAAAGAGAATCAGATGCATCGAGCGATCACTTGTAGGCCAGCCAGAGGCTAGTGGCAAGAATGTTGAGGATGGCAAGCGGCATGAGGTAGCCCCATCCGAAGTTCATCAATTGGTCATACCGGAAGCGGGGCAATGTGCCGCGCACCCAGACATAGAGAAAGAGAAAACTGAAAACTTTGAGCACGAACCAGAACATAGGTAGCAGGGCCTGCAGGACGATGTTCTGCGGCAACGGAATCAAATCGCCAAAGGGACTCGTCCATCCGCCAAGAAACAGCAACGTCGCCACGCACCCAACCATGATCATGTTTGCGTATTCGGCCATGAAGAACATGGCGAACTTCATCGAGCTGTATTCGGTGTGATAACCAGCGGTGAGTTCGCTCTCCGCCTCAGGAAGGTCGAAAGGTGAGCGATTCGTCTCGGCGTATGCCGCCATCAGATAGATGAAGAACGCGACAAACTGAAAACCTCCGAAGAGGTTCCAGCTGAGCAGCCCGTGCTTGGACTGGCTCTCTACAATGATGCGCATGTTCAGCGATTGCGCGCGAAGCACAACACCCACGAGAGACAGCCCCAGCGCGAGTTCGTAGCTGATCAACTGGGCCGACGAGCGCAAAGAGCCGAGCAGGGAATACTTGTTGTTCGAGGACCAGCCGGCCAGGGCGATGCCGTAGACGCCAATCGAGGTAATTCCAAGAATCACCAGCAAGCCAATGTTGACGTCGGCGATCTGGAAGAAGTGAAAGCCGCCGGGTCCGGTAACAGCCGGCGACCCGAAGGGAACGACTGCAATCGAAATGAGCGCGCAGCTGAGTGCGATGATGGGCGCGAGCAGGTAGAGCGGCCGGTAGACGCCGGAGGGAATGATGTCTTCTTTGAGGAATGATTTTGCGCCGTCGACAAGGGGCTGCAGTAGCCCGAATGGTCCCACGCGGGTGGGTCCCCAACGATTCTGTATGCGGCCTACGAGCTTGCGCTCGAGAAGCACCGTGTAGGCCACGCCCATAAGGAGCACGACCGTGACCACGATGACCTTGAGTAAGCTCCAGAAAACAAATTGCAGAATCGTCACGAATTTCTAGCCTTTCAATGGCATAACGAGTTCAGTCAGCGGCAGCAATGGCCGTTTCAGCGTTCTGATGGTCCGCCAGTTCCTTAAGCGCCGGACTGTAGCGGCTCAGATTGCCGGATGTGAAGAGACTGTCTTGGTTTGGAACAACGGAGCTCGATGCAATGAGCTCTGAGATCGTCACAAATCCGGGATCGGTCGGCACGTCATTGCCGCCAAACAGATTCAGCCTGTCGAGTTTGTAACCCGGGACGAGACGTTCAATTTCGTCCAGAAGCGCGAGCGGATCGAATGGGCTCAACTTCGGTTCAAGATTGTTGGCAGCGAGCCAGACTGCATGCCTGTCGGCTTCGCCTGCTTGCGCGCCGCGCGATTGGCCAAGGTCGGCGGTGACGCCACGGCTGCTGAAGGGAACAAGCGCCTTGACGTTGGCGCCCATTGCGTCGGCAAGACGCACAAGAATTTCGAAGTCTGGTTTGATGCCTGCGTGATCCGCAGCCTTTTTGGCCAACTGCAGATCGCCGTATGTGTTCGTGACCGTTCCGGTCTTTTCGTAGAGGCTGGCGGACGGAAAAACTACATCAGCGACTGTCGCCGTCTCGGTCAGGAACAGATCGGAGACAACGACGAATGTGCTGTTCAGACCTTCTGTGGAAATGCCCTTTCCTGCCAACGGATCGGCTCCGAAAACGAGAAGCGCACCCAGACTGTCCGCTGCGGCTGCAGGAATGATGTCAGAAAGCCGATTGCCCGGTGCTCCGGGAAGGCCGACGTAATCCGCCGAGTAGGATGCCGGAGCCTGAACGGGCACGTAGCCCGGCAGAAGATCGGGGAGAAGACCCATGTCGGCCGCGCCGCGCGAATTGGCATGCGCGCCAAGCAGGGCAAACCGAACATTGTCGCGCCCAAGCCCCCATTGCACGAGCGACTCCAAGTCTGCTCCCGCGATCTCCGATGCAAGCAAGACAACCAGCGAGCTTTCAGCAAGCAGCGCCTCGCGGAAAGCTGCGTGAGGAATGGTTGATTCGTTGCCGGAGAGATAGGCACTCAATGGAGCGTAGTTTCCCGCAAGAATCTGCAGGGTCGCTTTTGCCTGCCGCTCGAGCTTGATCGGGTTGGCATTCGCAACGTAAAGCCGCGCGCGATTCAGGCGCACATTCGTGCGGAGCTCCCAGGCCAGCAGGGGATTCTCTTCGGTGGGATTGCCCCCGACCAACAGGATTGCCGGCGCATTCGCAATGTCTCGCAGACCGGCCGACCTTTGCGGATGCCCTGCAATCGCGCGAGCAAAGGTGGTGTAGTCGGCAGAACGAACGTGGTCGATGCTGTTCGTCTGCAGGACGGTCCGCGCAAACTTTTGCAGCAGGTAAATCTCTTCGTTGGTCGAGGTGTCGGACCCGATGACTGCGATCGACGCCCCACCCTTGCTGTCCCGAATTTCCTTGAGACGTGAGCCGGCGAACCGCAACGCATTTTCCCACGTTGTGGATTCAAGCTTGCCTGCGGCATTGCGGACGAGCGGTTTGGTCAGGCGATTGGGGTTCTCGACAAAGTCAAAACCGAAGCGGCCTTTCGCGCAAAGGAAGTCGTTGTTGATGCCGCTCTTGTCACGATTGTCGGCGCGGATAATTTCTGAACCATCATTTGCCTGGCGCATCCCGAGCGTGACTTTGCATCCATCGGCGCAGTGTGTGCACACAGTAGAGACGTGATTCATCTCCCACGGGCGGGTCTTATAGCGATAGCTGCCACTGGTCAGCGCGCCCACCGGACAGACATCGATGCACATTCCGCATTGCTCGCAATCGAGCTGATCTCCTTCGTTTGGGGCGATGACGGAACTGGCGCCGCGATTCTGTACACCAAGGGCCCAAACATCCATGCCTTCGCCGCACATGCGCACACAGCGGTAGCAGAGAATGCAACGGGGCCGGTCGTAGAAAACGGCAGGCGACCACTGCTGTTCTTCGCGATGCTGTTTGGCCTCGGTATAGAGGCTTTCACCCGCGCCATATTTAAAGGTCATGTCCTGCAATTCGCACTCGCCGCCGGCATCGCAAACGGGGCAGTCGAGCGGATGATTGCCCAGGAGAAGTTCAATCGTGGCTTTGCGCGCCTGCGCAATTTCGGCTGATTCGGTGATGAAGACCTGGCCTTCCGCGACCGTCGTCGTGCAGGCAGTCTGCAGCTTGGGCACCTTCTCCTGGCGCACCACGCACATGCGGCAAGCGGCTTGCAGGCTCAGCCCCGGGTAGTAGCAGAAGGCGGGAATCTCAATACCCGCTTTGCGGCACGCCTCAATGAGCAGCGTCCCCGCGGGAGCCGTGAGTTTCTTTCCGTCTACTGTGAAGGTTACGTCAGCCATTCGACTTGTCTGTTCCTAACTTTCTCAAATTGTTGCTTTCACCTCTGCGTGGCAGGTTACCCCTTGCTCCCCCGCACGTTCGGGCGCTTGGCCTCGTTGATTGACCCATGGATTATGGTTTTGAAGAATTCCTCATTCGCTTGAATTTGGTTCAGCCGCAGGCCCGAGAACCTAAAGCCAAAGCCCGCCCTTGTCCCGATCGAATCTACCGCCTTGAGAGTAAATTGCTTCTCCTCTGCCTTCTTCTGGAGATCTTTTGAGCGAATAAAGAACTTGACATAATCAGAGTCCGACACGATGACTGCGTTGCTGTATGCCCCGGTTTCACCTTTCAATTTCATGGCAATGTGATGCTTGCGTGGCACCGATTCAAGGGACTGATCGCTTAATCTTGCGATCTCCGCCGCAATCTCCTTCATACGATCCTCTCGGCTCCGCTTATGATCAACATTCGACACCGTTATGCTCCTTCTTGGCCTACGCGACTGTCAGTTCCACCTTGTCGTGTTTCGCGAACGGACAGGGCTTGCCGTTCAGGTGCTCTTCAAACTCCTTGCGAAACTTCTTCACAAAGCCCAGGGTCGGCATGGCTGCTGCATCGCCAAGCGGGCAAAACGTTCGGCCCATCATGTTGTCAGCCAGATATTGAATGTTATCGATGTCCTTGGCCGTGCCGAAGCCTGCGTGGAATCGCGTCAAGGACTTCTTCAGCCAGTCCGTTCCCTCACGGCAGGGAATGCACCAGCCGCAGCTTTCGTGTGCATAGAAACTGATGGTGCGGAGCGCAAACTCGACAATGCAGGTCTGGTCATCAATGACCACCACACCGCCTGATCCCAGCATCGAACCTGCTTTGCCGACCTGATCGAAATCCATGCCCAGCGTCTCGATTTCTTCTGGCAGCAGAACCGGCGTCGACGAGCCACCGGGAACGACGGCCTTCAACTTGCGTCCCCCGCGGACGCCGCCACCTACCTCATAGATCATCTTCTTGAGGTTGTATCCCATGGGCAGCTCATACACGCCAGGACGTTCAATATGACCACTCAATCCAAACAGACGTGTGCCGCCATTGCGCGGCGTGCCAACGGCCGAGTACGCTTCGGCGCCCATGGTGATCACATGGGGCACGCTGGCGATGGTTTCCGCGTTATTGATCACCGTGGGTCCGCCATAGAGACCCACGACAGCCGGGAACGGCGGCTTGATGCGCGGAACCCCGCGTTTCCCTTCGAGCGACTCCATCAGCGCTGACTCTTCGCCCACTTCGTAGGCCCCTGCGCCGGTTTGCGTAATCACTTGGAATTCGGAATCCGATCCAAAGATGCCTTTGCCCAGAAAACCCTTCGCATAGGCATCGGCAACGGCTTTTTCCACGATCTCGAGCAAATACCGGTACTCGCCGCGGAGATAAATGAAGCCAATCTTGGCACCGATGGCCAGCCCCGCAATGATGGTGCCTTCAATGACAGAATGCGGATCGTGCAGGAAGATCAGATGGTCCTTGCAGGTGCCGGGCTCGCTCTCGTCTCCGTTCACGAGCACATATTTGGGCTTTGCACTCTGTTTCGGGACAAAGGACCACTTCATGCCCGTGGGGAATCCTGCGCCACCGCGGCCGCGCAGGTTCGAGGCCTTCATCTCGTTGATGATCCAGTCGGGCCCGTTGGCGAGGCACTTCTTCGCAGCCTCGTAGCCGCCGAGTTCAACATATCTATTGATGTCGGCTGCGCCCTGTCCAAAGCGCTTTGTAACAATCTTCACTTCATCGGGATGAGAGACCAGCCTAGGCATTCTTCTCACCTCCGCTGGCTTTCGCTCGATAGCTGGAGAGGATGCCCCGTACAGAATCAGGCGTTAGATCCTCGTGAAAGTCGTAGTTCACCTGGATCGCAGGGGCCCAGCAGCAGGCGCCAATACACTCGACTTCTTCCAGAGAGAAGACCCCATCCCTGGTGATGCCTTTATTCCCAACGCCGAGCTCCTCCTGGAAACGATCGAAGAGTTCATACGCTCCGCGCAACATGCAGCTGATATTGGTGCAGACTTGGACATTGAATTTGCCGACCGGCTTGAACCGGAGCATGGAGTAGTAGCTTGCGACGTTGCGCACATCCAGTTCGGTGATGCCAATGCGCGCTGCCACTTCGCCGATCACCGCATCGGATAGATAACCCACTTCATCCTGCGCATAAAGCAGCATCGGAACCAGCGCCGAACGCCTCAACGGATACTTTTCGACCAGGGCATCAAAGCGCGCGGCGAGCTGCGGCGAAAAAACGGTCATGGTTTCCGCGCTCATTGCATCAGCTCCAGAGCCCAGGCTTCGGCAGCCATATCGAGTTCCTGCTCGCCCGTTGCTGCCCGCAATGTTCCGGCCTCAGTCAATTCAAGAACTCCACTCTTTCCATCTTCACGCGTCCAACGCACAGCCGATCGAGTCCGCAACAATTCCAGCCAGCGATCGGCGTGGCGCACCGTGATGCATTCCTCGCCCAATTCCACTGTAGCCTGTCGATCCCCATTCAGCCCGTGCGCCGCGGTATAACTACGGAGCAGGGAAGCAAGCGATACCCAAAGTTCCACGTACACTTGCGCATCGGCTTCCACTACCGGTCGATTTCTCCCAAAACAATATCAATCGAGCCGATCACCGCAACCACATCGGCCAGCATTCGGCCTTTGCACATCGTTTCCAGCGCCTGTAAACTCGCAAATCCGGGGTATCGCATATGGACCCGGTAAGGCTTAGCCGTACCATCCGAAACCACGTAGTAGCCCATCTGCCCGTGTGCCGATTCGATCCCCTGATAGACCTCGCCGGCGGGAACATTAAAACCCTCGGTCACGATCTTGAAGTGATGGATCAGCGCCTCCATCTGCGTCTTCATCTTTTCGCGATCGGGCAAAACAATCTTCGGCGCATCGGCCTTCACCGGGCCCTCAGGCATTCCATCCAGCGCCTGCTGAACGATCTTGATGCTCTCGCGCATTTCCTCCAGACGCACTTCATACCGCGCCCAGCAATCGCAGCCGCTCGAAACCGGCACCTTGAACTGGAATTTCTCGTAGCTGCAATACGGCATATCGCGCCGCAGGTCGAAATCAATCCCTGACGCCCGCATGGTTGGCCCAGTCACGGCCAGCGCAATCGCGTCTTCGGCCGAGAGATGTCCAATGCCCATCAGGCGATTGCGAAAGATAGGATTTCCTGTCAACAGATTCGAGTATTCGTCTATTTTTTCGGGCAGCGTCTTAATGAACTTCTGCACGCGATCGAGCAGCCCCAGGGGCGGCTCCATGGCCAGCCCGCCAATGCGGAAATAGCTGGTCATCATGCGCTGTCCGGCCACTTCTTCAAAGATGCGGAGAATATCTTCCCGTTCTCTGAAGGTGTAAAGAAAGACGGTCAACGCTCCTATATCCATGGCGTGCGTGCCGAGCCAGATCAGGTGCGAATTCAGGCGCGTCAGCTCAGTGAACAGGACGCGCAGCCAGACAGCGCGCTCGGGAATCTCGAGCTGTAGGAGCTTCTCTACCGCCATGCAGTAGCAGAGATTGTTGGCCATCGGTCCCAGATAATCCACTCGATCCGTTAAGGGGACGACCTGCTGGTAAAACTTCGCCTCGCAGGTTTTCTCGATGCCGGTATGCAGATACCCGATCTCCGGGTAGAGGCGCACTACGATCTCGCCATCCACTTCCAGCACGAGACGCAAAACGCCGTGGGTCGACGGATGCTGCGGGCCCATGTTCAGCACCATGTGCTGATCGCGCGAGCCTTCGGCTATGGGCGCTTCGAGTATGGGCGTACCGATGGTGTCTGTCATTACCGATAGCCCTCCACCGGGTAATCCTTGCGCAGCGGATGGCCCTTCCATTCGTCCGGCATCAGGATGCGCCGCAGATTTGGATGACCTTCGAATCGCACACCAAAAAGATCAAAAACTTCGCGCTCATAGTAGTTCGCACCTGGCCAGACTGAGGTTGCTGATTCGACCGCCGGATCGGAACCGTTCACCATTGCGCGCAGTCGGATGCGCTCTTTGAACGCATGCGACAGAATGTGATAACTGAGCTGAAACCGCGGTTCCGACGGGAACCAGTCGACCGCTGTCATATCTTCGAATGCGTTGTATCCGGCTGCCTGAAGCGCCTTGAGGGCTGGAATAATGTCGCCCGGCGCCACGGTGAGGGTCAATTCATTACGATCGAATCGTGCATCGACCAAACCTTCGGGATTCCACCCGAGAATGCCCTTGATTGCAGGATGCCCCGGCATGCCCTCAAGGACAGCGGATTTGTCAGCAAGCGTCCTGGTCGCAACTGTCATTTAGAGATCCGCCCTGTCGGCACTCCAGTTCAGAATGCCCTTTCGGATGATGTAGTACAGCCCTACCCCTACGAATCCGAGATAGACGAACATCTCCCAAAAGCCAAAATACTTTTGCCCGGTGATGTGGTACAGCTGCCGGTAAATCACAGCCCATGGCATCATGAAGACCGCTTCCACATCGAAGAGGATAAAGAGCATCGCTACCATGTAGAAGCGCACGCTAAATCGGCCCCGAGCGTCCCCCACCGCCTCGATGCCGCACTCGTAAGCCGCAAGCTTGGTCTTTGAGTTTCGATGCCTGCCTACAAACCAGGAGCCCACTACCATAAAGCCTGCAAGGCCAAAGGCAACAGCGATTTGCATCAGCAGCGGAAGATATTGCCAGTGGTAGGGAATCTGCATTCTTGTCCTGTCGGAAACAAACCTTCGTTGGTCGAAGCGGAATCTCAGGATGTGGTTTCCGCGCTTGCGGAGCGTCTAGTTTGAGATTAGGTTTTCAACCCCATAACGTCAAGGCAGCATAGGAAGTTCGCACGATCACAATTCTCCCCACATAGTCGATTTGTTCAGGCTCAGATGATCTCAATTTTCGAAGATGAAGTGAAAATTTGAACGCCCTGCGAACAGATATAAGCAATCACTCTGCGCTTCAACAGTGAGCCCCATCACCTCGTTACTCGCAGAGTCCGTGTCTCACAAAAGGCCCCTTCCTTGCGCCCGTGCCTTGATCGGCATTCGGCGAATGATTCCGGGCTCTCGATCTGTTTCCTGGCCCGGTTCGCCAGCCCGAGGGCGGTGGATTGAGCAAATGTTCATCTTGCCAGGCAAGAAACGGCTCGATCTCGCTGTATCAATTCATGTTGACACTGTGCTTATTGATGCGGGAATCGAGGGAGCTCGGACAGTCCCTGCTGCCATCGTTCGAGTGTGCGGTATTTCAGTCCGGGATCTCCTGGCGTCACTGACCCACTGCAAGAACCGAGAGCAGCAGAATCCAGGCGAGACCCATCGCGTGCCAGTACCAGGCGGTCGCATCCACTGCAATCTGTCGCAATTCGACCCGCTTAAGCACGCCGACCGCGGTCAGGCAGAAGATCAGAGCCAGAACCCCGACCAGCAGGTGAGCCGCGTGAAGTCCTGTAATGACATAGAAGAAATAGCTGGCCGGCGTTGAAAAGCGATTGAACGCAAAACCTTGTGCGCTCAGTTGGCGCCATGCAGTCAGTTGTCCGATTAGAAAAAGCGCTCCGAGAAGAAGTGTTGCACCCAGCCACGGAAGTGCACGGCGGAGAGCCGGCTTTCCCAGCCCGAGCCATTCCTCCAGAACATCCACCTCGTGAAAAATGCTTCGGCGCGCAATCTCCATGGTCAACGCGCTTAAGACAAGGATCGCAGTGTTGAGGAAAATAATCGGGGGCAACTGAACAGGATGCCAGTCGCCGATCAGTTCATGGCTGACAGGGTCCATGTGCCTCGTCGTCTGATCGGCATAAAACATGACGACAAGGACGGTGAAAAAGACCATATCGGCGGCCAAGACCAGGAAAACAGCGAAGCGGTTGCGCCTCAGAAGATCGCGAGGTCCCCGCCGCTCGTTGCGCCAGTCGTCATCCCCTCCGCCCCCACCGCCGCCTGTGGGACGGCGCGTGACGGGAGGTTTCCCGCCGATTCCGGGCTCTTTGCGCTCTGTTTCTGCCGGGGTGTGCGTAAAGGTAGCAGGCATGGGGAAGCCTCTGTGATCACGAGCTTACACTCACTTTGCATTGGACGCACGGGGAATGCCGGCGGTTCTTTTCTGCGGCGAAACTCTTTTTTTGAGTCTGGCGTGCGTTTTCTTATCTTTGCGCGTGGGCCCGCACAAGTTCCACAAACGCTTCATGCACCCGGCGATCCTCGGATAGTTCCGGATGAAAAGTAGCCGCCATCAACGACCCTTGCCGCACCAGTGTCGGGAAGCCCGCACGCTCGGCAAGAACCTCAACCCCCGGCCCTGTCTCCGCAATTCGCGGGGCGCGAATAAAGACCATCTCCAAAGGCCCACCGGAAAGTTTCGTGGGCTCGGTCAGGATGGACGAGTCGATCTGGCGTCCGTAGGCATTCCGTTCGACGATCGCATCGAGCACTCCCAGGCTTTTCTGCGCCGGATGCCGGACTTCCTTCGCAAGTAGGATTGCCCCGGCACACGTTCCAAAAACAGGCCGCTCGGCACAGAAGGATTGCAGTGCCTCGAAGAGCCCGTTTTTCTCCAGAAACCTCAGCATCGTAGTGGATTCGCCGCCAGGCAGAATAAGCCCATCGAGGTCACCGAGCTGATCGGCGCGTCGCACCTCTATCGGCTCGGCTCCAACATCAGTCAGCGCCTCTGCGTGAGAAGCGAAGTCCCCTTGAATGGCGAGCACACCGATGCGCAGGCGCGGAATTCCGTTCAATTCTTCTCCTCAAGTGGAAAAGGCGGCGTCAGAGGTCGCAGGATCGATCTCGATGGAAGCTCGGGCGCATGCCACATTCCTTCGCATTCGAAAGAGTAGGCTGCCGCACCGCAGGCGCGCCTACCAGCCCCGGGTTTGCAGCAGTTGCGACTCTTCAATTGCCGCGGCGGCCAGACCCTTCATGGTGCCGGTTACCTGTTCGCTGACTTCCGCCAGAATCTTGGGATCGTTGTAGTGCGTCGTTGCAGTCACGATCGCCTTGGCACGCGAAACAGCTTCTTCCCGTTCCTTTGGATCGTTTTCGACATCGAGCGGCGTGGCGCGTTCCTTCATAAAAATGCCCGAGCCAACAAAGATCGCCTCAGCACCCAACTGCATCATCAGAGCCGCATCAGCCGGCGTCGCAATGCCGCCCGCGGAAAAATTCGGTACAGGCAGTTTGCCGGCATTTGCCACCATGCGGATCAGTTCATAAGGTGCCTGGTGCTCTTTGGCCGCAGAGTAGAGTTCCTGTTCACTCAGAACGGTTAGCGCCTTCATCTCTTTGACGATCTGGCGCATGTGTTGTACGGCATGCACTACGTCCCCTGTGCCGGCCTCGCCCTTGGTACGGATCATGGCTGCGCCTTCCGCAATGCGCCGCAATGCTTCGCCAAGATTGCGCGCTCCGCAGACGAATGGGGTCTTGAATGCGTGCTTGTCGATATGGTGCGCCTCATCCGCAGGAGTCAACACTTCACTCTCATCGATAAAGTCGACACCCAGTTCCTGGAGAATCTGGGCTTCAGCAAAATGTCCAATCCGGGCTTTCGCCATGACCGGGATTGAAACCGCCTGGATGATCTGCTTGATGAGGCTCGGCTTCGCCATGCGCGCCACGCCACCCTCGGCGCGGATCATTGCCGGTACGCGCTCCAGAGCCATCACCGAGGTTGCGCCCGCTTCTTCTGCAATGCGCGCCTGCTCCACGTTCATCACGTCCATGATGACGCCACCCTTAAGCATCTCGGCCAAACCGATCTTGAGCCTCAGGCTGGTGCTGGCAACATTCTTATTTTCATTTGCTTGTGGCATTTTCTTCGACCTCAAATGGAGGAGTGATGGGCTTCCCGCAAAATTCCAGATTTCTCTGCGCAGGCTGCTTCCAGTGTAGCAGCGAAGGGATGTCAGGGTGTAGGCGAAGCTCTCGTCTGGTTTATTAGAAGCTTTCAATCTAACTGTCTTAATTCTGGTCAATCTCCTGCAATGAAACCGTGCATGGCAAGCGCTGCTGGATCGCCGGTTCAGAAACAGGAACAGCGGCGGGAGCCGGCTCCGTCCGACAGCGCAAGCGAAACAGCCCTGGTTCCGGCCGCCTCCGGCGGAGCGGAAGAGCAAATCATCCTCAAAGCGCCTGTGTCGCGCTTGCCGGTTGAGCTCGAAGTCGGCGTGCCCATTCGGGAATTTCGCGTGCGACACCTCGTTGGATTGAGTCAAGGTCAGGTGATTGCCACGCAATGGATCCATAGCGACGATGTGCCATTGGCGGCACGAGGCGTGCAGCTTGCGTGGACGGAGTTTGAAGTGGTGGATTCGCGGCTGGCGGTGCGGATCACCCGGCTGGCATGATGCGCCTGCGCAGACCGCAGACCGCAGCAAAAAGTACTTGTACAGAAAGAAAATGAGGCGAATGGTGAGCTCTCTGACAAGACAAATCACAAGGTTCGGCGCCCAGCTTTGGAATCGGCTGCGCCCCTTACCGAGAACGGATCACAGTCTCCAGGTGGTCGAACGAATCACGATCGCGCCCAAGCAGTCTCTTGCATTGATTACTGTCGATGGCGAGCGGCTTCTTGTGGCATTTGCGGCGGATGGCGCACCCGCATTCCTTGCACTGCAAAAGCAATTCTCCGGTCCGCAAGATTCGGCTCCGGTTCAACCATCGCTTTCCATTCCGCTGCTAGGCAGGGTTTCATGATCGCCGCATCGCATGGGATTGCTGCAGCATTGTCGGTCAGCCCTTCGCTGCTGCCGGATCTGAATGCGCGGCTGCATCCCTCCGATGGAACTCCCTGGACGATTCTTGTCGTTCTTACCCTGATCACGCTCTTACCCGCCATCCTCATGTGCATGACGCCATTGGTTCGCCTGATGGTGGTGTTTCACTTTTTGCGCCAGGCATTGGGCACTCAGACTGCTCCATCCAACCCGACCCTTCTTGGATTGGGCTTGATGATGACCTGGTTCCTCATGGCGCCCGTGCTCAACCAGGTCGATCAACAGGCAGTTGAACCCTATCGTGCAGGTCAGATCACGGGGCTGCAGGCCATCGATCAGGGGGCGTATCCGATCAAGCATTTCCTGCTCCATTACGCGCGCGAAAAGGACCTCGCCCTGTTCGTGTCGGCAGGCCAATTTCCGCGTCCCGATCGCCCCGACGATTTGCCCATGCGCGTCGTCGTACCCGCTTACATCCTTTCAGAACTGAAGTCTGGATTCGCCATCGGGGCCGTTCTGTTTCTGCCCTTCCTTCTCATCGACATGGTGACTGCCGCGATCACCACTTCCATCGGCATGTTTCAGCTTCCGCCGGTGGTGGTCTCCACACCCCTCAAAATCCTGCTGTTTGTCATGGTCGATGGATGGAATCTTCTTGCCAATTCGCTGTTGAAGAGTTTCTAGGAGAAGCACAATGACTCCGGACATGGTTGCCGAGTTGCTCCGACAGTTGATGAAAGAATCTCTGATTCTTGCTTTTCCGGTCCTGATGGTGGCAGCAACTTTGAGTTTTGTCTTGAGCCTGGTGCAAACGCTGACCAGCCTGCAGGAACAATCGCTGACGACTGTTCCGCGTCTGGCTGCGGTGGCATTTGTCCTTCTGGTGGGAATGCCCTGGTTTTTGAACCGGCTCGTGACTTACACACGCGTGCTCCTGGTGGATTTGCATCGTTATCTTGGCTGACGTTTCGGTTGAATCGACGAGGGCTTTGGGTTTGCTCATGGCAACGGCGGGATGGGGACAGTTTCTCAGTGCGTTCGTTCTGGTGCTGGTCCGCGTGAGCGGCATGGTGGCATTCGCACCATTCTTCAGCTCGACCGCACTCCCCATGCGTACCAAAGCAGTCTTTACGCTGGCTGTTTCCTACCTGATTGCGCCGGTCGCGGCAATCCAACCCGCGGCCATCGCAACATTGAGCTTTTCTGCGCTGCTCAGC
Organism: Occallatibacter sp.; assembly: GCA_035487015.1. Lineage (GTDB taxonomy): Bacteria > Acidobacteriota > Terriglobia > Terriglobales > Acidobacteriaceae > Telmatobacter. The sequence goes on along the minus strand of DATHMP010000040.1, from coordinate 60,904 downwards.
GAACTGGCAGTCGGGCTCGTTTACGGGCTTCTGCTTTCGCTTTTGAACGAAATGCTCTTGTTCGCGGGCCAAATCGCAGGTCTTCAATTCAGTTTTTCCTTGGTAAACCTGATGGACCCGGCCTCTTCGATTCAAACACCATTGCTGGGTGAGCTCTTCCAATTGATGGGAACTTTGGTTCTTGTTACGGCGGGACTCGATCGCATTCTGCTGGCTTCGCTGATTCGCAGTTTTCGTGCCGTTCCACCCGGCAGTTTTGGAATGACAGAGCTCACAGGCTTGAGCATCGTCCACGCCGCTGGAGGCATCTTCTTTTCCGCTGTTCAACTGTCCGCGCCGGTTCTGGCGGCTACGCTCCTGGTTGAGGTTGCAGTCTCGCTGCTGGGTAAGCTCAGCCCTCAGTTGCCGGTCATGTCTCTGACGATTCCGATCAAGACTTTGACAGGCTTCGCATTGCTCACAGGTTCTCTGGCCCTCTGGCCGCGATTCATCGAAGCGCGTTTTGACGGTTTGCTGGATATGGCGCAGAATCTGCTTTCCTCGCAGTCGGCGGGGCGGTGAGCGATGCCGGGTGAGCGCTCAGAACAGGCAACACCGCATCGCCGCGAGAAAGCTCGCAGGGACGGCGACATTCTCCATAGCCGCGAATTCACCGCCGCGGCCGGCATGCTCGCCGGAGTCCTGGCCCTCGGGCTCATCGGACCCCGCTTCCTGGCTTCGTGGCGCGAAGGGTTCGTCTCGTTTCTTGCTCTGGGGACTCCAGAATCCTGGGAGCCGGAACAACTGGCGCATTCCATGGCTGCCGTGCGGCGCATCAGCCTGCAAATTTTCCTGCCGTTTGGGGGGCTCTTTTGCGCCGTCTGTGTCGCGGCTCTGGGTGTAGGTTTGCTGCAGACCGGCGGAATGAACCTTAATTTCGAGGCAGTTCAACTTCGCCTGAACCGCATCAGCCCGCTCACAAATCTGCAGACCTTGTTCTCGCTGCGCTCGGCCGCACGGCTTGGCAAATCACTGATCCCCGCGCTCGTTCTTGCCGTTTTCGCCGTGCAGAGGATCGCTCGTCAGCTGACAATTCCACCCTTTTCCCTCACACGCCTTCAGACCGTCGGCTCCGACGTGTACGGTCTTCTCCTGGCGGCTGCAATCGTTCTCTTTTGCTGGGCCGGCGTCGATTATGTCGTGGAGTGGCGCAGCCGCGAATCGCGTCTCAAGATGAGCCGCGACGATCTACGCCAGGAATATAAGGAAACCGAAGGCAGCCCTCAAATCCGCAGCCGCATTCGCGGATTGCAGCGACAGATGCGAAGGCGCAAGGTGAAGGCCGATGTTTCCCGGGCAACCGTAGTCCTGACCAATCCAACCCACTATGCCGTCGCTCTCGGGTTTGACTTCACCACAATGGATACGCCAAAGGTTCTGGCAAAAGGGCGCAACCTTCTCGCCGAAGAAATCAAGGCAGAGGCGCGCTGGGCTGGAGTTCCCATTCTTGAGAACCCTCCGCTTGCGCGCTCGCTCTATCGTTCGGTCGAAGTTGGCCAGACAATCCCCGTCGATTTGTATGCGGCAGTGGCGGCCATTCTCGCCTATCTCTACCGCCGACGCCTGGAAGAAGAAATGCGCGAACGCCGCGCCAACTCTGCAGCAGGTCAGGCTCAGCCGGCTGCAGCGGCGGATTCCGAACCGGAGAAGGCCAATCCATGAGCACGGCAACACTTCCGGCCGGTTTTCCGGGTATGCGCGCGATGCTTCTGCGCATGAGGGAATTCGTCCTGCCTCTCGCTTCAATCAGCGTTATTTTTGTGATGCTGATCCCCCTGCCGGCGGCGGGACTCGATCTCCTTCTGGCCATGTCCATGGCGGCTTCGATCATCGTCTTTCTCTCCGCGGTACAGATCCGGCGCGCCGTGGAACTCAGCGTATTTCCCACCTTGCTTCTTCTCCTCACACTGTTTCGCCTGGCCCTGAATATTGCTTCCAGCCGCCGCATCCTCCTCCACGGCTCCGAAGGAACGAGCGCTGCGGGAAAGGTCATTGAGGCCTTCGGGCAATTTGTCGTTGGCGGCAATTACGTTGTCGGATTTGTTCTATTTCTCGCATTGATCGCAATCCAGTTCCTGGTGGTTTCGCACGGCGCCGTTCGTACCGCCGAAGTGACGGCCCGCTTTACCCTCGATGCGCTGCCCGGCAAGCAGATGGCGATCGACGCGGACATGAATGCCGGTCTGATTGATGAGGCTGAGGCTCGACGGAGACGACAGGCGATTGCGCGCGAGGCTGAATTTTATGGAGCGATGGATGGAGCCGCTCGCTTTAACCAGCGGGATGCTCTGGCCACAATTCTCATCACGGGCATCAACATCGTCGCAGGCCTCTTAATCGGCACCCTCCAACAGGGCATTGAACTGAGCGAAGCCGTGAAGACCTACACCATCCTCACTGTGGGCGATGGTCTGGTCACGCTCATTCCGTCGCTGCTTGTTTCGGTTGCGGGCGGAATCACGCTCACACGAGCAAATTCCGCTGGAATGCTCGAAGGCGAAATTCGCCAACAGCTGCTCGCGCGCCCGGCCACGCTCTACATTGCAAGTTTTGTGTCCGCAGCGCTATGCCTCATTCCCGGCCTTCCCAAATTCTCCTTCTTGTTGGTCGCAGGCGCGCTCTTCTGGGGAGCCCGCCGCGTGGCTCTGCAGTCTTCGCAACCGTCTCCTGCCGAGAGCCCGGTTCAAGACAAAAAGAAGGTCGAGCAGGGTCAAATTGCGGAGCTCAACGGACTGCTACGGCTCGAGCACCTAACCCTTGAGATCGGCTTTCAGCTCATTCCCCTGGTCGATGAGAAGCAGGGCGGTCAATTATTGAACCGGGTTCGCGCGCTGCGCAGGCACCTGTCCTCAGAGCTCGGGTTCCTGGTTCCCCCCGTCCATATTTCGGACAATTTGAGGTTGCGGCCGCGAGAGTACGTTCTTTCCCTGCGCGGCATGGAGATCGGCCGATGGCAAACCGAAGGAACGCAGCTCCTTGCCGTTTCAGGCGAAGCGAGCCGGAGGCCGCTGCCGGGCAAGGAGGCGCGCGAGCCGGCGTTTGGGGTGCCCGCAGTGTGGATTGCGCCGGCATTGGAAGAGCAGGCGATTGCGGCAGGCTACTCCGTGGTTGATGCGGTGACCGTCATTACCACACATCTGGGAGAACTGGTCCGCCGGCACGCGGGCGAGTTGCTCGGCCGCGCAGAAGTCAAGCGTCTTGTGGATGGTCTGAACGAGAGTCACCCCAAGCTGATGGAAGAGCTCGTACCGAAATTGCTGACTCTCGGCGAAGTCAGCCGCGTGCTTGAGCAGCTTCTCCGGGAACGCGTGTCGATTCGCGACCTGGGAACATTGCTCGAAGCGCTGCTCGAAGTTGCTTCGGTCAACAAGAATCTTGTGGCCTTGGTCGAAGCGGCGCGGCAGTCCATGGGCCGGCGGCTGGTGCAGCCCTACCTGGATCCGGACGGTCAACTCCCCGTCCTTTTCCTCGATCCCTCGCTCGAAGAAGAGATTGTTGCGGTCCTGACACCGGAAATCGCCAAAAAACTTCCGGCGAATGCTGCAACCCCGGGCACTTCCGTCGTTCGCCGCCTTGCCGATTCATTAAAGCTTCTTACTGCTTCTACAAATGCGGTGGTCAGTCCCGTGCTTCTCTGTCCAAGTCCAGCGCGTTACCACGTGCGGCGGTGGTTGGAACCTCTGTTGCCGAGATTGGCGGTGCTGGCAGCCGCAGAGATTCCGCCGGAAATCCGTCTTCGACCGGTTGGAACGGTGCGATGAAATGGGCAGCCGGCTTGGACTTGGGTTGGAAGGTGAAGGAACGAAAGAGGAGCACGATGGGATCTGAAGCGTTGGCGGTGCGAGTTCTGGAATCGAAAGATGCGAAATCAAGAAGCTATCCGCCGGTTTCGATCGAAGAACCAGTCTGGAGTGCTGAGCAGGAGCGAACCCTGCTGGATCACCTCCCCATCGTTCGCTACGTGGCAAGGCGCATTCACGAAAGACTGCCGCAACACGTCGAGATGGACGACCTGGTATCTGCGGGGGTGGTCGGGCTCATGGACGCCTTCACCAAGTTCGATCCGTCGAAGAAGGTCCAGTTTCGCAGCTACGCACAATTTCGGATAAGGGGAGCGATTCTCGACAGTCTTCGCACATTGGACTGGAGCCCCCGGGAGTTGCGGCGCAAAGCTCGGTCTGCGGAGGAGGCGGTGCGCGTCGTGACCGCGCGGCTCGGAAGACCCCCTGCCGAACACGAAGTCGCAGCGGAGCTGGGCATCCGTCTGGAAGAGTACCAGACTCTGCTCGGCGACTTGAAGGGACTTGAGATCGGAACTCTCCATGCCGAGCGTAACGAAGACTCCGGCGAAGAAGAACTTGCCTACATCCCCGGTCGGCCCGATGAAGACCCGCTTTTCCGGTGCCTGAAGGGTGAGATGGAGGAGAGGCTCACTCATGCAATTACGCACCTTCCCGAACGCGAGCGAATGGTCATGACGCTCTATTACTACGAGGAGATGACCATGCGCGAAATCGGCTTGGCGCTCGGCGTCGTGGAATCGCGCGTTTCACAGATCCACGCATCTGCCGTGGTGCATTTACGTGCTGCGCTGCGGGATCAGGCCAGACCAGGGGCTGTCCACGCAACGCGATCTCGACCGGTAAAAGCTTCGCCTCGGGCTACGGGTGAAAAATGATGCAAAAGGTACTGAAACAGGATGAGATCGATGCGCTGTTTCAAGCCGTGCATACCACGGAGACAGAGGCGAAGAAGACAGAAACAGGCGATCAGGCCATGCCCTACAGTTTCGCGTCTTCGGGGCAGATCTCGAACGAGCAATTGCGCGCGATCAGCATGCTGAACGATTTATTCGCACGAAACTTGACGCACAACCTTGCCGCCTGGCTGCGTACACGCTTCCAAGTCGACTTGGTTTCTGCGGAACAGATTCCATTCAACGATTTCCTCCTGCGTATCCCGGAGATCAGCTACGTTGCCTCGGTCCGGCTCGAGCCGCTCGGGGCGCTTGCGGTGATGCAGGTGGATATGGCGCTCGCTCCACCGATCATCGATCTACTCCTCGGCGGCGAGGGTATTGAAGGGCCCCTGCGCGAGCTGACCGACATCGAAGAGTCCATTCTGGGGAGCGTCGTTGACATGATCTGTCGCGAACTCACCTCGGCCTGGCAGCCCGTCGGTCTCAGTTTCAACTTCGAAAGGCGTCAGATGCAGACTCAGGTTGCCCGGCTCATGTCGGTAAACGAAAAAACGTTGTGCCTCAGCTTTGAGATTCGTATGCCGCATCGTTCAGGGCTTCTCAATCTTGCCTTTCCCGCCGTCGTTTCGAACACAATTTTGCGCCGGCTGACATCGGACTGGGGCAGGCGCAGGCGCCATCCTCCCGAGGCGCGCGCACACATGGCGGTCCTGACTCGGCGCATCCCCTTCGGCGCGACCTTGCAATTGCCTCCCATCCGGGTCTCTGCGAACACAATTGAGTCTCTGGAGGCCGGAAGTGTCTTGCCTTTGTCTTTTTCGCCGACAAAACTTGCGGAATGGTGTGTAGGCGGTCAGCGCATTGCTCGAGCAGAAGTTGTCTCCGTCGGAACGCTGCGCGCTGCTCACATTGAGCCGGTGGAGAAAGAACCTCATCCATGACGACATTTCTTGAATGCTGGACGTCGGTCGCAACGTCTCTCTTCTCTCAGGCGCTTGCCGGTGAACCGGTTTTGGCGAAAACCGAAGAACCGTCCAGCTCAACCGGCGCCCTTGCGTTTGCCGCGAGGCTCGAAGGCGAGTGCTCAGGACTCTTCAGTGTCGCGGTGGACGCATCCGTTTTCGAGGTTCCGCTTCTCGGGGAGGGCGTCGATCAGAAGGCGGGCTGGTCGGAGCTTCTTCGCGAGGTGGCAGAGTCCGCGGCTGGGGAGCTGCTGGCAAAGACGGGCACAAAATGTCACATCTCGGAATTCGGAGAAGTGATCGATAAGAACCCCATCGCGCGAGCATTCCAGTTGCGGTCTCCCATCGGAGCCTGGTCGATACATGTCGCCGATGCCACCGCACTGACGCTTTCTGATCCTGCAACGAAGGTCTGCCTGGAAAAGCCTGTTCCTTCGGATCGCGCGCAGGCCACAATGAGCGGGCGTCCAGGAATCGACTTATTGCTGGATGTGGAACTCGAAGTGACCTTGCGTTTCGGGTGCCGCGAACTGCTCCTCAGTGAGGTTCTCGATCTGGGACCGGGAGATGTGGTCGAACTGGATCGCCAAGTGTCGGATCCGGTCGATCTAATTGTCGGGGACAAGATTGTCGCGCGAGGAGACGTGGTTCTGGTGGACGGTAACTTTGGACTGCGCGTCATTGAAGTCGCAGAACCGCTTCGAAGGCTGGAGAGCATCCGATGTCTGTTTTAGGAAGAAGTGATACCGGAAAGAAAAATAGAGGCACGCTCGACAGGAATGAAAGTTCCATGACAGAAGCGCTCGTTGGGGCCGGGTTGTCGATCGAGCCAAGCCGCACAGGTGCCCCGCCGTTGCAGCGCTCGTCGATCTTCTCGACCTGCGCAAACCCGAATTGCCGAACCGGCTGGCTGCACCTGTGGAGAAGCCGCGACCGGCCTGTCTTCGAACAAGGCTGGACCTGCTCCAGGGAATGCACCGAAGCGCGCATAGCAGCAGCCGTCGTGCGAGAAATGGCCAAGCTCGGACCGGAGCGCACAGAGCATCGGCACAGAATTCCGATCGGTCTTGTTTTAGCGGAGCAAGGCTGGATTTCGCAGGCACAATTGCGCGCAGCGTTGGAAGCACAGCGGCGAGCGGGTGTCGGTCGCCTCGGCAAATGGCTCATCCAACAATGCGCGACAGACGAAGCCACGCTGACTCGCGCTCTTGGACTGCAGTGGAGCTGTCCAGTACTGGGAAAGGAATCTCATGACTTCGATTCCGGTACGGGCTTGATGCCGCGCCTGTTTGTCGATGCCTACGGAGCGCTCCCACTGCGGATCTCCGGCAGTAAAGTGCTCTACCTTGCTTTTCTAGAACGACCGGATCGTGCGCTTGCGCTGGCTGTCGAGCAAATGACGGGTTTGCGGGTCGAATGCGGCATCGCGCCGGAGTCCAGATTTCACAAGGCCCGCGCACAGGTGCTCGCCGCGAAGTATCCAGGCGCGACCCTCATCGAAGCCGCTTCTGCGCAAGCCGCTGCCCACGCGCTGTCAGGGACAGTGGAGCGTGTTCGTCCCGTTCATGCGCGTCTGGTCGGCGTGCACGACTTTCTATGGCTTCGCATGAGCCTCCGAACTTCGTGGGATCCGTTCCTCGTAGCACAGGATGTAGAAGATGTCATTTGCGCTTTTGGATCGGACTGACAGCTTTCCGCGCCTTCGGTTCGCAAAAGCCGTCTTAAAGGAATTCGAGGGTTCGCCGATGAAGGTGGCAGTGGTGAAGGGGCTGCCGGAATGCGTGGAGTGCGAACCCTGATCGTGGATGACTCTTCGGTGATGCGAAAAATTGTGGAGAGGGCGCTCCGCCAGGCCGGCCTGGAGCTCCTGGTTGTGCACGAAGCAGGAAGCGGCGTCGAGGGGCTTGAACTCCTGCGCACCAGGCAAGTTGATCTCATTCTTACCGACATCAACATGCCCTCGATGGACGGCCTCGAATTCCTGTCGCAGATTGCTGCACAGAGCCTTGCCCCAGGCGTTCCCGTCGTGATGATCACAACCGAATCCAGCGAGGAGCATGTGAAACGGGCTATTCAAAGTGGCGCGCGCGGGTACCTTCGCAAGCCGTTTACTGCCGAACAGGTGAAGGAGAGGGTTTTGCCCCTCGTACACGCGGCGTAGCGAGGTGAGCTTATTCGATTCAACGGCGTCAGAGAGTTAAAACGATGCGCGGCGGCAAGCGAAGCTGCGGGAGTGGGGCTCACGATGGTATTGTCCTTGCGGGATTCGGTGCATTTGATCTCGGACCCGTTCAACTTGGATGCAAGCGTGGAAGAAGTGTTTCGTACAATGCTGGGGGTTCAGTGTGTCCCGGTGAGCACACGCTTGAACACCTCGCCGGAGTCCATGACTGCGGTGGTTGGTTTCGGCGGTCTGCTCAGCGGCGCATGCGTGTTCCGTTGCGATGCTCCGGATGCTCTCGCCATCGCTTCGCTTTTGACGGGACTTGAGTTTCAGGGTATCGATGACACGGTGAAAGACGGTATCGGAGAAATGTGCAACATATTGGCTGGCACGTGGAAGAGCAAAGTTCCTGAACTGGCCGCGCACTGCGGTCTTTCAGTTCCAGCCGTCATCACGGGGCACGATTACGAACTCCATGTCCAGGCACCCGAGTTTCAATTGCGCCGCGCCTTTGCCTTTGAAGGCGTCAGCTTTGAGGTCACGATCGTGTGCGACGGGATCCTTTAGATACCTCGGCCCGCGCGATCCTGTCTGGCCGAATTCCCGCAACGCAGTCCGCGGGGCAGTGAGAGGTCGAGCGCCGGAGCTTTCTTAGATTCCTCTCATCCCTGCCTCAGCCATTTGGATCTCTGACTGCACTCTTCCCGCAGCGGGGGGTGCGGGATGGACAGCGGTTACTATGCGGCTTTTGCAGGATTGATGGCTCGCACCCAGGCGCTTGATACAGCAGCTGGTAATCTGGCGAACACCCAGACGGTCGGCTATCGCGCCGAACGCGATTTCTTCCGCTCAGTTCTGCTCGGACCGGATGCCGAAGATTCTCAGCTGGGCCAGACAGTCAATGCATTTGGATTGCTGGGCGGGAATCGACTCAATATGGCCCAGGGCGCGCTTCAAACGACCGGCAATCCATTCGACCTTGCGATTGAGGGCGAAGGTTTCTTTGCTATCCAGACGGCAAGCGGCCAGCGCTTCACGCGGGATGGCAGCTTCCATCGTTCTCAGAAGGGCATTCTGGTTTCCGCAGGCGGGGAGCCGGTTCTCTCGGTCGATGGCCAACCGGTGCTTTTGCCGCCCGGCGATGTTTCGGTAGGCGCCGATGGCGTTGTCTCCGTTGCCGGCGGCAAGGTAACGACAATCGGCATCTTCACCTTTCCGTCTGGAACCGAGCTGACCGCAGAAGGCGCCAATCGATATCTGTCCCCAAGCGGCGTTTCACCGGCTCTTTCCAAGCAATCATCCGTCCATCAGGGAGCCCTGGAAGCAGCAAATCAGGATGCGGTGCAGGGAACCATGGACCTGATTCTTATGCAGCGTCAAGCAGAAATGATGCAAAAAGCCCTGACTATTTTTCACGTCGACTTCAACAAGTTTGCAGCGGAAGACCTGCCCCGTGTCTGAAGACCACAGGTCGTGAGGGTAATCGATGATTCGAGCACTGTATACAGCAGCAAGCGGCATGAGCGCGCAGCAGATGAACCTGGATACGATCGCCAACAACCTGGCAAATTCTTCGACCACGGGATTCCGTCAGCTCCGTCTTCAATTTCAAGACATGGTGTATCAGAACCTCGTCACTCCGGGCGCTGCGCAGAGCCAGTCGACTGTCTCGGCCGGACTGCAGATCGGATTGGGGACCAAGTCTGCGGCGACTGAAGTTATCAACACCCAAGGTTCTTTGAATCAAACCAGCAATCCGCTGGATGTTGCCATTCAGGGTTCAGGCTTTTTCCAGGTGCAGAGACCCGATGGAACGATTGCTTACACCCGCGCAGGTCAGTTTCACCTCAACAACCAGGGCACAATTGTGACCACGGACGGCGATCCGCTCATTCCAACGGTCACGATTCCGCCGAATGCAACGGCAGTCACCATCACTCAGTACGGGGTCGTCAATGCAACGTTGCCGGGCCAGCAAAACCCATCTCAGCTTGGACAGCTGCAGCTCGCTACATTTCCCAACGCCGGCGGCCTCGAAAGTATCGGATCCAATCTTCTTCAGGCCACGCTGAGCTCCGGGGATCCGGTTCTGGGAAATCCGGGCGGCACGGAAGGATTGGGAACGCTGCAACAGGGATATCTGGAGAACTCGAATGTCGACGTCGTCACAGAATTTGTCCAGATGGTTCTCGCCCAGAGGGCATATGAATCCAATTCGAAGGTCGTGAAAGCGGCGGACGACATGTATTCCCAAGTGAACAACATGACACGTTAGTCGCGTTGCCGTTTCTTAGGAAGCAAAATGCAAAGAAATCCTTTCATCCATTCGGTAATTATCCCGGCGCTGCTCCTTTGCGCAGGAGTTTTCCTTCCTTGCAGAGCGTCCGCGCAATGCAGGGCTATCGAGCCTGCGCGGGTGCCGGTGGATTCTCGATCTGTCCGCTCGCTCGAAGATCGAGGCACCGGTCAGCGCTGGCTGCTTCTTGCTCCGGATCGTTTTCCGGGTGGTCCTGGGACATGGATATCGTGGGATGAAAGGCGGAATGCAGGGCACGTTCGACCTGAAGCTGCCTTAGCTCTTCCAGTCGCCGTAATCGTCCACAGCGGAGATCGCCTGAGCCTGGTCGATTCTACCGGGATGGCGAAGGCCCTGTTCGATGCCGTAGCCCTTGGCCCGGCCGCAATCGGTCAATCCTTTCCGGTGCGGCTGATCGCGACGGGTCACACTCTTCGTGCAGTCGCGACAGGACATGGATGCGCTGAAATCGCCCCACAGACTGAGGGGGAGAAGTGAAGCCGGGCTTTGCTTGTCGCAGTTACCTTGCAGCCTGGGCGCTCTGGACAATAACCGGCCTTGCGGCTGGTGCGGCTCGACACTTGCCCCAGGCTCTTACAGGAAAGCCGTCGCCTCCAGAAGTTGCGCTGCGTACCTATATTGACCGCGTGCGGGCGCAGCAGGCTGCCGAAACTAAAACGGCCGGTTCGATCTGGAGCCCGGAGGGGCGTCTGGTCCGCCTGGGTACCGACGCCAAGGCGGCCCACATTCATGATGTTCTTTCCGTCGTTGTCAGCGAGAGCCTTGCTGCCTCCACCGATGGGCAAGTCAAGAACTCACGCGCATCGAATGCCAGTTCCGGGCTGAGCTCTTTGTTTGGAGCTCTGAAGGCATCGAATGCCCTGCAAAATCTGGTCGGACAAAACTCCGCATCCGGACTAACGGCCCAAGGGCAAAGCACGACGAACTCAAGCCTGGTGACGACCTTTGGCGCGGAGGTTGTGGATGTGTTGCCCAACGGAATGTTGGTGGTCCAGGCAACGCGGCAGCTTACTTTTTCGCAGCAAACACAAGTGATCACCTTGCGTGGGCTGGTCAGGCCTGAAGATGTCACCGCGCAGAATCAGGTCCAGAGTGCGGCCATGACCGATCTTGAACTGGAAGTCGCAGGGAAGGGAATCGTGAACGATTCAACCTACAGACAGAACCCGCTTGTCCGGTTATTGGAACACCTGGTGGTGTTTTGAGTCGCAGTGATTCCTGGCTTGGAGCTGCCGTGAACAAATGGACGTACACAAAGTCGCCCGCACATCGAGTGCCGCTCGTTGCACTGGTACTTGCGGCTCTGCTCCGCATCCTCTGTTCGTCAGCAGCGTATTCGGAAATGCCGGGAGCACTGGTTCGCATCAAGGACGTCGCGACGATCGAAGGAATCCGCGACAATCAACTGGTTGGTTACGGGTTGATTGTCGGTCTGCATGGAACAGGCGACAGTTCGCAGACTGTGTTTCCCGCGCAGACCTTGCTCTCCACGCTCGAGCGCATGGGCATCACCGTTCCTCAGACTGGTTCGAACAGCGCCAGCAACATGCAGGTGAAGAACATGGCAGCTGTTTTCGTTGTTGCAACGCTGCCTCCGTTTAGCCGGCCCGGTTTTCGAATTGATGTTACCGTCTCTTCGGCGGGGGATGCGCGTTCGCTGGACGGCGGAATTCTCCTGATGACCCCGCTCTATGGACCGGACGGAAGCATCTATGCGCAGGCGCAAGGAGCTTTAGTCCTGGGCGGTTACATGGCAACCGGTGGCGGGAACAGCCGCCAGGTCAACCATCCCACCACCGCACGCGTCCCGGGCGGAGCGCTGGTGGAGAGAGCGGTTGCCTTCGACTTGAAAGACTTGCACACCATCGGCGTGATCCTCAACGATGCTGACTTTCACACTGCCGAGCGCATGGCTTCTGCAATCAATTCGATGTTGGGAGAGGCGCGCGCGCGCGCCATGGACAGCCGAAGGATAGAAATCTCGACGGTGTCGAACGAAGATATCGCTTCTCTTCTAGACAAGGTGGAGGGAGTCGAGGTTCAGGTCTTTCCGCGTGCTCGAGTGGTCGTCAACGAGAGGACGGGAACGGTAGTTATTGGCGGAACGGTTCGCCTGCAGCCGGTATCGATCCTCCATGGAGGCCTTGCGGTCAATGTGATTTCCACGACCCAAGTGTCTCAGCCCGGACCACTGTCAACAGGATCAACCCAGGTCGTTCAGCAGACCAGTGTCCAGGCCCAGGACAGGCCCGTGAATCGAATTGACCTGAAAGACGGCGCTACCGTGGAAGATCTGGTCCAGGAACTCCAGCGAATTGGTGCCGGCGCAAGGGACGTCATCTCGATTCTCCAGACGATGAAAGAAGCTGGCGCGTTGGAAGCCGAAGTGGAGGTGCTTTGATGTGGCAGTTGCAAGCAAGCCCGGCCACCCCCGCCACTCCCACACAAGGTATGGCTCAGCCGCGCCTCGTCCGTGCGGCGCATGAGTTCGAAGCACAGATGATGAAGGAGTTACTGGGACCTCTCGTTGGTGAGTCGGATTCAGAGGACGGCTCAGAGGACTTCGGCAGTTCGTCGAATGCGTTGGGTTCCTTCGCGACGGAGGCACTTGGCAATGCGCTGAGCGAACAGGGCGGAATTGGCATTGCCGATCGGATTTTGAAGGACCTTTCCCAACGGGGGAAAGATTCCCAGATTTCGATGGTCCGGGAGAGAAATCTTTCAGGTATCTCTCCAAGTGAAAATAGATGACTAGAGTGATTTGAGAATCTGCCGATGAGACAAGAAGAGGAGAGATGGAGATGGATATTCGCAACAACGTAGACGGGTTGAAAACTCTGCTGGGTGTCTCGACGCTGGAAGCGCAAAAGCCGGGATCCGCCAAAGGAACCCCCTCGTCGTCCGCGCCGGAATTGACTGGGGACAGTGCCACTCTGAGCTCTGGAGCAACAGCAGCCTCGCAGGCTGTATCAGCTTCGAATGCCGAGGTGCGGATGGCGAAAGTGACCGCGGTCCAGTCCGCTCTTGCCGCCGGAACCTATAACGTGCCGGCCTCAGCGGTTGCCGGAAAAGTGCTCGAAGCGATGCTCGCAAACGGGGATGGCTGCCGTTGAACTCAGGCTCTTATTCTTCGCGTGAAGGGCTTGCGGTTCGAAGCCAAGAAATGGTCATGTCAAAGCTGAGACTCCTCATTCAAGAAGCTACGTGCGCACTCGCGAAGCTCGATGCCAACCAGCTCGAAAACCTGGCAACAGCGTGTGCTGCTCTCAATCGAGAACTCACGGAAACTGAAAGCCTCGAGGAAGGGAAGTCGGCGCGAGAAGCCGCCGCGGCCACATCGGATTTGATGGTCTTCGCGCGGGTCCTGTCGGCGACTCGCGAGAACCTCTGCGTTGTGCGTCGCGCGCAGGGGCGACGGGGGACCGGATTCGCTCTCCGTTACAACCCAGGCCCGGAATTGCGCTAGAAAGGCTTCGTGTATGGCGACCATCAGTTCTGCGTTCAGCTTGATCTCTTCGGCGTTGGACGCCGATCAAGCCGCGTTAAGCATCGTTGCCAATAACGTGGCGAATGCAAGCACCACCGGGTACACCCGCGAGGTTCCCAACTGGGAAGAGAATCCGCCGATCCAAATCGACAACGTGAGTTATGGCACGGGCGTATCGCAGACAGGGCCGACTTCAATAAGAGATGGCGTTCTCGATCAGCGGCTTGTTCAGCAGCAGCAGCTTGCCTCTTCTTCAGGCGCAAGACTTACGGCGCTCAATACTCTCCAGTCTCTCTTTACTCCAGATTCTGGATCTACGAGTTCGACAACCGGCGACATTGGCACCGACATCAGCAATTTCTTCGATTCGTTCAGTTCTCTCGAATCGAATCCGAGCAACGACGCTCTTCGCCAGCAGGTTTTGTCCGCTGCGACCACGCTGGCAGGCGACGTATCGAATGCAGCCGCCAGCATCAGCTCTCAACGATCGGCATTGGACGAAGAGGCTTCCGGGGTCGTCAGCCAGGTCAATTCGCTGACCAGCTCGATAGCCAGTCTGAACGGTCAGATCGAAACCATCTCACCGGATGCAGACGCCGGGACGCTGGAAGATCAGCGGCAGCAGGACATCCTGCAACTCTCGCAACTGGTTGGAATTAATCAGGTCCGCACCGAGAACAACGGTTTGTCGATCACTACGACCGCCGGCCAGCTGCTGGTCTCCGGAGAGACGAGCGTCTCGATGGCGACGGGCGAAGTCAATGGTGTCACCCACTTGTTTCTCGGTTCGAGCGACATCACCACGGAACTCGCAACGGGCGGGGGAGAACTGGGCGGATATCTCACGGCCCGCGACCAGGATATTCCCACGGCGTTGGCTTCGCTGGATCAGCTCGCATACAGTGTCTCCACCTCGGTCAATTCTCAGAACAACGCAGGTACTGACCTCGCCGGCGATGTGGGTAACGCCGGAAATATCTTCGCGGAACCGACGACAATTTCCGGCAGCGCGGAAGCCATGCAGGTTGTCATGACTGACCCCGCTCATCTTGCTGCCGCAAGTCTCACCGGCGGAACCGGTGATGATTCGAATGCAATCGCGCTCGCGGCCCTTGGCTCGCAGGCTATTGTGAACGGTCAAACGCCCATCAACTTCTTTTCGCAATTTGTCAGCACTTTGGGCTCAACGGTTTCTGAAACGCAGACGGAAAATACTGCACAGAACGCGTCCGTGACTCAATTGCAAACGCAGATCTCTTCGTTGTCGGGGGTCAATCTGAATGACGAAGCATCCTCGATGCAGCAATTTGAGCGGAGTTACCAGGCTGCATCTGAAGTCTTCACAATTCTCAACACCATCATGGCATCTGCGTTGAACCTGGGCGTGCAGACTGCCGTTTCATAAGGCCATCTTCCCGAAGCCGCTCCCACCACGACCGGCGAAACCTCAAGGACGAAAATGTTATGCGCGTCGATCCGTACTATGTTTCCAACCTTGCCGGCGCCCTCGACCAAACGCAGGCAACGGACCAGCAAATCACGAGCGAAATATCGAGCGGCGTGCGCGTCACATCGCTGAGTCAGGATCCCGTCGCCGCAGGAGAAAATGTCCTCTTACTAAATCAGCTTCAGCAGGACGATTCCTTCACTCAATCCTCCAGCTTTGTTCAGGGACAGCTTCAAGTGGCCGACTCTTCCTTAGGCAGCGTGGTCAGCCAACTCACACAAGCACTTTCGCTGGCCACCGGCGCGAACAACGGCACTCTCAATGGAAGCCAGTTGCAGTCGGTTTCCAATCAGCTTGCCGGAATCCGCGATGAAATTACTTCACTGGCGAACACAAGTTATCAGGGCCAGTACATCTTTGCGGGAACTCAGACAAAGACTGCTCCGTTTTCCACCTCGACCGCTTCATCTCCGGCAACCACGACCTACAACGGAGACTCTGGAGTCAGCTCGTTGGTGACTCCCAATGGCCAGACCATCCAGCTCAATGTTCCGGGAAACCAAATCTTCACTGCCGGCGGGTCAAACGATGTTTTCGCCGCACTGAACCAGCTCATCGCCGACTATTCCGGCGGCGCTTCGGTCCAATCGTCCGTTCAAGATACACAAGCCCTGAACTCGGCTTTGAATTACGTCTCACAGAAGCGGGTAACGCTCGATAATTCCTTGTCGAGGCTCACGGCTGCTTCCGATGCCGTCACGAACGAAAAAACGCAATTGACGGTTGCACAGACCAATTTGATGCAGGCCGACTTACCACAGCTCTCAACCCAACTCTCTCTGGCCGAAACGCAGCAGGCCGCCCTTGAATCCGTCATTTCGCAGCTCGGCTCCGGAAGCCTTTTTGACAAACTCTGAAGCAGGCCGGGCGCGTGGGTGCCGTCCCCGTTTCCCTATCGGTCTCTGTTTATACTCGAACCCAGAGGGGCTCATTTGTTCTCTTCTTTGCGGTTCATTTGGAATGCAACCCGGGGACATCGCCTTGCGCCATGGAGGAGTGAGTTTCTCCGGTGGCGCGTCGAGACCTACAGCGGCAAACCGGCTGACTCTCTGAAAGCCGGCGATGTGCTTGGCTTCCTTTGGACTTCGCGCTGGGAACTTCTGAGTTTTCTCGCATGGACGGGTCGCGTAGAAAAAGAGGCGCGTAAGCGTGCCTGACCTCCGATCCAAGCTCGGAACCGTCCAGCGCACCACGCCTGCGTCTGCGCCCTCTCGGATCCATTTTCGGCCTCAACTTTTCCTGTTGCTGCACGTCGCATTGCTTCCTGGAATTCCCGCAATATCTCAGCAACTTCCACCAGCCGAACCGCCGAAGCCGCTGGCCGGAGCATCCAGCGAGTCCCCGACCATTCGCGTCACTACCAATGAAGTTCTCGTCCCCACGCTCGTCGAAAAAGGTGGGCAGGTTGTCTACGGCCTCAAGCAGGGCGATTTCATCCTTGAAGATAACGGCGTGCCGCAGAAGATCCGTGTGCAGGAGGAGATGGATTCCGCGCCGGTCGCTCTGGTGGTCGCCGTCGAGCAGGGCCGCAGCAGCGCTTTGGAATTCGACAAAGTCGCGCGAATCAGTCCACTCCTCGACCTGTTCCTCACCGACGCTAGAAGTCAGGTGGCACTGATCGGCTTTGACTCGAAACCTCACCTGATCCACGACTACACCCACTCGAGCGACGAACTGACCAATGCGCTTCAACATCTCGAACCCGGAGACGGTGGCGCAGCCATTCTCGACACAATCAGTTCTGCGGTCGATCTTCTTCAAACCGAACCCAAGGAATATCGGCGTGTCCTGCTCCTCATCAGTGAAGAGCGCGACCACGGCAGCAAGCACACCAAGCCGGTACAGCTCATTCAAAAGATCGGCCGCACAGAAGTTCTCGTACTCAGTATTTCGTTTTCGCCCTCACGCGCTGAATTCCTCAGCGACCTTGCCGGGCATAACCAGGCTGGCGCCTCTGCGGACCTTCTCGCTCCGCTGATGATGGCCATCAACGCAATGAAGAAGAACGTCACCAAAGAGGTCGCACTGGAAAGCGGGGGTGAATATGCTACGTTCACCGTCGACAAGCGCTTTGAAGAGCGCGTGGTCGATGCGGCCAAGCATGTCCGTAATCGCTATCTCATCACTTTCAGCCCCTCGAACCCGACCCCCGGCCTGCACAGCATTCGCGTGAGAACGGCACAGGACTACGGCGCGCGCATTGTAGCCCGGGCAAACTACTGGGTGAGCATTTCTCGGTGACGCCAAAACAAGCAGCACCAGTGAGTTGCGCCGTGGGGCGCGATACCAGCTCAGATGGCACAGAAGGGCCATTCATGGTAATCTCACAGTAGACACTTAAGAGTGGACTGAGACAGTAAGAGGAGTAACACACGCCGTGCTGGCGACCGCTAAGAAAACCGACCTAATTCAACGCTTCCGCACCCACGATACGGACACCGGTTCCCCCGAGGTCCAGATCGCGATTCTGAGTGAGCGGATTGGCGAGCTGACCGAGCATTTCAAAACTCACAAGAAGGACCACGCATCACGCCGTGGTCTTCTCATGCTCGTAAGCAAACGCCGCCGCCTACTGGATTACCTGAAGACGCACGACTCGGATCGTTATCGTGACGTCATCGGCAAGCTCGGAATCCGGAAGTAAATAGAAAGCAACCTTTGAACCGGAAGCGCCCAGACCGATCAATGGTCACGGCCCCCGTTCTACCCAGGACCTGGGGCCAAGGTGTACCTGGCGGATTCAAGCCGCTGCAGGGGAATGCGCAGAGTCATCGGCGCACATCTCCCTTGTTGCGGCTCGTTTCGCGTTTGACTACGGCAAATTTTGCCAAGAAGGAGTGCAACTTGCTTCTCCTTGCAGCCGGTGCCAACCAACACCTCCATCCTCCGGGCGTCCGCCCATCTCAAGTTTCCCAAGCGAATAAAACGAAACGAGGACACTATGTCTACGAAGCATGAAGTATCCGTCGAGCTTGCCGGCGGCAAGCGGCTGTCGTTTGAGACCGGCCGCATGGCGAAGCAAGCGTCCGGCGCCGCATTGGTCACCACGGGAGAAACCGTGGTTCTGGCGACCGCAGTAGCTTCCCCGGATCCACGCGAGGGAATCGACTTTTTCCCCCTCACGGTCGACTATCGCGAGTACACCTATGCCGGTGGCCGCATTCCTGGCGGATTTATCAAGCGCGAAGGACGCCCCAGCGAAAAGGAAATTCTGACCTCCCGTCAGATCGACCGTCCCATTCGCCCACTCTTCCCTGATGGCTTCCGCAATGAGACCCAGGTGATTGCCCTTGTCTTTTCGGCAGACAAGGAAAATGATCCCGACGTGGTCGGAATCAACGCCGCCGCTGCTGCCGTTGCGCTCTCTGACATTCCTTTCGGCGCAACCGTCGGCGCAGTGCGTGTCGGACGCGTCAACGGCGAATTCATCATCAATCCGACCTATGCCGAGCGCGCCACAACCACGGTCAACATCATGGTGGTCGGGCACAAAGACGGCATCGTCATGATCGAGTCCGGCGCCAAGGAAGAAACAGAAGATGTCATTCTGGCGGCCATCGAATTTGCCCATGCCGAAATCAAGAAAATCGTTGCCGCCATCGATGAGCTCGTCGCCAAAGCCGGCAAGCCCAAGCGCGCTTTCACCGCTCCGGAATTCGATGAGGCCTACTATGGCGAACTGAAAGCCAAGGTCGGGGACAGGCTGAAAGACGCCCTCGACACCAAGACCCACGGCAAGACGGAGAGCTACGGGCTCATCAAACAGATCAAGGACGAGCTCGCCGCCGCACTCCCGGCCGACGATCCAAATGCCAAGAAGAAGTTGGCAACTTACTATGAGCACCTCCGCGAACGTCTCTTCCGCGAGCAGGTAACGAAGGACAAGATTCGTCCCGACCGTCGCGCATTCGACGAGATCCGTCCCATCAATATTGAAACTCGCGTTCTTCCAAGAACACACGGATCGGCCCTCTTTACACGCGGCGAGACTCAAGCTCTGGTAACCGCCACATTGGGCACAGCGGATGACTCACAGCGCCTCGAGTCCTATGAAGGTGAACAGCGCAAGAACTTCATGCTTCACTACAACTTTCCGCCGTTCAGCGTTGGTGAAACAGGCCGTATGACCGGTGTTGGCCGGCGCGAAGTGGGGCACGGCGCCTTGGCTGAGCGCGCCATTTCGGCTGTTCTGCCCACCGCTGACGAGTCTCCCTACTCCATCCGCATCGTTTCCGACATCCTGGAGTCGAACGGCTCTTCTTCGATGGCTTCCGTTTGCGGCGCCAGCCTGGCGCTCTACGACGCTGGAATTCAATTGAAGGGTTCAGTCGCAGGCGTGGCCATGGGGCTTGTGAAGGAAGGCGACGACTACGCGATTCTGACCGACATCGCCGGCGCCGAAGATCACTACGGCGACATGGACTTCAAGGTTGCCGGAACGCGCAAGGGAATTACCGCTCTTCAGATGGACATTAAG
Source organism: Occallatibacter sp. (assembly GCA_035487015.1). Lineage (GTDB taxonomy): Bacteria > Acidobacteriota > Terriglobia > Terriglobales > Acidobacteriaceae > Telmatobacter. The sequence goes on along the minus strand of DATHMP010000040.1, from coordinate 41,252 downwards.
ATCGGTGGCCTGACACGTGAGATTCTGCAGCAGGCGATGGAACAGGCCCGCCGCGGCCGTATCTTCCTTCTCGACAAGATGGATGCCGTCATCAACGGACCGCACCAGGAGCGCTCGCAATATGCTCCACGCATCGAGACCGTGATGATTCCGACGGACAAGATTCGCGATCTCATCGGCAAGGGCGGCGCTACAATCCGCGGAATTGTTGAACAAACCGGTGCAAAGATCGACGTGGACGATACGGGTCGCGTCAGCGTTGCGTCGAGCGATGCCGAAGGCCTTAAGAAGGCGCTCGCCATCATCAATGACATCACCGCCGTTCCCGAAATCGGCAAGACCTATCTGGGCAAGGTTGTTCGCCTCGCCGAGTTCGGCGCCTTTGTCGAGCTCTTCCCGGGAACCGACGGCCTGCTCCACATCTCCGAGATCGCCGAGCATCGCGTGAAAGAAGTAAAAGACGAGTTGCGCGAAGGCGATCAGGTCATGGTGAAGGTTCTTGCCATTGAAGGAAACCGCATCAAGCTCAGCCGCAAGGCTCTCATCAAGGAGCAACGCGCCAAGTTGGCACAGTCCGCTCCCGCAGAGGAAGGCACAGAGCCCGTCGCCGAAACAACGCAGGTTGCGGCTCCGCCAGCCCCCCAGAGACCGCGTCACGAATTCGATGAGCGGCAGCCCAAGTCAAACCAGAGCACGATTCTGATTGAGGGAGGCGATGACTTCGACGAGGATGAGTCCGAGGAAATCGACGAAGACAATGAGCCAAACTTTAATCGCGCGGACGGCGTTCCCGTGCCCGCAGGCGCTCCTCAGGGAAGTGGAGGTCCTCGTCCCGGTGGAGGCGCAGGTGCCGGTGCCAACAACAATCGCCGTCGCCGGCGTCGTCGCGGCGGTCGCGGCCCAGGCAGCGGTGGTGGCCAGGGTTAACCCATCCTCATTTCATAAACACAGAGCGCCTCAGACGATCCTCTGGGGCGCTTCTCATTTGCCGCAATCTACTTATTGGTCAAAGCAAATTCAGTATCAGGAATGAGAGCGATCGAAGCCGAGTCCTTACGCGTGGAACCGTTCCGATGCCAGCCGGAATTCCGAAGGAAGCGCGTCATCCGGTGGGGGATACGGCCGCAGGCCGCCGGTTCCTGTCGGACGCGGAGCCCCCCCGCCCTTCTGGTCATACATGCGCAAGTCCGCCGCGATGCAAAGCGACTCCATGTCTCCCGCATCGTCAGGAAACACCGCGACGCCGACACTCGCTCCCACCCAGATCATCCTGCCATTCACTTCCAGCGGCTCATGCAATTGCTGAATCAGCGATTCTGCGACGTGGCTGGCGCTCGCCTGATCTTCTGTGCCTTCCAGAATTACTGAGAACTCATCGCCGCCGGTTCTCGCCACGGTATCGGTAATTCTCACGCGATTGGTAAAAATGGCGCCGACTTTCTGCAGCAGCTGATCTCCCGCATGGTGACCCAGCGTGTCATTCACTTGTTTGAACTGATCCAAATCCACAACCATCAGTGCGGCTTTGGTTCCGGATCGCTTCGCTCGTTCAAGCGCCAGCGTCAAGCGATCCTGGAACAGGCGCCGATTGGGAAGACCGGTCAATTCATCATGCAAAGCCAGAAATTTGTTGTGCTCCAACTGATCTTCCAAAAGCAGCAAAATCATCCCCACTGCGACAACATACTTCGGAAGATTCCATACTTCGCTCTCGACTTGCACTCCGGGTCTGTAGGCCTCCAGAATCGGCCCAATCACAAACACGGATGCCCATGAGAAAAATCCAAAAATCGTGATCAGGGCGCCGGCCGACATGCGTCGATAGGTGTACCAAACATGGAGACAGCAACCGAAGTAGACCGCGAAAAGCGCTCCGTCGATCGCCAGGTCGGCTCCCGTTCCCGGAAGATGCTGGACCGCAAGCAGGTAAACCGCAAGTCCGCAATAAAGACTCACCACCATCCAGCGCAGTGCATGCTGAAATCGCGGTGCTATATAAAGAGCCAGCGCCAGGGGAACCGCCCCGATGGCGATTGCCACTGGAGTCAGGGCCCAGTCCAGTGCAGGGCTTGCGTTGCAGAGGCAAACGTAAAATGTGTTGATCACCAGAAGCGAAGCGAGCATCCATTGGCTCGAGCGCTCGCGGCGATAGGGAACTGAGGCGTACATGAACAGCACGCCCGCATCCACCAGCGAAGCCAATCCCAAGTCAGTCGCGATAGTCCCCACGCGACCCGGAAACGGGGCGACCATCGAGGCCGCGAAGTGGACGGAGATCAGAATCCACCCGGTAAGCCAAAGTCCAGACACGGGAGTCTCCCCGCGCCTCGCAGCCGACGCAAACGCGCCGGTCAGCAAAACGACAGCTACCAGGTCCGGAAGCTTGCTCCAGTCCAAAGTCTTTCCCCTTCGGCAGTTACATAGCCAATATGAGTTTAAGCGAGGTCCGTCCGGTTGGGACTATAGCCCTTTGGTGCAAATCCCTTGAATTTCAAAACTTGCGTAACAATGCACAATCAGCGCAACCGAAGTCGACTCGTAATTGTTTGGATGACCCTTTCGGGAAAATCGTCTACTTGAATTGTTAACTAAACTAAACTCAACTGGATGGCCGCCAGCCTTTACATTGTCGTCGAAGGAGAAGATCCGGGCTTCGACATCTACGTTCACGGGCAGGCTCTCGCCAGGAATGAAGAATCGCTGCACCGCCTTGCCGCCAAGCTTGATGTGCCGCCGCTTCTCGACTTTTTTTCCGCTGACGAAAACTCCATGGCTCTCTTGCTTGACCAGGGAGCCGGCGAGCCGGAGTGGTCTAGGCATCTGCCACAGCCCCAATGGTATGCAGCCGCCGACGGCGTAGCCAGCGTGCGCGCCCTGATCGATTTTCTCGTCTCCAGCCCTGTTGCTATCGGGTCCGAAACAAAAGCAGTTCTCCGCGAGCTCACGGAATACGAGCGCGTTCTGCAAAAGGCAGCCGATCGAAAACTGCGCTGGCATCTCGCCGTGAGTTGGCGCTAATCCGCTTCCCGCGGCTTCAATCCGCGGCAGCCTCTTCATCTCGGCTCGGAAAAATATTCCCTAAACGCTGGATCTGCGCGCCGACACCCTTCAGCTTTTCTTCAATGCGCTCATAGCCGCGGTCCATGTGATAAACGCGGTCCAGAATCGATTCCCCATCCGCAACCAGCGCTGCCAGCACCAGCGAAGCAGAAGCACGTAAATCCGAACACATCACCGCTGCTGCACTCAGCTTCGCGGGTCCAAGGATCGTCGCCGTCCTGCCATCCACACGAATGTTCGCGCCCATGCGCACCAGTTCCTGTACATGCATAAACCGGTTCTCAAAGATGTTCTCTTTCACAATGCTTGCGCCGTCTGCTTGTGTTGCCAGCGCCATATATTGCGCCTGCATGTCGGTGGGGAAGCCTGGATATTCTTCCGTCGAAATATCCGCAGCCTTTAATGGTCCAGTCGCCCTTACCCGCACGCAGTCCGGCCCGGCAACATCAATCTTCGCACCGGCCTCTTCCAGCTTCGAAATCACAGCCCGAATGTGTTCCGGATTGCAATCCGCAACCGTCAAATCGCCGCCGGTAATTGCCCCGGCCACAAGAAACGTTCCGGCTTCAATGCGGTCCGGATTAATGCGATGTTGCGCACCGTGCAAACTCGAAACGCCCTGCACCTTGATTGTGGATGTCCCCGCCCCCTCAATTTTCGCTCCCATTGCAATCAGCAGCGCTGCCAGATCCGTCACCTCGGGTTCGCGCGCGCAGTTCTCCATCACGGTCTCCCCGTCGGCCAGCACTGCGGCCATCAGCAGGTCTTCCGTGCCCGTCACCGTGATCTTGTCGAAGACCAGGTGCGCCCCCTTCAATCTCTCAGCCCGTGCCTCCAGGTAACCGTGCTCCTGGACAATCGTGGCGCCCATTTTTTCCAGTCCCTTGATGTGCAGATCGATTGGCCGTCCGCCAATCGCGCAGCCGCCGGGCATCGCCACGCGCGCCATGCCGGCCCGAGCAACCAGTGGGCCCAGCACCAGCGAGCTCGCGCGCATTGTCTTCACAATTTCGTATTTCGCAACGGGATCAGACAGCGTGCGGCAGCTGATCGTCACGCGGTGATCATTGGCCTCCGATCCCAGTTCGACAACTGCGCCCATCGAGGCCAGCAGGCGCCGTTCGGTCGCTATATCGCGCACCTGGGGAATGTTTTCGAGAATGACCTGATCTTCAGTAAGGATGGCCGCGGCCATGCAAGGAAGAGCGGAGTTTTTCGCTCCCGAAACGCGAATGGTGCCGGCGAGGGGGTTGCCGCCACGAATAACAAATTTATCCATGAATGACTGCCTGCTCCTGAACTATCAGTTTAAATCCGGGCAGGCAGCCTCAAAAGGGAAGTGGGAACGCAGGGAATACGCTGCGCCAACCTTGGCAATAGTTTTTCCGGCTGAGCGAAAGCTAGAGTTCCAGCACGTTGTCTTCAATCGCCAGGCGAACGTTGCCGTCTGACTTGGCGAGCCGGCGAACGGCCTCGGGCTTGTCCACCTTCGCCTTCAGCATCACCAGCGCCACCGGAACACTGCGCCCCGCGCTCTTGATCGTGTCCACAGCCGTCGGCCGATCGATGGCACACGCGCTCATCAGAATGCGAATCCCGCGCTCCACCAGCTTGGAGTTGTGCATGTGCACATTGACCATCAGGTTTTCGTAGACGTAGCCGAGCCGCGTCATCGCGCCCGTCGTGATCATGTTCAGAACCATTTTTTGCGCGGTGCTGGCTTTCATGCGCGTGGAGCCGGAGATAACCTCCGCGCCAACCTCCGCCACAATGGCGATATCCGCGGCCGCCGCAATCGGAGTTCCGTGGTTGCAGGTGATCGCAGCTGTGTGAGCTCCTCGAGCGCGCGCGTACGCCACCGCTGCCACAACATAAGGAGTACGTCCCGATGCCGAGATTCCAACCACCACGTCTTTGCGGGTCGGACGACGGCGCGCGATATCCCGCTGGCCCAATTCCTCCGAGTCCTCATTGACTTCGACTGCAGAAGCAAGCGCTTTCGGGCCGCCCGCCATAATGTATTGAACCTGTCCCGGAGCTGTAGAGTACGTCGGAGGACATTCCGAAGCATCAAGTGCGGCAATGCGGCCACTCGACCCGGCGCCAATATAAATCAAACGCCCGCCGTCGCGAAGGCTCCGCGCAACCTGGTCAATGACCTGAGCTATTTCGGGAATCGCTTTCTTGACGGCCGCTGCGACCTTGGCGTCTTCATGATTAATAATGCGGGCGATTTCAAGTGCGGATTTAGTGTCAAAGCCCTGAGATGCCTCGTTTTGGCTCTCGGTGGTCAACTGTTGAAGCAGGGAAGCCGGGTCGACCTTAGCCTCCTCTTTTGTATGCGCTTCAGTCACATCTTGTGTGGCCGTGCTGGTAAGCATCGAGTCTGTCCCCAATTTCTAATTGTATCTCTAAAACACACAAGTCCAAACTGAATTTCTTGTCCGGCAACTTGTGCTTCGTTACTTATTTGCTATCTCGATTGAGGGCTTCCCGAAGACCGTTATGAAAGGCCGGCCGCACCTCCCGAATCAGCTGACTCTTCCTGTCCGGCCAGGTACGGTTGGTCAAAAGGACTGCTGCAATCCGCGCGTCAAGATCTATCCAGAGCGAACATCCACTAAATCCCAGATGGCCAATGGAATGCCTGGAGAAGTGTCGTCCCGCAGAGGAATTCTCCGAAGGGGTGTCCCAACCAAGCGCCCGCGAACTGCCTTCTGGCAATTGCCGTTCTGCAAACGTATTCACGGTCTCTTTCGTGAACAAACTGCGTCCGCCGGATGTGTCGGCCGCCTCAAGGATAGCGCGGGCAAATGTCAACAAATCCGGGACATTGGAGAAAACTCCCGCATGTCCAGCCACGCCCCTCATCCGCCACGCATTTTCATCTTCCACTTCGCCCTGGATCCGCCTGTGCCGAAGTGTCGTGTCTTCCTCCGTCGGAGGAAACAAATCCCTTAAGTGAGGATCCGGCGTGAAACCTGTCGCCACGAGTCCGAGGGGCGCGAAAATCTCACGCTGCGTCCAGCAGTCCAGGGACTCGCCTGTCAGCACTTCGAGTGCTGTGCCCAGCAACAAAAATCCAATGTCAGAGTACTCAGCTCGCTGTCCCGGCTCCGCTTCAAGCGGCAACTGCAGGCAGGCCCGGAGCAGGGAATCGGGAGTCGTCTCCGCGCGAAACAGTTCGACATACCCCGGCAGGCCAGAATTATGAGCCAGCAAATGGCGCACCGTGACGTTGCGGGCATGCTGCTCTGGCGGCCTGCCCACTACGAACGCAGGCAGAATCTCTCCGAGTGGTGTCTCCAGATCGAGAACGCCGCGCTGATGCAGCAACATCGCGGCAGCCGTCGTTGCCACCACCTTTGTGAGGCTGGCAATGTCGTAAACCGTTGTCGCCTGCACCGGAGGGGCTTCGGCCTCGTAGGTGTGCCGGCCTAGCGCACCTTGCAAGACAATATCCTTGTCCGCAAGTATGCCAAATGCGCATCCGGGAAACGCCCCTGCCGCAACGGCATCCTCGAGCACCTTTCGCGCATCTGCGAACGAGTCCCTCTGGTTCACTTGGGTTGAGCCGACGGGATTGGCCTGCGTGTTCATCGATTTCCTGCATCGTATCCTGAAATCGAGCTCAACTGAAGGGAGCGGCACACATTTTGGCGGCGGAGCCCCCGGCGGGGCTATCTTGGATCGTGAGTGCGCGTCTATCGATACAGGGCTTCCAGGAGGATTCGATGCGTTTGCCTTGCAGACAGCTGACAAGTGGGTTGCTGGCGGGACTGATGGTCGGAACGCCCCTGGCCGGGTTTCCTGAGAGCCTGGCACAGCAGACACAGGACCCCGCGCAGACCGCACCCGCCACGCAGGCATCCCCCAGCTCTGCAAGCGCCGCATCGACCGACAAACAGCAATCCGACCCGCCGGCCCAGGCCGCCACTCCAGCATCTGTGTCTGCCGCTCCTGCCAGGAAAACCTATACGGTCCCCGCCGGAACGAAAATCCTCCTGCAGCTTCGCAGCTCCGTCAACACCAAGAGCGCCAAAGTCGGAGACGGCGTGTACCTGGCATCGACCTTCCCCGTCGTCGTGGGAAACCGCGTCATGATTCCCTCCGGCGTGTACGTACAAGGCGTGGTCGACCGTGTGGAACGAGCGGGTCGCGTCAAAGGTCGCGCCCAACTCGACATGCACTTCACATCCATCATCTTTCCCAACGGCTCTGTCGTTGAAATTCCGGGCATGGTGAATCGACTTCCCGGCTCCCATAAGCAGGATGTGAAAGACAACGGCGAAGGCACCATCGAGCAGGATGGCGACAAAGGACGCAACGCCTCGAAAGCCGCTGAAATTGCCATCCCAACAGGCGGGACGGTCGGCTCCATTGCCGGAGTCGGATCCGGTCATCCACTGGAAGGTGGCCTGATCGGCATCGGTGCCGGACTTGCCGCAGTCGGCATCGTGTCTCTCTTCACACGAGGAGCCGATGTGAACATCGAGACGGGTACGCAAGTCGAAATGGTCCTGCAGCGCCCGCTGATTCTTGAAGAAGAAAACCTCTCTGCGAACGGATCTCCCCTTGCAGCTCCCAATCTTGTTCCATCCGCTGACCAGCCCAAACCGATCGACAAGCCAAACCGTGCAAAAGTTCTCTGTCCTCCGGGCGGTCTCGGTTGTGATTAAGGGCAAACTTGCAATTACACTGAAATAGACAAATGGAAACGCCGACGCAGGAATCCGTAATCATTCAACCGCTGCTTGAACCGGAAACGCTCCACGCTGCACCCCCCGTGGTTCCAGCCCCTCGCGCGCATTCTGGAGCCGCCGGCATTGCATTGTGGATTCGCGACCTGCTGATTTCCGCAGTCGTCTCCATCCTGATCATCACGTTTCTTTATCAGCCTGTGCGCGTCGAAGGCACCAGCATGTTGCCGCGTCTTGAAGATCATGACCGGCTCTTCATCAATAAGTTCGTTTATCACGTCGAGTCGATTCACCGCGGCGACGTCGTGGTGTTTCACTACCCGCGCGATCCGGAGAAAAGTTACATCAAGCGCGTCATCGGGCTTCCCGGCGATCGCATCTGGATCGACGAGGGTCGCGTCTTTGTCAACGGTGTCGCACTACATGAAACCTACGTGCCCGAGCGCTTTCGCGATTCCCGCTCCATGCCGGAAACGGTGATTCCCGACGATAGCTATTTCATGATGGGCGATCATCGATCGATTTCATCCGACAGCCGTGAGTTCGGTCCAGTGGAGCGCGACCTCGTCTACGGTAAAGCCGTCTTCGTCTACTGGCCCGCCAAAGATGCCGGCGTGGTTCAATAAACCCCAGATTTCCACGCAACGCGGACGCCGACAAACCTGCTAAAATCTATTGAATCCACTCCTCGGAGCGGCAATGCAGGCAATTCTTGCGCTCGAAGACGGGCGCATCTTCCTCGGCCAAGGTCATGGCCACCCCGGCGAATGCCAGGGTGAAGTAGTCTTCAATACTTCTCTTACCGGTTATCAGGAAATCGCTACCGATCCTTCCTATGCCGGTCAAATCGTCGTTCTCACAAATCCCCAGATCGGCAACTACGGAACCAACAACGCCGACAACGAAGCCTCGAAGCCCTACATCGAGGGCCTGATCGTGCGCGAATTCTCCGCGATCAGCTCCAACTGGCGCTCCGAACAGGTCACCGACGAGTACATGGAGCGCTATGCCGTTCCCGTGCTCGCCGAGATCGACACCCGCGCCCTGGTTCGCCATCTGCGAACCCACGGCGTCATGCGCGGAGTCATCTCCACCGACGTTTCCAATCCCAATGCACTCGTCCAAAAAGCCAGGAATATCCGCAAGATGGACGGTACCGACCTCGCCAAAGTTGTCTCCACAAAATCCATCTACGAATTCGACGCGAGCGACAGCCGCAACCAGACCGGCGATCCGCTTTTGCCGCCCGCATTCCACCAGGGCACAGAAGCGCGGAAGCATCTCAGTGTGGTCGCCTACGACTTCGGCATCAAGCAAAACATCCTCCGCATGCTCACGCGCGAAGGCTGCAAAGTCACCGTCGTCCCTGCGCAAACCACCGCCGCCGACGTTCTCGCTCTCAAGCCCGACGGTGTCTTTCTCTCCAACGGCCCCGGCGATCCCGAGCCCGTCGATTATGCGGTCCAGGCCATTCGCGACATGATCGGGCGCGTGCCCGTCTTCGGCATCTGCCTCGGCCACCAGCTCTGTGGTCTCGCCCTCGGCGGCCGCACGTACAAGCTCAAGTTCGGACACCACGGCGGCAATCATCCCGTGCGCAACAACAAGACGGGCAAGGTCGAAATCACTGCGCACAACCACAACTTCGCCGTCGATCCCGACTCCATCAACGCCAACGACGTCGAGCTTACCCACGTCGACCTCAATGACCAGACCCTCGAAGGCCTGCGTCACAAAAGCTTGCCTCTCTTCAGCGTGCAATATCACCCTGAAGCCGCACCCGGCCCCCACGATTCGCACTACCTGTTCCGCGACTTCCGCCACATGATGGAGACCTGGAAGGGATGACTCGTGCTGTGCACAACCGAACCGGCACTCAACCGCAGCGGGGCCTTTGGCTCCGCTGTTTTTTGGAAATTGAAAAACAAAACGCGGGTTCAAGCCCGTTGACGCGAGCAAAGAATGCCACGTAGAAATGACATCCAGAAGATTTTGGTGATCGGCTCCGGCCCGATCGTGATCGGTCAGTCCGCCGAGTTCGACTACTCCGGTACCCAGGCCTGCAAAGCCCTCAAGCAGGAGGGCTACGAAGTCGTGCTGGTGAATTCGAACCCGGCCACCATCATGACTGACCCCGAGCTTGCCGACCGCACCTACATCGAGCCGCTCACGCGCGAATACGTCGAAGAAGTCATTCGTATCGAGTCAGACCTACTCCAAAAGTCCGCCCCCCCGCAGGGGGCCGGCAAGTTCGCCCTGCTTCCCACGGTCGGCGGACAGACCGCGCTCAACCTCGCCGTCGATCTCGCCGACGCAGGCATTCTCGATCGCTATAACGTCGAACTCATCGGCGCCAAGCTCGACGCCATCAAAAAGGCCGAAGACCGTCTGCTCTTCAAAGACGCCATGCTCCGCATCGGCCTCGAAGTTTCAAAGTCCGCGCTTGTCAACAACCTTCGCGATGGCCTCGACTTCGCCGGCAAGATCGGTTTTCCAGTCCTCATCCGTCCCAGCTTTACCCTCGGCGGCTCCGGCGGCGGCATCGCTTACAACCGCGAAGAGCTCATGGAAATCCTCGCCCGCGGCCTCGACCTCTCTCCCGTCCACGAGTGCCTCATTGAAGAAAGCGTCCTCGGCTGGAAGGAGTATGAGCTCGAGGTCATGCGCGACCTGGCCGACAACGTCATCATCATCTGCTCCATCGAAAACTTCGATCCCATGGGCGTGCACACCGGCGACTCCATTACCGTCGCCCCGGCACAAACCCTCACCGATCGCGAGTATCAGAAGATGCGCGATGCTGCCATCGCCGTCATGCGCGAAATCGGCGTCGAGACCGGTGGGTCCAACGTGCAGTTTGCCGTCAATCCCGTCGACGGGCGCATGACCGTTATCGAAATGAATCCGCGTGTGTCGCGCTCTTCCGCGCTCGCATCCAAGGCCACCGGTTTTCCCATCGCCAAAATCGCTGCCAAGCTCGCGGTCGGCTACACACTCGACGAGATTCCCAACGACATCACGCGTAAAACTCCCGCCTGCTTCGAACCCACCATCGACTACGTCGTCGTCAAAATTCCCAAGTGGCAGTTCGAGAAATTTCCCGGCGCCGACGATATCCTCGGGCCGCAGATGAAATCCGTCGGCGAAGTCATGGCCATGGGCCGCACCTTCAAAGAAGCCTTAATGAAGGCCTGGCGCGCACTCGAAACCGGTAAAAAGACCGGCGCCGAAGTCTTGGAGCCCCGCCGCCTCACCCAGATGCTCGTCACACCACGCCCCGAACGCCTCGGCTACATCCGCTTCGCCTTCGAACGCGGAATGAGCGTCCGCGAAGTCGCGCGCCTCACCGGCATGGACCCCTGGTTCCTCTTCCAGCTGCGCGAAGTCACGCAAGCTCAGAGCGCCATTTCCTCTTCTACGCCCGACAGCATTTCCACTGAAGATTTGCGCAGGCTCAAGCGCCTCGGCCTCAGCGACGAACGTATCGCCACCGAGTGGAAACTCGTAGGCCACGATGGCGTCAAGCAGGTGAGGGAACTCCGCGAGAGCAAAGGCATCAAGCCCGTCTTCAAGCTCGTCGATACCTGCGCCGCCGAATTCGAGTCGATGACGCCTTACCTCTATTCCACCTACGACGAAGAGGACGAGGCGCCACCCACCCACAAGCCCAAGATCATCATTCTCGGCTCCGGCCCCAATCGCATCGGCCAGGGCATCGAGTTCGATTACTGCTGCTGCCATGCCGCCTTCGCGCTCAAAGACGATGGCTACGAAACCATCATGGTCAACTGCAACCCAGAGACGGTTTCCACCGACTACGACACCAGCGACCGCCTCTACTTCGAGCCCCTCACGCTTGAAGACGTTCTCGCCGTCTACAACCACGAGGCGCAGTCGGGTGCGAAGATCGGCATGATCGTCCAGTTCGGCGGGCAGACTCCACTCAACCTCGCGCAGCGTCTTCGCGCCGCGGGCGTTCCCATCATCGGCACATCGCCTGAGTCCATCGATCTCGCCGAAGACCGCAAGCAATTCGGCAAGCTTCTCGAAGAACTTCAGATCCCTCAGCCGGCCGGCGGCACCGCCACCAGCGCCGCAGAAGCTCTCGCCGTTGCGTCGCGCATCGGCTACCCGGTCCTCGTGCGCCCCAGCTATGTTCTCGGCGGCCGCGCCATGGTCATCGCCTACGACGACGAAGATGTCACGCGTTACATGCGCGAGGCAGTCGAGTATTCGCAGGAACGCCCCGTCCTCATCGATCACTTTCTTGAGAGCGCCATCGAAGTCGACGTCGACGCCCTCTGCGATGGAACCGACGTCCTCATCGCCGGCATCATGCAGCATATTGAAGAAGCGGGCATCCACTCCGGCGACTCGTCCTGCGTGCTTCCGGCCGTCAGCATCCGTGAAGAGACCCTTGAAACGCTCCGCACCTACACCCGCAAACTGGCCCTTGCGCTTAAAGTCATTGGTCTGGTCAACCTCCAGTTCGCCATCCAGCGCGACGGGGCTGGGCGTGATCAGGTCTATGTCATCGAGGTCAATCCCCGCGCATCGCGCACCGTGCCCTACGTTTCAAAAGCCACCGGCGTGCCGCTGGCCAAAGTTGCCTCGCGTCTCATGACCGGCCGCAAACTGCGCGATCTGTTGCCGCAACAGCTGGCAAGCGGAAAAGACCTTGAGGTCGGTTCGTACTACTACGTCAAGTCTCCAGTATTTCCCTGGTCCAAATTCGCCGGAGTCGACACCGTCCTTGGTCCTGAGATGAAGTCCACAGGCGAAGTCATGGGCGTCGCTTCCACCTTCGGCGAAGCTTTTGCCAAGGCTCAGCTTTCCGCCGGTCAGGTCCTGCCCACCAGCGGCACAGCATTCCTGAGCGTGAATGACCACGACAAACAATCGGTCGTCGCCCTCGGGCGTCGTTACCTCGACCTCGGTTTCCGGCTCGTCGCCACGGAAGGCACAGCCAACGTTCTCGAGAACGCAGGGATGTCCGTCGAACGCGTCTTCAAGGTCAAAGAAGGCCGGCCCAACGTCGTCGATCTCATCAAGGGCGAGCGCATCCAGCTCATCATCAACACGCCGCGCGGACAAGATACTTTGTTCGACGAGAAGGCCATCCGCCGCGCCGCGGTCCTGGCCCGCATCCCCACCATCACCACCATCGCCGCAGCACAGGCCGCCGTCGAAGGAATTGCCGCCATGCAGCGTCGGCAAACCACCGTTTACGCTTTGCAAATACTTCACGCCGCAGATCGAAGCTGAATTGCGGAAGATCTCAGGTACCCCGATCGGCGAATCGGGAGTTCCCAAAAATAGCCTGCCTTGGGTTTTGCAGAAGAGTTCCAGGAAGTCACGAAGCGTCAGGGCACGACCGGGGAACCCACACTGAGTGTGGGTCGCGTGTCGCGCAAACCCCGATCAAATCCGGGCTTCGGCCCCTGTGCGCAACCATCTTTCCTGAGCACCCGCCGGGAAACGCCGCTTCGCCTCTAAAATAGAACCATGCTCATCGAAGGCGTCTTCGCTGCCATCACCACCCCGTTTTACCCCGACGAGCGCATCTACTTTCGCAAGCTCGAAGCCAACCTCGCGCGCTACTCGCGCAGCCTCCTCGCAGGAATGGTCGTGCTCGGGTCCACGGGAGAAGCAGTCACGCTCAATGACGAAGAGACACGCGACGTTCTCAAAGTCGCAGCCGAAGCCACTGCGCCCCAGAAGGTCCTCATCGCCGGCATCGGCCAGGAAAGCGTAAAGTCGACCATCGAACGCGCCGATCTCGCAGCCCAATATAAATACGACGCGGTCCTCGTTCGCACCCCCACCTACTACCTGTCCAACATGTCGGTCCAGGCCATCAGCGGCTTCTATCGCAGCGTCGCCGACCGCTCGCCGCTGCCCGTTCTCCTCTACAACATGCCGCGTTGCGTGCCCTACGACATTCCTATCGAAATGATCGCCGAACTCGCGCAACATCCCAACATCATCGGCATCAAGGATTCGAGCGGAAGCCTCGATCGCATCCAGCAGACCGTCGCCGCCACAAAAGACACCCCGCGTCGCACCGTGACTGTCACACCAATCTTCGAAGCGGTCACCGCGCGCATGCTCCAGCCGGCCAGCCGCGAAGCTGAGTCATCAACCTTCGTGTCGGCTGAAGGACTCGCCGGCGGATCGGCCATTGCGACCGCGCCGCCGCAGCCGGCCATCAAAACCCGGAGCAGGGAAGTCGGCTTTCAGGTTCTCTCCGGCTCGGGCGCCATCATTCTCGACGCCATGCAAGCCGGCGCTTCGGGCGTCATTCTCGGTTTTGCCGCCCCAGCACCCCAGGCGTGCCAGGAAGTCTACCTGGCATGGAAAGACCACGACCTCGAGCTGGCCGCAGAAAAGCAGCAACGCATCGCCGAAGCGAGTCAAAAAGTCGCGGGCAAGTACGGTGTGCCCGGAGTGAAGCACGCGTGCGAATTCAACGGCTACTACGGTGGCTACCCGCGCTTACCCCTGCTGCCGCTCAACGCCGAACAGAAAGCGGACGTCGAAGCCCTCCTCGCAGACATCCGCAACTAGCGCGATCCGGCCCCGCGCCCCTCAGATCGTAGAGGGCCGGGGCAGGTGCACCGGTCAAGCGCCGCCAAGATCCGCACTCAGAAGGAAGAAGGAGTGCCCCGTTCATCGCGTTCTTTTCGAGGCGCGAGCAGGTAGGGCGCCGACTCCTTACCCTTGCCGACTCTCTTCCTCGGTTTTCCCCATTCCCAAAATGGTCCACGGCCATGACCAACGATTCGAATTCCTCGCCCGCCCTTGCAGTCCAATACACCTCCAACGCGTAGACTGGATTCAGCAGTAGAAAATAAGAAGCGGCGATCCCAATCCGGGTCGCCGCTTTCTTTTTGTAGGAAATGTGCGTATAACCCCGGTTTAGAACGCACTTTTTTAGCGCTAACCAACCGGGAATGTTCAGGATAAGGGCCAAAAGTGGTACCCCCCCCTCCCCCTACCCCCCGGGGGGTATACCGCTTCATAAAATCGCAATTCGGGCCCACGAAAATTCGACTGGATCAAACGCGGCTTCGATCGGCCGGCTCGGCCCAACCCGCCAACCCCTCTCCCGGACTGTGAAACTGTGAAGCTGTGACAACTTGCGTTAGTCCCTCGTTCCCTGGGCTCCTGTATCTCAAAAGTCGTGGTGCTGTTCGGCCAGGGACGGATTCGCCGGATGAGATTCAAGAACAGGGATTGCCGAGCTCTGGCCCTGGTTGGCCGCCTCTGTCTTCGCTCGCACCTGCGCCACGGTCAGCCAACTGTCTACGCGCTTCCGCTCAGAAATCCACGGGGGTAGCGGCATGCGGAGGAAGTCGCTCAACGCCTCTGCGTAGCCCTCATACATCGAGCGAAGATTTTTCAGGCGTTCGTAGGAATCATTGTCCCGGCAAACACTCACTCCGCTGCCACAGAGCAATTTGTAGAGTTCTTCATAACGCTCCACGGGCAGCCGATCGGGCGCAGTCGTGTTCGGCTTCAGCGACAGGATCTGCGACAAATCGATCATCGCGTGCCTTGCCATCGCAAACGTCAACTGTGCCTGCCGAGCCTCATGCCCGCGCACGCCGGCGATCAGCAGCGCCGACGTATCCAGAATGGAAGTCAGGGCACTGATCCAGCTCTGATTATTGTGCTGCGATCGGAAATAGCAAAGAAGCGGATAGGAGATATGGCTTTCCAGCAGTTCTGCCGACCAACGCTCCCACTCCATCAACAACTGGGTCAGCGCCTGTTCCGCGCCATCGTGCGAATGGCGCCGCATCAGCTCCGCAGCGGTCGGCGGCGAGCCCGCGCGGGCATCCAGCAGTGCGATACTCACTTCCCGCCGTGAGAATGCGCCGTACAGGACAGGGAAGTAGCCCATCACCACGGCGAGAAATCCGAAGCCCGTTCCGGCTTCCAGAATGGTCATCACCCGGGCCGCTGCCGTCTGCGGCGTAACATCGCCCAGGCCCAGGGTAAAAATCGTTGTTCCGCTTACGTAAAGATCTGTGCGGAAGGGAGGGAATCGAAGCCCGTCATGAAACGGGGTTCCAAGCGAGTAGAAAATCAGCGCGAAGCCGATCACCATTCCCGTAGCCCAGATGATCAGCAGAAAGATAAGCGAAAGCGGTCCGTAAAAACTGAACGCCGTTTCACGCTTTCGTGGATCGTGCGGCAGGCCGGCAATAAAGGCCCAGGGACCCCAGGTCAGCGCATAAAACATCCGCGTAATCCGAAAATGTCCCATCGCCCGCCGCGGCAGGATGATGGTCTGGAAGGCATCGAGCAGCACAATGGCGATCGAAAGGACGCCTGCGATCATGGTCAAAACGGGCAAAGTCGATCCTCTGGGCGAGTCCTGCGTCGGCTCAACCGTCCTAGTATCCTAGCGCAACAAGGCGGAGATCCAAGATGCACGAACTCGGGAAAGGCCTCCTGGCCGTCGGCGCTCTACTGATCTTCGTCGGGGCAATTCTTTTGCTCGCGGATCGATTTGGCATTCCATTCGGGCGCTTGCCGGGAGACCTTGCTTTAAAAGGGAGGTCGTTCGCCGTTTACTTTCCGCTCGGCACGTCGATCCTGGTCAGCGTCGTCCTCTCGGGACTTCTGTATTTGATATCGAGGTTCCGGCGCTGAGGGCCGGCGGGTAGCCTATCCAGCCTGCAGATCCTATGTCCGATAACAGATATTCTGTAAACTAAAGACAAACAGAGGCAAATAAGGGCATCTTTCGCGGAATGGACTGTTCCATTGCACATTCACTGCCCTGCCGACGCACGGAGCGGTCACATCTTGTAACGGCCCATGTCCTCGTCGTTCAGGCCTTCGAGCCAGCCGCGCAACTGCTCGGCCGTCGGACCGTCCGGTGGCCCGGACGTATTGAGCTTGGCCGACTGCAGCACCTGTTCCGACACGTAAATCGGACAGTCGGCGCGTAGTGCCAGTGCGATTGCATCCGACGGCCGCGCGTCGATGGTAACGGGCTGATCATCCTGGCGCACCCACAGAGTTGCATAGAACGTATCATCCCGAAGCTCTGTAATGACTACACGTTCCAGCTGACCATTCAAGCTTTGAATAAGATTTCTGGTCAGATCGTGAGTCATGGGTCGCTGCGCAGCGACTTTCTCGATCTCAATAGCGATCGCGTTCGCTTCAAAGATGCCTACCCATATGGGCATGACTGTCTCTGAGGCGACGTCTTTCAGGACGACGATGGGCATATTCGTTGCCGGGTCCATCATGAGACCCCTGATTCGAACCTCGATATCCACGTCGCCCTCCTTAACCGTCAGATCGCTTCGCCCACAAGACTGTTCGGAAACGTCCCCGTGATTCTAACCTGAACGTAGCTTCCTGGCGCAGGCGCAATCGGCTGCGTGGTTGTGAAATTCACGGGTTTGTTCTGGCTGCTGCGTGCTCCGATTTGTCCTCGTGCTGAGATTAGATTCTCAACCATCACTTCCATGACTTCGCCTAAGTGTTTGGAATAGTTAATTCTCTGAATCTCCCTTTGGCGATCGAGCGCGACTTGAAGCCGTTTGGCCTTCTCGGCGTCCGGGATCGAATCGATCATGGTGAGCGCCGGTGTGTTTGGGCGCGGAGAGTACTTGAACCCGAAGACGCAGTCGTATTGCACTTCCTGCAGCAGATCCATCGTCTGAATGAAATCATCGGCGGTCTCGCCGGGAAACCCCACAATAATGTCGGTTGAAACAGAGATCGGTCGCTTCGCGCTTTTGATCCAGCTAATCCGCTCAAGGTACCAATCGCGGGTGTACTCCCTCGCCATCATCTTCAGCACGCGGGTCGAACCTGACTGGACAGGGAGATGAACGTGATCGCAGAGGCTCGGATAAGCGTCGATTGCTTCAACAATGTCCTTGGTAAAGTCCCGCGGATGGCTTGTCGTAAACCGCACGCGGCGGATCCCTGAAACCTGCCCAACGGCTGCGAGCAATTCTGAGAAGCTCGACTTCCCTTCCGGATCGCGATAGCTGTTCACGTTCTGTCCCAGGAGCTGGATCTCGGTGTACCCCTGATCCGCGATGCGCCGAGCTTCCGCCAAAACAGATGACGAACCGCGGCTTCGTTCTTTCCCTCGCGTATACGGGACAACACAGTAGGAACAGAATTTGTCGCACCCTTCAATGATGGTGATGTATCCGCGGTAGGGATTCTGGCGCGCAGTGAATTCTGTTTCGAAGGTCTCGTCGGTCTGCCGATCATCGAGGCCTGTAATCCGTGAGTCGCCGCTTTCAAGCCGCGCAAGCATCTCCGGCAATTTGCGATAGGAGGCCGAGCCGGAAACCAGCGAAACGTACGGCGCCCGCTCGAAGATCTTTTCGCCTTCCTGTTGAGCGACGCAGCCCAAAACCCCGAAGCGCTTGCCTTGCTTGTAGAGCTTTTTGTAATCGTTGAGCCGGTTAAAAACCTTCTGTTCAGCCTTGTCGCGGATCGAGCAGGTGTTATAGAGAATCAGCCCAGCATCTTCCTCTGATTCGACGCGCCGGTAGCCCTGTTGCTGGAGTGTGCCAATCACCTTCTCCGAGTCATGGGCATTCATCTGGCAGCCGAAGGTCTCAAGGTAGAAGGTTTTTTCGGATGCCATATCAACCCTGAGTATAGTCCATGGTGCGGTTTACGGGACAAACCGGCGGGAATGGCATGAAGCCCTTGTCAAACCGTTCATTTGCGAACACGGAGCGGCGAAAACGGACAAAGACAGATGCTGGGAACATGAGGGATTGCCTGAAATCAAGGATTTGGCGCTGCATCCAATTGGCGCTCCGAGTGCAGCTGAATGAAATGTAGATTTCGTCGAAGACGTCTGTCCCAGGAAGAATCCCGCACCGACTGGAGCGCTCCGTGAAGACTCTCTTACAGGACCTGCGTTATTCAATCCGGCAATTCGTCAAAATGCCCGGTTTCACATTGACCGCGGTTCTTTCTCTCGCTCTTGGAATCGGCGCGACGACGGCGGTGTTCAGTGTCGTCTACGCAATCTTGCTCGATCCGTACCCTTATGCGGCCCCAGGCAGAATGATTCACATGCGTCTGATCGCTCCAAATGGTGATCTGAATGGATTCGGCGTGACAGGGGCGCAATGGCAATTGCTCCGCAAGTCCCCTGTTGTCGAGGACACGTTCCTTGAAGACGACTGGAACTTGACCATCACAGGCAGCGACCTGCCCGAAGATGTCCAAGCGGTTTACTTCAGTTCAAACGGTTTCAATTTTCTTGGAGTCCCCGTGACTTTGGGCCGAGGCATCTTGCCATCGGACGCCTTGGACGGACAGGATCCTCAGCCGGTTGCCGTCCTGGGATACAAATTCTGGCAGCGGCACTTCCGTGGCGATCCAACGGTGATCGGCAAAACAATACAGCTCGTAGAGAAGAACTACACCATTGTCGGCGTGGCGGCCTCACGATTTGCCTGGGGTGACGGCGACGTTTATTTGCCGCTCAAGGTCACTTCTGATCCGGTTCGTTCCTTTTATGCCGGAATCCGTATGAGGCCCGGAGTGACCCATAGCCAGGCAGAAGGCGCACTCCAACCTCTAATTCGGCAATTTGCCAAAGAGAGTCCTTCACATTTCCCACAAATTCCGATTCGTCTCCACGTGGTCGGATTGAACGAAGACTTCATTAAGCAACTCGGCGGCACGCTCTATCTGCTCTTCGGCGCGGTTGCACTACTCCTGTTCATTGGATGTGGCAACGTGTCGATCCTTCTGCTTGCCCGTGCGACGGCACGCGAGCGTGAATTCGCCGTGCGATCGGCCATCGGAGCGAGCCGAGGACGAATCATCCGACAATTGCTCACGGAGTCGGTCCTCCTTTCCGTTTCGGGAGCCGCAATTGGGCTGGTTTTGGCATACAAATCGCTGTCTGCAATCGTGGCCAATTTGCCTGAATACTCATTCCCTCACGAGGCCGCGATCCAGATCAATATTCCAGTCCTTGTGTTTTGTATTGCCGCCGCCTTCACGACGGGAATTCTATTTGGCCTTTGGCCCGCACTTCAGCTCTCGCATCCCGAAGTGAGCCAGATAATGCAAGCGAGCACTCGCAAGACTACCACCAGCGTCAGCGGCAGAAAGCTTCATAACACTCTGATCGGAGGACAGATTGCGCTTACCCTTCTCCTGCTCTCTGGAGCGAGCGCGTCGATCGAGGGATTTCTTCATGTGGCGCGCACCAACCTTGGGTACGACCCACACAATGTAATGTCTGTTGGAATTCCGATTCATGATGGTACCTACAAGACCTGGGCCGAGCGCAAGGCGTATTTTGAACGTTTGCATGATGCAGTAGCCGAGGTCCCGGGCGCAACCGCTGTCGCGGTTTCAAGCAATGCAACTCCCCCATCGAACGGTTTCTCGACGAAGTTTCAGGTGGTTGGCAAACCCTCAACAGAGGATCTCTCTATCCGCTTCAACATGGTCAGCCTCGAGTACTTCCAGGCTCTGCATATTCCCTTGCTTCAAGGACGAATTTGGGATGCGACGGAAAGTGACCGCGGAGCGCCGCTCTTGGTCGTCAATCAATCGTTCGCGCGAAAATACTTTCCGAATGGCGATGCCATTGGGCACACGATCAAGTTGCCGGAGCTGACATCCGCACCGCCGTATCGGTTGATTGCGCCGGGCAGCGAAGGAGGTGTCCTGATTATCGGTATTGTTGCCGACAAAGTTGATGACGGTCTCTCGAAGCCGATCTTACCCGAAGGCTTCGCCCCGTACACCTTTGCTATGGGGATGTATACCCAAATGCTTGTGAAGTCGGATGTTCCTCCGCTCACATTGCTGCATAGTGTCCGGGAAAAGGTAAATTCGGTCGACCACAATCAACAGACCGGCAGCGATGTGCGGGACCTGGAACATTGGATCTCGCGTACGCCTGAGTGGGCCCGAGGCCAACTTGTTGCATGGCTGTTTGGCGCGTTTGCCGCGCTTGCTTTGATTCTGGCATCTGTTGGCCTTTACAGTGTCGTGTCCTATACCGTCGTGCAACGCACAAATGAATTCGGAATTCGTATTGCTCTTGGCGCTCAGCCCGGTCACGTTCTCAGGATAGTGTTCCGTTCGATGTTGACTACGGTTGCGATCGGGATTGCCGCTGGACTTGTTTTGACTCTGGCCCTCAATCGCGTTCTCGCGGCCTGGGCTGCCGAAAGCTCTCGCGATCCTCTGCTCCTGGTAGGTTCCGCGATCACGTTAGCGATCGTTGCGGGGCTGGCCTGCGCACTGCCTGCGAAGCGCGCAGCCGGCGTGGACCCAATGATCGCAATTCGCTACGAATGAGAACCAACGAAGCGGACAAAGGAATTCTCCGTCGTGAAGTCCCTAGCGAAGTCCAGTGTGCAGGTAGGCGATTAGATCCTTCATTTGCTCGTCGGTGAATCGGCCACTGAATGCGGGCATCAGTCCCCTGCCCGCCAGGACGACTCGTCGTACTTCCGAGTCGGTTGCGGGAGCGCCGCTCGGTAAGGTTGTTCGGCTAAATATGCTGCGCAGGTTCGGAGGAACCTTTTTCAATTGCAGGTCATTCTCTTCATGGCAATGCGCGCACCGAACCGAGTAGAGATGCTTCCCTTCCGCTTCTGGCTCTGAAAGCGGCGGAGCGTGCCTGCACGCTGCGATCGACACCAAAATGGAAGTAGAAATCCATGCGCCAACAAGGAGCGCGGAGGCAGAGGGATTCGGCTTCATTGTGTTCAATTTTAGTCGCACGACTCGCTTCGAACCAAAACCCTTGCGATCGCTAAGAACAACTTGCTTCCGATATGCTGAATCCATGAATCTTCCAACTCTTGGCGAAATCCAAACTGCGCAGGACATCGTATACCGGTATATCTCGCCTACCCCTCAGTACTCATGGCCACTGATCAACCAACGGGTAGGAACCGAAGTTTGGATTAAACATGAGAATCACACGCCGGTTGGCGCCTTCAAATTGCGGGGCGCGTTGGTCTATATCGGTTGGCTGAAACGTGAACAACCGCAACTCAAGGGTGTCGTAGCGGCGACTCGCGGTAACCATGGGCAAGGTGTAGGCATGGCTGCGCGATTGAGCAGCTTGCATGCCACGATTGTCGTGCCCCGTGGAAACAGTCGGGAAAAGAATCGGGCTATGCTGGCACAGGGTGTTGAATTGATCGAGCACGGTCAGGATTTTCAGGAGTCTCTGGAATATGCGCAGTCGCTGGCCGAAGAGCGCGCCTATGCCTTTGTGGACTCTTTTCACCCGTGCCTCGTCGAAGGCACTGCGACGTATGCACTCGAGTTTTTGAACGCAGCGCCGAAACTCGAAAGGGTCTACGTCCCGGTTGGATTAGGTTCATCCATTTCCGGCATGTCGGCTGCGCGGAATGCACTTGGCCTGGAGACTGAGATCATCGGAGTTGTCGCAGCAGACTCTCCTTCTTACGCACTCAGTTTTGCGCAGAATCGGGTGGTTGATGCGCCTTCACTCACCCGTATTGCCGACGGGCTGGCCTGCAGGAAGCCAAATGAGAAGGCCATGGAAGTTATCTGGCAAAACGTGGCAAGAATCGTCGAGGTAAGCGAAGACGAAATCGTACAGGCTATGCTCGCACTTTATCAAGACACACACAATGTCGCGGAAGGGGCTGCTGCCGCGTCTTTGGCTGGAATTCTGAAAGAACGAGCAACGCTGACGGGTCTAAAGGTAGGAATGGTGCTTACGGGCGGAAATGTGGATACAGAAGTCTTTGCGCAGGTCTTGAGTGCAGGGGGTGAACAAGCATGAAACCGCATTTTGGCGACCTGACGCCGCTTGTGCACAGTGCACAAAATCTCTGCTTCGGATGCGGTGATTCAAATCAGAAAGGTCTGAGGCTGGAATTCTCTCTTGCGCCGGATGGAAGTGTTGTCTGCGATGCCAGGATCGCAGAGGAATTCGAAGGGCATCCCGGCTATTTGCACGGAGGTATCATCGCGACCCTGCTGGATGAAACGATGAGCAAGGCTGTACGAGCGAAAGGATTGACAGCCATGACGAGACACCTTGAGATCGATTACAAGCGCCCCGTCCCCTCTCTCGCGCAGATTCGAATGGAGGGGATCGTCACAGCCAGCGAGGGCCGGAAACATTGGGCAGAAGCGCGCATTTTCTGCGCGGATGGAAAAACCTTGGCGCAAGGCAGAGGACTCTTCGTTGAGGTTTCTCCAAACCGGCGTCAAAAGCCGGATTGAAGACTCCGGCTTGCTCATTCTCAGCAGATCAACTGAAAATGATTGGCGCCTTTGCTAGTTTCGCCGAAATCGGCAGGAATCGGTCCGGCGGGAACGGCAACAAATCGCCGCCGGACCCCAAGATCAATGGATCATGTTAATGGTTTCCTGGGTAACTGTATCGAACGTGGTGACAGCTTTCGAGTTGGCCTCAAAGGCTCGCTGAGCAATGATCAAATCAGAAAACTCTGCGGAAATGTTGACATTCGATCCTTCAAGGGCACCATCTTGCATGGCCCCGAGACCCGCTGATCCCGACGTGCTGACGGACGCCGTCCCGCTCGCGAGCGTAGTTGCATAGTCGCCATTGCCGAGTTTCTGAAGCCCCTGTTCATTCGTTACGTTCGCCAAAGCCAACTGCGCAACGTTCTCTTTTTGGCCGTTCGAATAGGTAACGGTGACAGTGCCATCCGAGCCGATCGTGAAGCTTTCGTATTGCCCCGGTGCGAAGCCGTTTTGGGTAGTCGCCGAGACGGCCGAAGATGCATTAACCTGGCTGAGCGTCGGCGAACCACCGGCGTCAAGCAGATTCCAATTCATGTGCAGGTCTGTCGCGCCATCGGCAAGACCCGTAAACATGAGTGGAATGGCGCCTGTGTCTCCGGCAGCCGTTCCTACCGGAGTGGTGACCCCGCCCGAAGTGGTGGAGGCAAGGTTTCCGCTCGAATCGAAGGCCAGGGATCCGGTAATGGGTGTTGAAAGTCCGGAGGCAAAGTCGGCGGAGGGCAATGCAGCCGAATAGTTCCATGTGTTGGCTGCGGTCTCAGTAAAAGTGATTGTCGCGATATGAGGGACGCCGAGCGAATCATAGACAGTGACCTGCCCCGGGAACGTGGTGCCGGCTGTAGCCGTAGCATCCAGATTCGCGGTCAGGTTCAGTGAAGAAGTGGCTTGTGGTTGCTGGACTTGGCCAACAGGAATATTGATCGCGGCGAGGGGCGCATTCGTATTGACGATGCCATTGGTTGCTGGATAGCCCATGACATTCAACCCATCCGTTGTAACGAGCTGCCCGGTAGACGTGAGCGTGAAATCTCCGGCGCGGCTGTAGTCATATGCGCCCATTCCGTCTGCGACAACGAAGAACCCGTTGCCATTGAGGGCGACATCTGTAGCGGTTCCCGTTGAGCTGATGGAACCCTGACTGAAGTCCGTTTCGTTCGCGGCCACCTGCACCCCCGCGCCAACCTGGATGGGGTCTCCTGACCCCGCATTTCCAATTTGCTGGTAGAAAAGATCCGAAAAGCTGGTGGACTCCGACTTGAACGACGTTGTGTTCATATTGGCCAGATTGTTTGCGATCGTGTTTAGAGCCGTTGAGTCCGCGTTGAGACCTGTAAGAGGGATTGAGAAACTTGCCATGACAACCTTCCTATGCATCAACCTGTTCGAGCGACTGATATGGCCGCGTTAAATCTGTTTAGCAGGACAAGAAGAGGCCTGCAGTAAATTAAAGAACCCCTGATCTTCCACTCAAGGCATGAGCAATGCGATCCGCAGCAGCGTTCGGAGGGGGTGCACTGAGATTTCCATTCGTTTGAGGCAAAGAGGGGTTCACCGTCGATGATGAGCCGAAAATCGTTCCGGAATTAGCGACTTGAGCCGAAGCAGAAGAGACTCCGGAATTGGTAGCCTGTTGACTCACGTCAGGTGAGCTGGCGGTGCTTCCAAGAGCGGCGGAGAGCGTCTGGTTGATTGAGATCAGCTGCTCGAGACTGTTCACGTTGACGAGCTGGTTGATGTACTCGTTCGGGTCGGTGTCGGCCGTTGGATCTTGATTTTGCATTTCCGTCACCAGCAGGGTTAGAAAATCATTGGATGAAATCGTTGCCGAATCGCTATTCGATGAACTTGAACTGGAAGGAGCTGCGTCCATCCGGTGCATCGCTGATGCTTCCGAAGCGGAGTCCGCTTTACTAAAAATCCCGGATACTATCGTCATAATCCCTCTTTGCTGTGGCAGTTTCACATGGAGTGTTGGTGCAGCTTGCAGACCAGATTCCAGGTCCTGGTTTTTTGTCATGCATAGACAGACACGTAACAAACTCCTTCGTAGTTGTGCTTCTCGTCGGCTACTCCGAGAAGTGAAGGTTGGCTGTTGCCCTGGCTGAGCTCGCTCACGAAGCCCGAGGATGGCGAGGAGCGATATTGCCTACTCTCAGCGTTTCGCCCCGAATCGTTACCGCTCGACCCCGTTTGGCCCTGACTATCTGTCGTGGCGGGAGAATTCACACGAATGGACGCGACTTGCGAATGGCTCTCTCTTAAGTAGGAATGAAGTTCCTCAACACTTCCGCTCAACACTGTTGCGGATTGCGATGAGGATGGCGCGAGAACCGCATGGACTCCCTGCACGTCGGCACGCGCGCTCACAGAAATCCACCCCAAGGTCTTGTCTTCATATCCCGCTTCAGCACTATGACAATTGAGGGGGTGCCAGACCGCAAAGCTCTTATCGGGTGTTTCGTCCAATGCGCCGAACGTTTGGGGCACAGTCAGGCTCCCAAATTCAAATGAAGAATCGTGCGCGCTCGGAACTACTGGATCTGCCTTCCCATCTACCGGGCATGCGGGATTCACTTCGGCCTGCCTTTGGCCGCGCAATCCAGGTTCCGCGAACCGAAACTCGATCGTGGATGGATCGGTGATTCTCTGCTGTGGCACTCGCTTGTTCCGTTCAGCTTTGTCTGTTACATACGGCTCGGATTGCGTCCTCGAAGAATTCCTGGCCGCACCGGGAGAGGGGACGTTAACGGGATTAGGATCGCCCGCAGTTAAGGATGAGATTTGGCTTTGTCCGATTTGAATCAGGCTGGGGGGAGGAAATGCCTTAGAAGCGGTGGAACTCGAATTGTTCGGATCTGAATCTTGAGAGGGTGTGCAGGTGCGAGGATCAGTTGACTCAATTGCTGTCGGACGAGTGTGATCCGAACATTTCCGTTCCGGAGAAATTGTTTCTGAAAGTGCTTCGTGCCCGATGTCAGGTCTTGCTTGGGCTACTTGTTGACCGGTCGAATGATTGCCAATCTGGGGCGGATTAACATTGATTCCATTGTTTTCAGCGAATGCGGCCCCTGAGGCAGAGCCCTCTCGCAAAACCGTTTGATCGCTTTCGAATTCGTTCGACGATGCGGAGGGGCCGTGAAGCGCTTGATCTCCTGCAGGGGCAGTGAGGCGATGATATGTAACGTTTGGAGCGAGCCCAGTCGAGAGGTTCGAAGTATTCGCGTCAGCGATGCTGCGCTGCGCTACATCAAGAATCTCGTAGTTGCCTGGGGAGCGCTTATTCCCTCCGACCTCAATTCTGAGCGACTTCGTGTTCGTGTGCTGATTTGCGTTCTCTGAAGGCTTCCGCGAAGCCTTGACCGGGAAGGCGGAAACCAATGCACGGCCAGAGTTTTGGATCACGTCTTGTTGAATACTCTCCGGAATGTCGGCACCTGTCCAAAACGCCTGCCATTGACCTCGAATCTGCGGATTGCCGGAAAATTGTCCGTTCAACTCATAGATAAAACGGCCGGTTCCGGATAAAGCTGTCAGGTCAGGGCCACTTTGAACGTATCGTGCAGAGCCCTCATTTGAAGCGTTCGTCCGGGGTGCAAGCAGCATGTCTGTCTTGAATGCAAGACACTTGCCGATCGGCCTGATGAAGAGTTAGAGATTTTCTATGAATTAACTTTTACACCAAAGGAGGGTGCGGCGTGGGAATGTGACTCAGAATGAGAAGATGGGTCGTGATCGGGCACTTAAGGGCCTTACCCGTCGATCGAACGGCGCACATCATCGAACGTTTTTCTTTGATGAGGCGTACTGAATCCGATGCCGGTCATCCGAGTCTTTCTGAGACTTCCGGATATCGTTCTGGTCCTTCCGGATCTTCGAATTCTCGATCAGCACCTCACTTTGTCTGCGCTCCGTATAGGCAACGACGAGAGCCTTATGCTCGGCGTGAATCCTATTCTCCACATGCGTGATCTGGTTTTTCAGGAGTTCTGCGAGGCGCACGAAAAGTTCCCTTTCTTGAATCCCAGAGAATCGATCCGTTGGATCCTCGGAATTGGCGCCCACCATGAACCGGAGCGAAGCGGCGTTGCAGTCTGCATAAACAGAGGCCAGGCGATGCCTCAGGCCTTCAAGTTCCACGGATGCCTGGTGCAAGGACAAACGTAGCTGCTCTTCTCTCAGCAGTCTCACTTGAAGCAGTCTTTCGAATCTCGACGAAAGGGTCACTTCTCAAATCTCCGCAGCGAGCGTGGCCAACCCGTGTCGGGAATCGCTCAAAGTGCATTTCTCTGTCGACAATTGTGTCAGAAAAGCGCGCACGGCCTCTTTTCCCTTGAGTGCGCGATCAAGGTCCTGATCGGTGCCCGGTTTATAAGCGCCAATTCGGATAAGGTCCTCAGAATGCGCGTAAGCGGAAAGGATCCGCCGTAAAAGTGAGGCCTGCTCA
The DNA here is from genome assembly GCA_035487015.1 of Occallatibacter sp. Classification (GTDB taxonomy): domain Bacteria; phylum Acidobacteriota; class Terriglobia; order Terriglobales; family Acidobacteriaceae; genus Telmatobacter. The sequence continues at coordinate 13,757 of DATHMP010000040.1, read as the reverse complement.
CGCTGCTCTGGCTCAGTGACGGACGGCATCAGCCTGCTGATCGAATCCAGCACGGCAACTGGAGGATACCAGCCCTCTGCCGCGAGTTTCCGATCAAGAACGATATGTCCATCAAGGAGTGAGCGCGCAGCATCAACGAGCGGATCCTGCTGATCGTCTCCTTCCATGAGGACCGTATAGAAAGCGGTGATCGAGCCGGTCCGAAAGTTGCCTGCCCTCTCGACCAGCTTTGCCAACTTTGTGAAAACGGAGGGCGTGTACCCTTTCGATGTTGGTGGCTCTCCCGCGGCAAGGCCGATTTCGCGAGCTGCCATAGCGAAACGGGTGAGCGAGTCCAAAACCAAAAGAACATTTTGTCCCGTATTTGCGAAATGCTCTGCGATCGCCGTTGCGGCTGAAGCAACCCGGAGACGCTTCAAAGGAGATTGATCCGAGGTTGCCACGAGGACCACGGAGCGCGCCCGGCCGGCTTCTCCGAGCGACTCATCGAGAAATTCGCCGACTTCTCTTCCCCTTTCGCCGACCAGGCACACAACGGTCAGGTCGGCTTCTGTATTGCGTGTCATCATGCCGATCAGCGTACTCTTCCCCACTCCTGACCCGCCAAATATTCCGATTCGCTGCCCGCGGCCCACCGTCAGCAGGCCGTCAATGGCTCGAATTCCAGTGGAGAGTGATTCGCGAATCGGAGCACGGTCCAGCGGTGAACGAACCAGTCCCTCAATTGCCGCGGGTTTCTGCCGGGAGAGGGGGCCTTGGGAGTCAATCGGGCTACCATCGGCGTCCAAGACCCTGCCAAGCAACTTATCGCCAATTTCGATCTGTGGACGCCTGCCTAGAGCGGTCACTGTATCGCCAAATCGAATACCTTCGGAGGTATCGACCGGCATGGAAAGCACGTTGGAGCCGCGAAAACCAATGACCTCCGCAGAGTGCGCCTTGCCAAACTGGTCGTGAATTTCCAAGCACTCGCCGACCGAAGCACGAGGACCTGCGGACTCAATGGTCTGCCCAACGGATTCAACCACTCGCCCAACCCAGTGCCATGGATTTATTGTCGAAACAATGGCTTTGTATCGATCGAGAAGCGCCATTACGAAGGACCCTCCGAAGTGCGCACAAACCGAGGCCCGGTGCCGCTCCTTTCGGTGTCATGGTCGGACATGATCGGTCCAAAAAAGCCCCGTTGAATTTCTTCAAGCTGGGCGCGAATGCTCAGATCTGCTGAGCCAATCTCACAACTCATTGCACAATCACCGACTTTCATTCCCTCTCCTACAAGGACCTGAGGCCGTACAGGCAGGTCAGGGGCGTGTGCCATCGAATCTCTCCATAGGACGAGATCGCATTCCGGCACGTAGAGTTGAACGGAGGTTTCCTTCGCGAGTTGACCCAGGGCGACTCGGACTGCGGACGTTAATAGTAGTGGATCCATTTGCGCTTCACGTCGCAGAATTCTTGCTGCGATTGAGAGTGCCAGTTCGACGACTTTATGTTCGACGGATTGAAAATAGACGTCCCGTGTCTTGGAAAGATCGACAATCCAGCCGGCAAGCATCTCTGCGTGTTGCTTGTGCTCTTCAGCACGCTCCAAACGTAATCTGTTCCTCTCCGCCGCCTGCCCCTCTGTGCGTCCTTGGGATCTTCCCAACTCAAAACTACGGAGCCGCTCTTTGTTCAACTGCTCTTCCCGTGCCGCTTGATCCCCAGCGTCCTCAACTTGGGCTGGCGAATGGTCCTCTCCGGCGAGTTCTGAGAATTGATTCAACCCCAGCGACTTTAATCCAGTCCAGTCGAGTATTTTAGAGGACTGTCTTGAGGGATACACAAAGCCTTCAACCGTACCTTCCATTGGGCGGATCCCTTCTGCCAACGCTGCATCAAATCATGCCTCGAAAGCTTCTCGATGCTGGATTCAGGCCAGCATCTCGTCTCCAGATTCGAGTTTCAAAATCACTCTTCCTTCAGCTTCGAGCCTGCGAGCCAGGTTCAGGATCTCTTGTTGTGCCTGGGCGACCTCGCGTGAACGTACAGGTCCAAGTACTTCCATATCTTCTTTAAGCATTTCCACGGCTCGCGAGCTCATGGCCTTGAAGATCTGCGCGCGCAATTCTTCGTTTGCGCCTCGCAATGCCAAGGCCAGCTGGCGCTTGTCAACTCCGGCCACAATCTCACGAATCGTTGCCGGTGGCACAGTAAGAAGATCTTCAAACGTGAACATTAGATTTCTTATGCTGAGGGCCAATTCGGGCTGTGTCTCCTCTATCGATTCGAGGATCTTCTTCGACTCCTCGGCGTTCAGCCGATTAAGCAAGTCGGCAACCGCCTTGTATCCCGAATAGCTTTTGCGTGCGGTGTCACCCACGTTTTCAAGCCTGCGGTGCAAGATGTGTGCCACCTTTTGCGCCATCTCCGGCGAAAATTGACGCATCTCTGCCAGTCTGCGAATGGAAATCACTTTGCGTTCTTCATTCAGATTGTCGAGTACCATGGAGGCGCGTTTGGGATCTAGATGAGCCAGAACAAGTGCGATCGTTTGGGGATGCTCAGCATCAAGCAGCTTGCCGAGTTGTTGCGGATCGGTCCGTTGTAGCTTTGCGAGATTTCCCTGGGCTTCGTCCTGCGAACGCCGGACCAGCAACAACAGATCGTCTGCCCGCTCTTTTCCAAAAGTGTCAGTCAACAAGCGCGAGGCGTAATCAAGTCCGCCATGAACCATGAAGTGTTGCGTCTCGAGCATCTCCCAAAACTCTTGCACGACTTCGTTTGAGACCTCGGGAGTGATGCCGCGAAGGTCAGCAAGCTCTTCCGTCAGCCTTTGCACATCGCTTTCAGGCAATGCACGAAGGAGCTCCTTTGCAAGATCTTCTCCGACCGCCATGAGGAGGACCGCTGCTTTTCGCGCCCCCGTCAAACCCTCTAAGGTGCGGCGTTTCTCAAGACCGAGCTCGCTATCCAATTCTGCCAAGTGCGCGTCCTCTAAACTATCCCAAATCTCCTCGACAACATGCATCTCACAGTCTTGAATCGATGCGACGCCGGTTGAATTCGCTCATTCTGAGTGAATCCAGCTTTGAATCAGTCTTGAACTCTGTGCCGGCTGATGTTTCAAGCGGTCTGTAACTTGCTCGAATACCTCATGGGCCTTGACTCGTTCGGGATCAACCGCCGGCGCCTCTGCGCTGGGAAGAGCTGCGAGAGCATTCGAACGACTGCCCCCAAGCTTTCCCGTGCTCAAACCGTCTTCCTTTATCGATCGCGCGGCCAGGCCCAACGCTGGACGGACCACCAAGAACACCACTGCGGTAAGAGCTAAGAGAAACGAAAGTGCTTTGGTGAGAGCTGGAAAGCTCTCGACCGTATTGACCATCCTTTCGGCGGCGGAAGGCGACGGCGATGGGCGATTTGCGTCAAACGCGAGATCTTCGACTGACAGAACATCGCCCCTGTTTGCATCGAAGCCAACCGCCGCCTGCGCCAGTGCCGTGAGACCTCGTAACTGTTCTGGCGTCCACGGCTGCCATTGCGCTGACGAGCTCTTCGAGGCGGCATGGACGAGTCGATCATTCACCACTACGGCGGCGGTCAAACGATGTACGCGGCCAGGGCCAAGCACCGTATGTCGAACCGATTTGGAAACCCCATATGTCCCGGATTCCGACTTCGAACTTTCAAGCGGCGACGTCAATTTCGGATAGACGGGCAACGACTGAGAGTTAGGAGCATTGGATGCAGTCCCAGGAATTCCGGCAGCAACTGGCTGGCCGCCACTGGTTTGTTCGGTTCGCTGCATGGAAAGTGTCACGGTCCGATCCGGGTTGTACGTCTCCTCGGTTTCGTCGGTTGCAGCTTGATCGTAGTCAAGTGTCACCGAAGCATGCACATTTCCTATTCCCGCCACAGATTCCAAGGTAGAGATCAGCTTTTCTTCAAGCAAGCGTTCCGCATTAAAATGCAACGCTTCCTCGGTCTTCGGCCCAAGCGGTAGTCGCCCGGCAGCGTCTACGAGGACAACTCTGTCTGGACTCAAGCCGTCGACTGCGGAAGAGACGAGATTGCGCACCGAGTCAGCCTCTCCGTCAGCCATCGTGCCATGGCGGAGCTTGAGCACAACAGAGGCCTTGGCCGGTCGCTCTTCTTCTCGAAAAAGTGATTCATGCGGCACAACTAGATGGACTCGCGCCGAATCGATATCTGCCAAAGTGCCAATCGTGTGCTCGAGCTCTCCCTCGAGTGCACGTTGAAAGTTCACTTGCTCGTCAAACTCCGAACCAACCCAATTCGGCTTGTCAAAGAGTTCGAAACCCATACGTCCGCTCTTTACGCCACCTTTGGCGGCTGCAATAAGGCGTGCTTTATCCAATTGCGGCGCTGCCACGCGGACTTCCGTGCCGTTTGCTGCGACATCATAAGGGATCTGGGCTTGCGTAAGGAGCAATCCAATTTGACGCGCATCGTCTGGGTCGAGACCGGCATAAAGTGTGCGCCAATCGGTTCGCGACCCATACCAGGCAACGTACCCACTGAGCCCAAAGATAAGCGCAATCAACGTCAACGTCCAAATGCGTTGTTTTGAGGACATTGACACCCAAAGCGCCTTGCCTCGCATCAGTGAGGTCATCGGGCCGGGGCCGGGCGAAATCGTGGCTGGTGAGGTGGTTGCACTCCGCTCAAGTTGTGTCGCTAGACTCGCCATCGTTTCCGTAGGTTGTTCCGTGTCTTAAAACTGCAAACTCATGACGCTTTGATAGGCCTGGACTGCTTTATTTCGAACGGCGAGCGCAAGCTCAAATGCCATGCTGACCTTTTGCGTAGCGATCATCGCCTGGTGAACGTCGACGCCGGTGCCGGTCATCAGACCATCGACTGCGCCGCGAGCCTGAGTCTCTAAATGATCGATCTGGCCGACTGCTTCCTGGAAGAGCCCTTCGAAAGGAGCCTTGCTGGCCGATTTCGCAGCCGAAGGTTCGAAGCCATCCTCGGCCTTCATTGAAATCGCGGATCCAATTCCTGCCGTATCAATCATCACGTCTACTCCCTTGGCTTTCCAGAAACAGGAGCTACTTAGCTCTTCGCGATTTCCAGAGCGGAAGCAATCATGTTCTTCTCCGCTTGGACCGCCGATCCGTTCAAACTGTAAGCACGTGTCGCGCCCATTAAATCCACCATCTCTGTGAGCGGATTGATATCTGGATATTCAACGTATCCATCTGGTCCAGCGTCTGGATGTCCCGGGTCGTAGCGTTTTAGCGGTGGTGCAGTGTCTTCTACGACCTGGTCGATGCGGACTCCGGGAGCAACGCTGGCTGGTCCCGCAGTGCTAAATGCGGTTGCCGCAGAGGCGGATTGAAGGTTCGCATTACCTTGGTCGTTGAACGTGTCTGCGAGGGTTGCATCGCCTTGATTGGCAGCAAAAACCACCATCTGACGACGATATGGACCGCCGGCAGAGGTTCTCGTCGTCTCCGCATTGGCCATGTTCGCTGCGACGACTTCGGCTCGCATGCGTTCGGCCTGCATCGCTGAACCGGACGTGTCCATGATTGCGAAAAAATTCATCGAGTTCTCCTGCCCCTGCACTCTACTTGCCGTCTGCGTGGATCGCGTCCATCACGCGCTGATACTCTTGGCGCAGCAATGCTATGCCGGTCTTGAATTTCAATTGTGATTCCGCCAAGTTCATGCCCTCACGATCCATCGAAACGTTGTTTCCGTCAGGACGGGCTACGAGGCCCTCCGTGAGAGTAACGTGGGCGGGGAACGAAGGCTCGCGCGAATCAACAGACTGAAGAGCATTTTGCATTTCGGCATTGAAGTCCATTCCAATCGCGCGATAGCCCGGCGTGTCGATGTTTGCCATATTGACTGCTGTCAACTTGGCCTGGGTCGCCGCAAGATCGAGATATCGAGTTAGTTGCTCGCTCAGTCGCGTACTAATCGGCAGTTCCATGTCCTTTATTGCATCCATTGGTAAGCGTTTGTTTCGCGATTTACCCAAGAGGGTTAGCCGTGACGCCAGTTAGTTAACGGTCGTTCCAAAATCAATTTCGAGAGATGTCAAAGTAACCGAATCTCCCGCAAGGATTGAAGCGCGTTCCAAAACATGTTCGAGTTCGCGAACGTTTCCCGGCCAGGAATGGGCTGCAAGTTTCGCGAGAGCGGCCGAATCGATTTGCTTGACGGGCGATTGACGGCCCATTTGCGTCAGAAAATGGGCGACAAGCGATGGCAAATCTTCAATGTGATCTTGCAAGGAAGGTGTACGGATGAGGAAGACAGCGAGTCGGTAGTAGAGGTCGGCGCGGAATGCGCCGGTTTGAGTCTGCTGCGCCAGTGGCCGATGTGTTGCTGCCACGATGCGCACATCCACCTTTAGAGACTCATTGTCACCAATCCGCTGCAATTCCCCACATTCGACAAACCGCAGGAGTTTCGCTTGAAGCGCTAGAGGCATTTCACCGATTTCGTCAAGAAACAGGGTCCCTCCATCTGCTGCTTCAATTCGACCCACACGGCCTTGCACGGCTCCGGTGAAGGCGCCCCGCGTGTGCCCAAAAAGCTCTGCCTCGAGTAACGCTTCCGGGATTGCGGCGCAATTGATGGCCACGAAGGGTTTGCGGTTTCGAGATGAAAGACGGTGCAGTGCCTCGGCTACCAACTCCTTCCCTGAGCCAGTAGGGCCCTCAATCAAAACAGGAGTGTTCCGCGGAGCTACCAAGCGAATCCGGCGGCTCACTTCCAACATGCACGAAGCATCACCTATGAGTTCCGGAAGTCGCTGCTCCAATGCCGCGCGGCTTGCAGGCGGTTGATTTCTTGTCTTGGCTGCGTCTGAGAGAGAGGGAGAAGCTTTTTCGAGTGAGTCGGAGCGAACTGAATCTGGAGATTTCATGTGGATCTGTCTTGCAATTCCATTCCCATTGGGAATGTAGGATGCATTACTGGCTGCCGTGTCAGCATCCTGGCTTTGATTGAGTGCGTAAAGTAGTTCCTGGCGATGTGGACTCCGACTGTTGTTCGGAACGACATCTCCGCCGGCAACTAATAGATCGACGCCGGGATATCTGGCCTGAAAGCTGGACAGGAATTCCGGTTGATCGATATCAGGCAACCAAGCATCAACGATCATTGCTTCGGGAACAGAATTTTCCACTTCTGTCCACGCCTCGGCTGCCCCGCCGGCTTCGCTCACATTCCAGCGGAATCCAGATAGCGTCTTGCGCAGACGCTGGCGAAAGGAGAGATCCGAGCTGGCTATTAATGCGGTGCGAGAATTCATTTTGCATGCGGTCGGAATCGCTACCATCATCAGGCTCCAAGAGAATCAATTAAAGTTGTTGCTTTTACACTTAAATGATCCACGGTGCTCATCTCGGGCAGGAACTGTCTTTCTTTTCCCGCGCCCTTTGAGATCGCAACGGGATCTCCGACTGGCAACATGTAACCCTTCCCGCGCACCGTTCGAATCATTTTCCCTGGTGGTGGGTCCAGAAGTTTTTTCCGTAAATAGTTCACATACACGTCAACAATGTTGGTGGTCTGGGTCCGGTCCGATTTCCAGACTGAATCCAGCAGCTCAGGCCTCGACACACATTGCCCGCGATTGAGCATTAGTCGTTCAAGAAGAGCAAATTCCTTGTTGGTGAGTTCAACCGGTTGACCCGCCAGCGTGACCGTGTGATCCAGCCGATTCAATTCGAGATTCTCGTGATGCAGAGAGAATCGCGCCTCCCGCTTGCGGCGAAGTAACTTGCGACAACGGGCACGGAGCTCAAAGAGGCTGAACGGTTTCAACATCAGGTCATCGGCTCCGTGGTCGAAACAGCGCACTCGGATGTCGACTTCCTGGCGTGCAGTCAGTACTAAGATCGGCAGATCCTCATCGATTTCTCGCACTTCGTTCAAGACCTGCGCGCCGTCTTTGACAGGCAAGTTGAGATCAAGAATGGTCAGGTCAGGCAACTCTTGGCGAAATGAGACGACTGCGGCTTCCCCGTCCGTTGCAAGCCTGACCCGGTAGCCTTCCGTCTCGAATCCTCGACGGAGAAAGGTGCCCAATGCTCGGTCATCTTCAGCAATTAAGAGTCTCGTCATGCGACTTCCCGTTTCTCGATGAATTCGGATCCCTCTCGTGGAGGCTTATTGCCATCCGGCTTCCATGCGCATCTCCAACATGTGCCCGGGTGAGACGAAACTCAAGCAATTCGAGGGAAAAGAGTGAGCGCAAAATTCGGCATTGGGAAAGCCGGCGCTGGAGTTCAGATCCGGGATTCGTCGGAAGAAAATCGATGGTCAGATCTTGACCGCGCGGCGCCCGGCATGTTGCAACGCCGGGTCTAGTGTTTTAGGGGTGATGACCGATTTGGTTCTCGGGAGACGAGTCGAGGAGCAATACGCAAAGAAACGACTTGCGATTCGCTTTTTGTTCGCTATAATGCGCCCATGGCTGTTACACGCAGGCAAAAAGAGATTCTGGATTTTCTTGAAACGTTCGTATTGCGCAATGGCTATTCCCCTTCTTTTGAGGAGATTGCGCGGGGCATGGGCTTGAAGAGCCTAGCCACGGTTCACAAACATATCTCCAATCTGGAAAAGAAGGGGCATTTGGACCGTGTGCACAATCGGAGTCGCTCGATCGATGTTTTGCCGCCAGGTTCAAGAACCCGCTCGACAGATCGAGTCCCTTTAGCGGGGCGCATCGCTGCCGGTTTGCCGGTTGAAACGACCGAAACCACCGAAAGCATCTCTTTGCACGATGTTGTAGGTAACCGAGATGTCTTTGCTTTGGAAGTGCGGGGCGATTCTATGCGAGACGAGCACATCATCAATGGGGATTATGTGCTGGTGGAACGAACCCGGACAGCGCGGCAAGGCGAAATTGTAGTGGCTCTAGTGCGCGGCGCGGAGACTACTCTGAAGCGTTTCTATACCGAAGGGCACGTCATCCGCCTTCAACCATCGAATGTGGAAATGGAACCGATTTACGTGCCTGCCGCGGAAGTCGCGATCCAAGGCCGCGTGCTCGGCATTCTTCGCAAATATCGATAGTTCTGAACTAACAAAAGATCAAAGGCCCAGCTTCGAAGCTGGGCCTTTGATCTTTCGAAATAGCAAGGAAACGAGCGACTCAGGCCAGCAGGCGCTGCACCTTCTCTTCAATCACGCTCTGAGGGACATAGCCCACAACCTGGTCTGCGACCTTACCGCCTTTGAAAAACAGAAGAGTAGGTATGCCGCGAATTCCGTAGCGGGATGGAGTTGCGCCGTTCTCATCCACGTTCACTTTGGCGACTTTCAGCTTTCCGGCGTATGTGGATGCAAGGGTATCCACGACGGGGGCAATTGCCTTACAAGGACCGCACCAAACCGCCCAAAAGTCCACCAGTACAGGCTGCTCGCTGCGCAGCACCTCCTGGTCGAATGTCGCATCGCTCACTTCAAGTACTCCCAACCCGGCCATGTTCCTCCTTAGCGGAATCTTCCTTACGTCCAGTCTACTTGGAACCCGCCCCTGTATGAGATGACAATGCACGCGTTCTGGTCGCAACGTACGCCATAAGCCACGATTCAGACACCCTTCCCTCCCGAATCATCCCACTGAGATTCGAAAAGGTCGAAAATCGATTTGACGGTGAATGAATCTGACGAGTGAATGAGGGAAAACCGTGGCGGTAACGCTTGAAAACAATGGGCCAAATTAGAAGCGCCCGGATCCTGTTAAGGATCTCGGGCGCTAGAGCAGCCCTCCCCCAGAACTGCCCACGGAGCGAATGTAGGGGTTCCCGTGCCGAATAGCAAGCAAACTTAGGTAATAGCCACGGTAATCATAGAAGTGGTGATTGACATTGTCGCCAACTGCACTAAATGCCCTGTTATTTGATAGATAACCCCATCTGGGGTCTGTGAGCCAAATGGACGCGAATCGCTTGAATCTGCACAAAATCAAGGGAAGTTCCGACTCAAGGCGTCGCGAGCGCCGAGAAGCTCGAACTGGCAAACACGCAGTTCAGGCTCCGACAAACCGCTCAGCGCTGTGTGAATCGACGAAAAAACTCGGTCAAGCTCTTTGACCGAGTCGATCACGATGAGGATGGACGGTCCCGCTCCGCTGAGCGCAACACCGAGGATTTCGGACTGACCGGCAAGCGGAAGAAGCCGAGGCAGCATGGGACAGATTGCTTCCCTGTAAGGCTGATGGATTCGATCGGTCATGGCGGCACGCAGCAGATCTCCGCGGCCCTGAGCGAATGCGAGACCGAGCAAGGAAACGGCCTGGATGTTGGAGACGGCGTCTGCACGCGAATAGCTTTCGGGAAGGACGGCGCGGGCCTTGCTGGTCGCAAGCGGCGCTGGAGGAATTGCAACGATGGCTCGCCAGTTTGAAGGCGGAACAAGGCGCGCCAGTCTCACGGTTCGACCTTCAGTCAACGCCGTGACGAAACCGCCGAGCCAACAGGCGGCAACATTATCCGGGTGGCCTTCGAGTGCGCTGGCTTCTTCGAGGATTTGATCCGGGCTCCATCCGAGTTGGCCGAAGAATACAGCGAGGCAAATGGCTGCGAGGCGGCCAGCGGCAGAAGAGCCGCAGCCCATACCCAGCGGAATATCGTTCTGCATACGAATTGCAAGAGGAATGATAGGTTTGCCGCTTTCCTCGAGAAGACGTTTGTAGATGCCGAGAATAAGGTTGTCTTCCAGCCTGGCGCAGCGTGCGGCATCACGCCCGGTGGCTTGAACCGAGAACTCCGCTGCCGGGACAGCTTCAATGTCGAGATAGAAATCCAGCGCCACGGCGGCGGCATCGAAACCGGATCCAAGATTGGCCGAAGTGGCGGGCAGACGGAGCCGGAAAGGTTTTGTCTCAGGTCCGGCGGCCGTCATCCGGCGCGTTCCTTCATGGCAGCGAGCACGGCATCGGGATTTGGGTAGACAGCGACGGCATCGCGCCGAAGGACCTGAATTGCGGATTCATTACCGGCAGCTTCCTCGGTTGTAAGAAGAGTGCCGCGATGGAAGTCGATGGTGTAGTCGGCGTCCTTCAAAGTGTGGCCAGTGAGAAGAAGAACGACTGAGTCTGAAGGCGCTACTCTTCCGTCTGCCCTGAGTTTTTTCAGACCGGCGAGGGTGACGGCCGATGCCGGTTCGCAGCCGAGGCCCTCTGCGCCGAGTTCAGCTTTTGCAATGGCGATTTCGGCTTCACTCACGTCGAGGCACCAGCCGCCAGTGTCTTGAATGACGCGTGCGGCTTTGCGCCACGACGCCGGGTTGCCGATGCGAATGGCGGTGGCGCGTGTGTTCGCCTGGACTGGTTCGATCGCAGTGCCCTGGTTTGTCGCGAGACTGCGGACCAGCGGATTGGCGCCTTCAGCCTGGATGACGGAGATGCGAGGCATGCGCGCCACGAGGCCAAGTTCGCGGAGTTCACGAAAACCCTTGCCGAGCGCGGAGCTATTGGCGAGATTGCCGCCGGGGACGATGAGATGGTCGGGCACGGTCCAGTCGAGTGCTTCAGCGATTTCCATTGCCGGAGTCTTCTGGCCTTCAAGGCGGTAAGGATTGACGGAGTTGAGCAGATAGATGTGGGCCTGCTTGACGGTTTGCGTGAGAACTTTCACGCATCCGTCGAAATCGGTTTTGAGCTGGCAGGTGACGGCACCGTAGTCCATGGCTTGCGCAAGCTTGCCCCATGCAATTTTTCCATCGGGGATCAGCACGAGGCAGCGGAGGCCGGCACGCGCGGCGTAGGCAGCCATGGCGGCGGATGTGTTGCCGGTAGATGCGCAGGCGACCCAGGTGAATCCACGCTCCCGGGCGATGCTGAGTGCGGCGGTCATGCCTGTGTCTTTGAACGAGCCCGTGGGATTCATTCCCTGGTGCTTGGCAAAGAGCTGATCGAGGCCGAGGGCGCGCGCGGCGCGGGGCAACGCGTAGAGCGGTGTGTTCCCTTCCCTCAGGGTGACGGCGTTGCCGAAACTGTTAAGGATGGGCAGCAGTTCACGGAAGCGCCACACACCGGATTGATCGAGAGCTTCAGTGGAGCAGCGGCGCTCGCGCCAGAGCCACTTGAGAGCGCCGGGATTGGGCCGATCGGGTCCCTGGCGCTGCTTCCAACCGGGGTATTCCACCTCGAAAAGGTCGCCACACGCGGCGCAGCGAAAATCGGGACGAGCCTCTGTGCCAGAGATTGTCGCACCGCAGCCGAAGCAGCGTAATTGATGGAGATTGTCGTTCATCCTTGGAACTAGGTTAGCAGGCGGAGACGGGGAAAATCGTGTTGGGCCTAAGGGACAGGTTCGTTGCTTTCCCATCCTTTCTGCAAAAGCTACGAAAGAATGGGGCGCCATTTTTTGCGAACCGACGATTAGAAGCCGAGCATGACCGGTTCCATCTCAAGAGCCACGCCGAAGCGTTGGCGGACGGTGTCGCGAATTGCGCCGGCGAGCGCGACGATGTCTGCGGCACTCGCATTTCCGCGGTTGATGAGGGCCAGGGTGTGGCGCGATGAAAGTCCGGCTTGTCCCCGAACGTAGCCCTTGTGGAATCCGGCCTGTTCGATGAGCCAGGCAGCGGGGAGTTTCACGCGATCAGCGAATTGCGTGCCGAGTCCGGCGGGAAAGCGCGGCAGTTCTTTTTGCGCAGTGTGTGCGATGTGATCGGCTTGTTGCGTGGTGACAATCGGGTTCTTGAAGAAACTGCCGGCGCTGCGGCAGTCGGGGTCACCCTCGACAAGGAGCATCCCTTTGGATTGACGAATGCGGCGCACTGTTGCCGCAACTTCGGCGAGACCTGGTTGGGCACCGGCAGGAAAGGCGCGCTGCAGATCGGCGTAGCGGAGAGCAGGTGCACCGCCGGGTTTGAGGTGGTAGTCGACGCGGGTGACGATGAAGCGTCCGCGGTCGGCGGAGTTGAAGCGACTGTGGCGATAGCCAAACTCGCATTCTGCATTGGTGAACTGACGAAAAAGACCTTCACGAAGATCGAAGACTCGTACGGATCCAATCGTCGAAGAGACTTCCTGGCCGTAGGCGCCTACGTTCTGTACGGGAGTTCCGCCGACGGTGCCGGGAATTCCGGCGAGACATTCAAGACCTGCGCAGTTGTCCTGAACGGTGGACTCGACAAAGCTGTCCCAGTTTTCGCCCGCAGCAACGCTATACAACCACGGATCGTCCGGCTCGGATTTGGGATGCGTGTTTTTGGGCGCGAAGATTCCTTTGATCCCCACGCGCAGAACCAGACCATTAAAGCCGGCGTCTGAGACGAGTAAATTACTGCCGCCGCCCAGGACAAACAGCGGCAATCCACGTTGCGTTGCCCAGCCGGTCGCTTCGACAATTTCGTCTTCGATGGCCGCGTCGACAAACCAGCGGGCCGGACCGCCGACGCCGAGGGTGGTGAAGGGCGCAAGCGGCTTGTTTTCTTCGAGGAGCATCCCTCTAAGGCTACACTGTGCGATTTGCAGATAGAATAGCGAGAGGAGCAATTCTGCCCCGGAGGTTTCAATGTATCCAGAGTTGATGGTGATCCCCATGCGCGAAGAACTGGTGCGTGCAGGAATCAAAGAGACGCGCAGTGCCGAAGAAGTGGACGCAGCCCTGGCCCAAAAAGGCACGACCCTTCTGGTTGTGAATTCGATTTGCGGTTGCGCGGCGGGCAAGATGCGTCCGGGCGTGCGGTTGGCGCTGGCAAATGCGGCGAATCAACCGGACCAGAAGATCACCGTGTTTGCGGGACAGGACCGCGAAGCCACCGAGAAG
>DATHMP010000039.1:0-10202 GCA_035487015.1 Occallatibacter sp. | reverse complement strand
GTGAGACTGTGAGATTCAGCGGGGGCGCGAAGCGCGACTGCCTGGACGGCTAGTCCCCGTGCAGTCAGCACCTGTGAAACTGTGAACCTGTGAGACTGTGAACTACTGCGCGAAGCGCTCCCGCTCGTGCGGCCAGCACCTCAGACTTGAGCTCCTGCCAGCACGGCTCGCTGCGCCGCAAAAATGTCTTTCAACCCGCCTTCCGCAAGATCGATCAGATCGTTCAGCTGCGCGCGGCTATAGCTGCCCTTCTCCGCCGTGGCCTGCGTTTCCACCAGGCCACCATCGGCAGTCATCACCACATTCATATCGACCTCCGCCTGCGAATCTTCCTCGTAGCACAAGTCCAGCAGCGCAGCTCCGCCCACAATCCCCACTGAAGTCGCCGCCACCAGCTGCTTCATCGGCGATGTCTTCAACGTTCCCGCCGACACCAGCGCCTGCAGCGCAAGCGCAAGAGCTACCGCTGCTCCGGTAATTGCCGCCGTTCGCGTTCCGCCGTCCGCTTGGATCACATCGCAATCCAAAATCACCGTGCGTTCGCCCAACACCTGCATGTCAATCACTGAGCGAAGGCTCCGGCCAATGAGCCGCTGAATCTCATGCGTCCGTCCACCAATTTTTCCCCGTTCACTCTCGCGCGCCGTCCGCGTCACCGTCGACCGCGGCAGCATCGCATATTCGGCCGTCACCCATCCGCGTCCCGAATTGCGTAACCACCCAGGCACACCTTGCTCGATGGTCGCGTTGGTCAACACCCGCGTGTTGCCGAACGTGACAAGCACCGAACCTTCAGCTGTCTGTACAAATCCGGGTGTCAGTGTGAGAGAACGCAACTCGTTCGGCTTACGGCCGCCAGGGCGGAAAAATTGGGAAGGAACTGTTCCGGGCATATCGGGATTGTACGAGAATGGGTCGATCCCACGACCTTCACGGATTCTCCGGTTTCATTCCGGGAAATTGCCCTCACAGGCTCCAAATCCGGAAAACGCACAAAACCTGCGTTGAATCTGGCGATTCGGAGCACTGAACAATTTCAGATTCCCATTTCAGAACTTCCGCACCCCACGCCTTCTTCGCTCTTCTGCATTCCAGCGACGCAAACCCTTGGTTTTCGGGCACCCACATCAATTCCAAGTTTGGCACGCTACGTGTATCAGAACAGGACAATCACCGCATCACCTAATGAAGCCCATGACAGAAAGAGGAAGAGGCTCAATCATGCATCAAGTCGAACAACTGGCTCCGCCGATCGATCCAGAACTGACCCCGATCCATGCGAATTTGGACTTACAGGAAAGCGTCTCCCCAACCAGCGAAAATCTCGCCGCCGTCGCTCACGATGCCCGCAACATGGTCACTGCGCTGGGTCTGTATTGCGAATTGCTGGAAGAGCCAGGCGTTTTATTGCCGGCTTTCCGGCACTACGGCAGCGAATTAAGAATGCTCGCCACCGCCAGCAGGCGCCTTGTCGACAAGCTGACACGACTCGATGGCAATGCAGGTGGCGACGGAACCGTGGTTTCCGATGCAGCCTTGAATTGCAACGTGGATATTTGCGAACCGTCCCCGAATGCCTCGAGAACCACACAGTACTGGGCGGAAGTGTCACCCACCCTCATCCGCGATTTTGCCTGGGAACTGCAGAGCAATCGGAATCTTTTGGCGGCTCTGGCCGGCCCCGCAATTTCCGTCACCATCGATACCGAGGGCGGAGCTTATCCAATACGCCTTACAAGCGAGGATCTGACCCGCATCCTTGTGAACATGGTCAAAAACGCTGTGGAAGCGATGCCCGAAGGCGGGCGCCTCCACTTGAACCTGCGCGAAGCTCCCACCGCTCCCGGTCAAGACCCTTGGCTCATCCTCAATATTGAAGACAACGGCCCGGGCATTCCCCATGACGGATTCGAAGAAATTTTTAAACCCGGCTACTCTACGCACTCAAGGAATTCCCACGGCAAAGATCGGTGGCAGGCAGAACATCGCGGGCTCGGGCTCGCAATCACTCGATCCATTGTCGAGGCTGCCGGCGGAACAATCCACGCGGCAAACAGAGACCCGTTAGGCGCATGTTTTCAGATTGAACTGCCCGCTCATAGCTCCTAAAGCTGTTGGTTTGGAGGGCATAACTGCCAGACTCAATGCCTTTTGTTCAGTGACCTGACTCACTTACCAATAGTTAAGAGGCAGCTACGATGCTTGCAACGCAAGATTCAACTTGGGCCATGACAACTATTCCAACCTTTGTTCCACCTCCTCCTTCACTTCGCATGCTCGTTGTGGACACGGACGCCAACGTTCGCTCGGCATGCTCTGAAGTTGCTTCCATCCTGGGCTTTTGCGTTCAGAGCACAAGCGACATTGATCAGGCTCGAAGCCTGCTGAGTGGCCGCGCAGCGGATATTCTGTTAGTCAATTTGGCTACGGTAATTGGCTGCGGTCTCGGATTGATCTCCGACTTCAAATTGCTCTATCCGCAATTGACCGTAATAGCCATGGCCACAAGAGACTCTGTCCCGGCCGCAGTTGAAGCCATGCGCTGTGGCGCTTCCGACTACCTTACCAAGCCATTTTCAGTGGATGAACTCTCTGATGTGATCAAGCGTGCGACAGCTGGCTGTGTCGCAGACCAGGAAGCGCGTGAATGGCGCGACAGGATGCGGAAATCGGAGGGGTTCGGCAAGATCATCGGCCGCTCTGCCGAGATGGAGAAGCTCTACCGCATTCTCTCGAAAGTGGCGCAGAGCGCCCACCCGGTGTTGATCCTGGGCGAAAGCGGTACAGGTAAGGAGTTGGTGGCGAGAACAGTTCATGCCTGCGGCCCCAATGCAGAAAAGCCTTTTCTCCCCGTGGATTGTGGTTCGCTTGTTCCTACCCTTATCGAAAGCGAGCTTTTCGGCTACGTCAAGGGTGCATTTACTGGGGCAATGCGATCCAAAGACGGGCTGCTCGTTGCCGCGGAGAATGGCACCGTGTTTCTCGATGAGATCGGAGAACTGACGCTTGACCTGCAGGCCAAGTTGCTAAGGGCTCTTCAGGAAAAAGAGGTCCGTCCGGTCGGCGCGACGCACCGCGTTCCCATCCGGGCACGAATTGTTGCGGCCACAAATCGAGATCTGGCATCGATGGTAGAGAAGGGATCGTTCCGCAAAGATCTCTTTTACCGATTGAATGTCGTCAATCTCCGCATCCCTTCTTTGCGCAATCGCAGGGAAGACATTCCAATCCTTGCAGCACACTTCCTTGACCGTCGGAGCAAAACCGGCCCAACAGAATACATTCTGGATGATGAAGCGTTGCGCGTAATGGTGCACTACGACTGGCCTGGCAATGTGCGAGAACTTGAGAACGCAATCGAATGTGCCTGCTCGATGGCTTCAGGTCCATTGCTGCGACTCGGGGACCTACCGACGCAATTGAAACAACAAGGCGTGGCGGAACATCGAGCCGCGATCCTTCAATCGAGGGGCGTCGAAGAGAAAAGACGCCCGGTCACGCCGCTTGCAGATGTCGAGCGGGAAGCGATTTTACATACAATCAGGTTGCTCCAAGGTGACAAGCTCAAGGCGGCCAGGCTTCTCGGCATTGGAAAGACTACGCTTTATCGCAAGTTGAAGGAATACGGCATCAGTGACCCGATGCACCAGAACTAGTCGCCGCGGTCGTCGGCTATGCGGCCGTGATTCCTATCGCGCTTTGTGGCGAAAACAATCTGATTCCAGATGAGACGGACCATCAAGGAAGTCCTCAACAGGAACAACAAACTAAGGATTGGGTCATGAGTATATTGATCGTTTCGGGAATTGAAGGGGCGACTGGTTTGGCCGCGGCCATAGAGAAGCAACTGGGAACTGAAGTAAAAGTAGCGCAGGGCCGCAGAACCGCATTGTCTGCACTGCGAGCTCGCGAATTTGCCGTGGTAGTCGTGGACGAATCGCTGGTGGAGTGCGACCCGGAAGGAGCTGACCTGTTGTGGGAAAAAGCGGGCTTGGCCGTCCCTTTGCAAGTCAATTTTGCGACATCGGGCGCAGTGCGTCTGATTCGCGAGATTCGCGCGGCCATGCGTCGCCGTGAGCGCGAGCGGAACGTGGCGCACCGCGCAGCCATCATGGCCGTCGAATCCGATATGCGGTCGACGATTGCCGGACTACTTTTGCACTCACAGCTTGCACTTTTGGAGGACAAGATTCCCGGGCCAGCAGCTGATAAGTTGCGCATCGTTGCCCGCCTTGTGACAAACTTGCGGGATCGACTCGATAAACCTGGGCAGATCTCAGGACACCCGGCTGCCTGATCACCGGCGAGGGGCGAACCCGCGTTACTTGCGTTTCGAAACGACACTTTCGATTCGCGAGACCCGATGGATGGCGGACGGAGGATGCCTTAGTCTTGTTTGAGGTATGAAAGACTCCGCTGTTCTTCTAATTGATTGTCCGGATCGAAAGGGCCTTGTCGCGCGCGTGTCGGGTTTGCTCTACGAACACGGCGCCAATATCCTGCATGCTGATCAGCATCAGGACCATGACCTGGGCCTTTTCTTTATGCGAATGGAATGGGGCCTCGGCAACGGCGGCACGCGTTTCAATCTCAACGCGTTTGTCCAGGCCTTTACACCGATGGCTGCGGAACTGAACATGCGTTGGAAGCTGAGCGCAAGTGCTGAACAGCCTCGGATGGCTCTGCTTTGTTCGCAGTATCTCCATTGCATGGCCGACCTGCTGCATCGTTGGCGTTCGGGCGAATTAGCCTGCGAGATTCCGGTCATCGTTTCGAATCACCGAGACGTCGAAAAACTCGCCGCGTTCTACGATATTCCGTTTGAGTACACGCCGGTGACTGCGTCCACGCGCGGCGACGTCGAGGGACGACATTTGGAGTTGCTTACGCAGCATCGGGTCGATCTTGTCGTACTAGCCCGCTATATGCAGATACTGTCCGGAAAATTCGTGGACAACTACCCCGCGGCGATCATCAATGTGCATCACTCGTTTCTTCCGGCATTCACGGGCGCGAAGCCATACCACGCGGCCCATGCACGAGGCGTGAAGCTGATCGGAGCAACCAGCCACTACGTCACCGAGATTCTCGATGACGGACCGATCATCGAACAGGACGTCGCACGCATTTCGCATCGCGACCAAGTAGAGGATCTGGTCGCACGCGGTCGCGACCTGGAGAGACTGGTCCTTGCGCGCGCGGTGCGATGGCACCTGGACCGACGAATCCTCTGCTACGGAAACAAGACGGTTGTCTTCGATTGATCTCGCGGGCTATTCAACGAGCGCGTCAGCAATCCCGAGGTGCTTGTCGAGTGCGGCAACGCCGAGGTCAATTTCGTCCTTTGTAACGATCAGTGGCGGCGCAATGACGAAGTGGCTGATCCAAGCCTGCTGAACGACGCCGTCGGCCATCATTTTTGCAGCGATCTGTTCGACCACAAGCGGTTTGCCCTCAACTTTATCTCGCATCGTGTTGAAGGGCTCTTTGGTCTTACGATTCTTGACCAGCTCTACGCCGAAAAACAGACCCAGACCGCGAACCTCGCCAATCGACGGGTGTTTTTCCTGGAGTTCCATAAGCTTTTCTCGAACATACGGCTCCAACTCGGACGCGCGCTCGACAAGCTTGAGCCGCTGCATCTCCTCGATGGTGGCGACGGCAGGGCCGAGCGTGATGGGGTGCGCCTCGTAAGTGTGGCCGTGCGAAAAGTAGTGGTCCTCGAAGTAGTCCGCCAGCTTCTTCGTTGTGGCGCAGAGCCCGAGCGGAACGTAGGCGGATGTGATGCCCTTCGCGGTAACAAGAATATCGGGCTTCACATTCCAATGGTCTACGGAGAACCATTTACCGGTGCGTCCCCAGCCGGCCATGACCTCGTCGGCAATCATCAGAACTCCGTGCCGATCGCAGATTTCGCGAAGGCGCGGGAAATATTCAGGCGGAGGTATAAGAACGCCGTTGGTTCCGACGATGGGTTCAAGGATGATGGCAGCGACGTCACTCTCGTTGCGAATCATGTGCTCGATGTAGTCGACACAAGCGACGTTACATCCCGGGTAGGTGTGCTTGATGGGGCAGGCGTAACAATTGGTCTCCGGCGCAAAGACGACGCCTCCGCCCTTGCCGCCCGGTTCCATTGCCCAGCGGCGCGGGTCGCCGGTTGCGGCAATTGAACCCATGGTTGATCCGTGGTAAGAACGGTACCGCGAGATGATCTTAGTCTTGCCTGTGACCATGCGGGCGATTTTGAAAGCGGCTTCGTTGGCCTCGGTTCCGCTGGTAGCGAAGAAGAACTTATCGAGCCCCGCCGGCAGGACCTCCAGCAGTTTGGCGCTCAGTTTGGCGCGAGCCGAGGTTGCATAGACTGGGCCAACAAAGGCCAATTCACGTGCCTGCTCCGCAATCGACTCCACGACCCGCGGATTCTTGTGTCCGAGGTTCACGCACATGAGCTGCGAACTGAAATCGAGGTAGCGTTTGCCCGCGCCGTCGGTAATCCAGCAGCCCTCGGCGTCGGCGATATAGAGCGGCTTCCATGTCTTCTGGAAGCGCCAAGTGCCGTAATTTGTTTCGCGGGTGAGGCTCGAAACCTCCTCGGGGGTCATTGCGGAATTGATAGCAGTTTCGCTCATATGCGACCTCGATGGGAATGTATCCCCTTCATGCTACGGCATGGATGCGGGCGGTTGCATGTGCCGCGACGAGCGGAGTGCGATCCCACCTAACAGCAAGATCACCGCGAAGAGGGCTGTCCACAGCAGGGCCGGATGCTTCTCGGTAAATGGCCGCGCGTCGGGGCGCGGCGTATAAGCTGGATTTTGCAATTCGGCGCCGAGCGTTGCGGTCAGGGCAACGGGGCGCGGAGACGACCATGTCGCATAGTCGTAACGCGGAGCTGTGAGTGTGGAATCGCCGTAGAAAAGGGCGATGCCGTTCGTTCCAGCCGAATCGAAGCAGAGATCGCGTTCGATCATTGCGAGGCGCACTGGCGCGAATTGAATGGGAGCGTCGTCGCCGTTCTCGATTGTGATTTTCCACTCGGTCGGTTCCTCGTAAAAGATCTCCGGAACATTCACGAACAGACGTTCTTCGTCGATGGCGCGGCCGTTAAAAACCCGATGAATGCGAAGGATCTGCCCTTCGGCAAGGTTCGACGAAGCCAGCGGTTGATCGTTTTCGCTCGGATTGACCAGTTTCGGAGTGACCGCGACGCGGATGGGGCGGCTGAAGTTTACGGGTTGAGCCGGCGCCTCCAAGACGATCTGATCGACTGGAACATGTGCTGGAACGGTGAGTTCAGCGACCGACATGTGCCCTTTTTGCGCAAAGGCTGCGGACTCCTCGAGTGGAAAATATATCGGCTTTGAGGCGGTCTGAGGCACGGCAAGCATGTCTCCAATTTGCTCAGGGCCGACGGGGCCGGAAACGGCGAAGTGCAGAATCCGGAAGTTCGATTCGGGAAGATGAAGGACTGTGCTGCGGCCAAGGTGTTGACCGGTGAAGTCGAAGATTGTGTACGAACCGATGTGGGTCGTCGGGCTTGACGGCGTCTGGCTTCCAGAAACGGATATGACTGCAAGGAAGTCGTGGCCTGTCACAGATAGATCGATATCGCGGTATTCGCCTTCAGGCATTTCGGCGTCGAAGACGGTTTGTTTTCCGCGGCGGCCAAGATTGAGCGCCTTAATGGCCGGACGCGACGCGGGGCGCGGAGTCGCGTTGCGCAAAACGTAAGGGACTTGTTCGGATCCGCGGTAGAGCCGGAGATCCGCAAGTCCAAGTGCGGCGTGAGCAAACGTCTGCTCGTCGGGTACAAAACAGGATTGGCCTGGCGCGTTCGAAGGCAACTGCACGGGCCGCTCAAACTTGAAGTAACGCGGATCGGAAGTCGGAACGGCCGCGGCCAACAACAGAATTGTGCCAAGGAGTTTCACGCGTCGTGCCCTTCCTGGCCGCGCAGGTGAAATAGGTCGCGCTGATAGACGAAGCTAACTGCCAGCAGTAACGCACCGAGCCCGAGGAAGCTGAGAATGCGATAGCCCTGGCTGAGTTGACTCACGTCAATGAGAAAAACCTTGGCAATGGAGGCTGCGAGGAGCACCAAGGCCTGCCAGCGAAGAAATGCAGAGTGACGCGAGAAACCGAGTGCGAGGAGGATGGCGCCGAAGGCCATGAAGAATGCAGAGTAAGTGAACTGCGCATACATGTGGTACTGCTCGTAATGAGCGAAGCCGTGCGATATGCCACTGCCCCACCAATACGTATGGATCTCGAGCGACACAGCGATGAGGATAAGAATGTTTACGGCAAGCACCGACAAGGCAGCGAGAGTCAGCCAGTGCTGATTGGAGGGTGCGGCTTCACCAGCAGAGTTCTGCTGCGCATGCCATGCGACAAAGGCGAAGACCGCGATGGCGAACAGATAGGTTGCAAAACGATGATTGAAAACCGGCGCAAGGATGCCGTAGGGATTGATGGTAAGGAGCGCGACCAGCGCCAAGCAGAGGCAGAGCTCGGCAAGCACGCGCAGGAAAACCGAGCGGGTGCGCGAAGCGATCCATAATAACGCGGCGCCTTCGGCAAGCCATCCAATCGTGATCCACCGGCCGGAGGCCCTCAGCGGAATGGCGATGGTGAGAAAGACGACAGCCGCGGCGAGGTGCAATTCAGAAAGCAGGGCCGGGCTGGTGCGCCATCGTCCGCTGGCCGGCAGACGCAAGAGCAAAAGGTAGAACGCGGCGAAGGCCACGGCGAGCCAAGGGCTGGCCCAATCGGCATGCTTCGATTCAAGGATTCCGTAAAAGGCAATGAAACCGAGACTGGCGTTGGCGATGGGCAGGATGACAGTTGCAAGTTTGTCCCAAGCGGAGGTGAGATCTGCGACTCCATGATCGGGCGAAGCCGGCTCGATACGGACGAGTCGCGGCGCGAGCGCAAAGACCAGAAAGAAACATGCGATGAAGAAAGCGGTGCGATCGGCCTGGCTGTATGAGTAAAACTCCATGGACCAGCCTGCGACATAGAAGATTGTTCCAGCGAAGCCGCCGAACAACAGGCGCGACCAGGGGCGCAGAGCAACGAGGACGAGCACTGTGAGATCGAAGAGCAGAATGTAGCTGAACAGCGCGACTTCGTGGTTTTCTCCCGTGGAGACAAGGAGCGGTGTACCGAGGCCGCCGGCGATGGCGTAAACGGCGAGCAATTCCGAGTCCTGAATCCACGATAAGAATCCGTTGAATGCGGTGACAGCGATCATGGCTCCGAATGCGACCGGCGCCGGGATCAAGTGATAGAGCGAGAATGCTGCCCAGAGAGAGAGGTACAAAATGCCACTGCCGACGGACTTGAGCGAGTAAGAAAATGCCGTGAAGCCCTTGCTGCGAAAGCGTTCAGACCAGGCGATGAGGCCGGCACCAGCGACCAGGCCGATAAGGATGCGGCCGAGCGGACCGATCCAGTGATTGTCGAAGGCAAACTTGAGAAACCACGCGACGCCGATGAGGATGGCCAGAATGCCGATGCGGTTGAACCATTGCGAACCAATGCGGCTTTCGAGCGAGTGATCTGGTTGCCGGGTGCTGTCTTGCGTCATGCCGAAGCTTGGAGGAGCGATGGGCGGCGGCCTGTGCGCTGGTTGTGGCGGCGGAATCTGCACGGGTGGCTGCGCGCCGGGTGTAACGGTGCTTAGTTGTGGCGGCGCCGATTGAGGAGCGGCCGCGGGACCTTGCCAGTCTTCAGCAAGGATGCCCTGGCGATAGAGCGCAAGCTCGAGGCGACGGACGCGGGCGCGCAGTTCCTGGACCTGGTCTTCGGCACTGCCGGGAGCATTGGGATCCATGCGCACCACTTTACCGCAACCGGAAGCTTGTGACCGGTGAGTCAAGTGAGGAGACTGGAGATTGAGGGCCGCCAAGCTTCGCAGGTGCCGTCCTGTGCTGACCGCAGGGGGGATTTGCCATCCAGGCAAATGCGCTTCGCGCAGTAGTCCACAATCTCACAGGTTCACAGTTTCACAGGTGCTGGCTGCACGGGGGATTTGCCATCCAGGCAGCCGCGCTTCGCGCCCCCGCTGAATCTCACAGTCTCACAGCCGGGAAAGCGGAGTTGGCGGTGCCGGCGGAGTTCGTCATGCTGGTCGGGCCGTTGATCTGGTCAAATTTTTGCGCACCAGGATTGCGATTCGGTCAATAGGCATGCAGTCA
>DATHMP010000038.1:0-98331 GCA_035487015.1 Occallatibacter sp. | reverse complement strand
CACTCTCATCTATCCGCAGGATCGCAGTGCATTAGGCAGCGGGCCGGTACTGCTCACCGGCGTTCCAGCGGAGGCTCGCATTCTTGCCGAAGAAAGTTTCGGCCCCGTGCTCTGCGTGGCTCCGTTCAAGGATGAAGACGAAGCAGTGGCGCTGGCCAACG
Organism: Occallatibacter sp.; assembly: GCA_035487015.1. Taxonomy (GTDB): domain Bacteria; phylum Acidobacteriota; class Terriglobia; order Terriglobales; family Acidobacteriaceae; genus Telmatobacter. The sequence goes on along the minus strand of DATHMP010000038.1, from coordinate 98,170 downwards.
CAAGCGCTTTTGCGCTCAGCAGCAGTGTGTGGACTCGCGACCGCGCGCGTGGCAGCCGCGTTGCCGCCCGACTCTCCGCGGGTAGCTGCGCCGTCAACGATGTCATTCAGGTGATTGCCAATCCCCACGCAGCATTCGGCGGAAACGGGCTCAGCGGACACGGACGCTATCACGGCCCTGAAGGTCTGCGCGCCTTCTCTCGGATCAGAACTCTCATGCTTGCCCGCGATCGCCGCGCGCGGGAAATCAACTGGTTTCCATTCACGAGTCGCACGCGTCGACAGCTCGCCGGCCTGCTTCAGCTTCGCCACGGGCCAGGCAGCCTGGGGTCGCGGCTCGGTCGAATCATCACGTCCCTGTTGCTGGGCGCAGCTTTAGGCGCCGCTCTGCACGCGCAGTCAAATGATCACTCGCACCTCCGCGTCAAAATCCAGCTTGCCCCGCAGGCGCATGGAGAACTCGCCTACCTTGTCTTCGACTCGCCCCCTGGATTTCCAGGTGATCCCGAAAAAGCGATTCGCCATGGATTCTTGGCGATTCCCCCGGACACGCAGCAGATGAACATTGATATGGACCTGCCGGCAGGAACCTATGCCGTCAGCGTGTATGAGGACCTGAACGGCAATCACAAGCTCGATCACAACCTTCTGGGCATTCCAAGCGAGCCGGTCGGTGTCTCTAACAATCCTCCGGCGCGGCTGGGGCCACCGCGATTCAACGACTGCTCGTTCCATCTTGGCGCCGTCGCCCAAACAATCAACATCACCCTGGTGCGTGGATCATGAGCGCCGGTTCTCAGAAACAACGCGTGGTTGTCATCGGTTCCGGACTGGGCGGCATGTCTGCCGCGATCATGCTTGCGCGCGACGGCTTTCAGGTCACCGTGCTGGAGAAGAACTCCCACGTAGGCGGCAAGTTGAATCAACTGAAGATGGATGGATTCAGCTTCGACCTCGGCCCATCGATTTTTACGCTGCCCCAGATCTTCCGCACGATCTTCGAGGGAGACGGAAAGCGGCTCGAAGACTACATCGCGCTCGAGCGAGTCGATCCCCAATGGCGCAATTTCTTCGAGGATGGCGAGGTTCTCAATCTATGGGAACGGCCCGAACGCATGCGCGCGGAACTGGCGCGTTATGGCCCGCGGGTAATTGAAGAGTACGAACAATTTCTCGCTTACTCGCGGCGGCAATATCAGATTGTCGACAGCGGTTACCTGCGTCAAGGGCTCGACACATTCCCACAGTTCTTACGCTTTTATGGCTGGAAAGACGCCCGAGATCTCGACTATCTGCGATCGATGTCAGGCAGTATCTATAAACGGCTGAGCAACCGGTATCTCCGCGATATCTTCGAGTATTTCATCAAGTATGTCGGCTCGAGCGCACTCGATTCACCCGCATTCATGAATTTGATGCCGAACATCCAGATGGAATTTGGGCTCTGGTATGTATCGGGCGGGCTCTACCAGCTCGCGCACGCTTTCCGCCGGCGCATGGACGAATGCGGCGTCACACTGCGTCTCGAGCACGAGGTCTTGCGGATCGATCACGAAGACGGAGCCGTGACCGGCGTGCAGGTCCGCGGTCCCGATAGCAGGAGCGGCGTCTTGCAGGCCGACTTTGTCGTCTCCAATATGGAAGTCATCCCCGCCCTGCGAAAGCTGCTTGACGCGCCGCCTGCAGCGATGAAGAAGCTGAGTCGATTCCAGCCGTCCTGTTCGGGGATCGTTGTTCACCTCGGGTTGAATCGTGTCTATCCGCAGCTTGCGCATCACAACTTTTTTTACTCGAAGGATCTGCACGCGCACTTTGGGCGGGTCTTTCGCGACGGGAAACTCCCCGACGATCCCACGCTCTATGTCGTCGCACCCACTCGTACGGATCCCTCCCAGGCGCCGGCCGGTTGCGACAACATCAAGATCCTGCCGCACATACCCCCGCTCGATGACAAGCGCGCTTTCACGCGCGAAGACTACATCGCGCTGAAGGAGATGTGTCTCGACAAGCTCGAGCGCATGGGCCTTACCGATCTGCGCCGTCATATTGTTGTGGAAGATTTCTGGACGCCCTTCGACATCGAGGCACGCTATGGGTCCAACCGCGGTTCCATTTACGGCGTGGTCTGCGATCGGCGGCGCAACTTCGCCTTCAAAGCTCCGAAGAAGAGCACGCAGTTCCGGAATCTTTTCTTCGTTGGAGGAAGCGTGAATCCTGGCGGCGGCATGCCGATGGTCACGCTGAGTGGTCAGCATGTCGCGCGCATGATCGCCGAAGAGGCCGCGAAGGGAACGCGATGATCTTACCCGCTGCGCTTTGCGCGCTCGGCTTGGCTGCTGGTTTCTTCTTGATCTGGAGGATCCCCACCTGTCCGGCTGCCGAGCCATTCTCCGGGGCAAATTTCTCCATCATCATCCCGGCGCGCAACGAAGAGCAGAACCTGCCGCGCCTTCTCGAGTCGATCTTTCAATCCGCGACCCTCCCCGCTGACGTTCTCGTCGTCGATGACGGCTCGACGGACGACAGTGCGGCTGTGGCAGATAGTTTAGGCGCTCGGGTGTTGACTTCTGCCGCCAAGCCCGCCGGATGGACAGGCAAGTCCTGGGCATGTCATCAGGGTGCACAAAATACTGCCGGGGATCTTCTGCTGTTCCTTGACGCCGATACATACTTTCTCCCCGGGGGTCTCGACCGGTTGATCTCTCGTTGGTCGCGCGAGCGCGATCGGCGCGTCGTTTTGTCGGTGCTGCCATACCACGCGATGAGTGGGGCGTACGAGCAGCTTTCGCTCTTCTTCAATATCCTGATGGCCGCTGGCGCAGGCGGATTCGGCGCCGTCGCCACGCCGAGGCTCTTCGGCCAGTCTCTGCTTATCTCAAGAAGCGTATATATCGAAGCCGGCGGCCACGCGGCTGTGCGCGGTGTTGTCCTCGAAAACCTGCGATGGGCAAGCACGCTCAGTGAGCACGGGGCACGACTTCTCTGCCTTGGCGGGAGAGGAGTCCTGCACATGCGCATGTTCCCCGAGGGGTTTCGCCAGATGTCAGAAAGCTGGACAAAGGCCACTCTTCAAGGGGCATCCGACTCTGGACGCATGATTCTTGTTGCAGCGATCGTGTGGATCTCCTCTCTCTGGTCCACCCTGTTGCTTCTGATCATGCCGTACGATTACGGCCGCCCCGGCCTATTCTTCGTCTACCTTCTCTTCGCACTGCAGATCCTATGGTTCGCACGACAGCTTGGCAATTACTTGGCTTTTGCTTGCGTGTGTTTTCCGCTGACTCTCGCTTACTACTGCGCAGTCGTTGGGCGCGCTGCCGCGCGGCGAACTCTTGGCCGCAAAACCATCTGGAGGGGCCGCGAAGTATGATCGCGCTGATTTGGGCCGCCAACATTCTCGGCTGGCCCGTGATTCATCTCTGCATTGCTTTTGGGGTGCTGCAGTTGCCTCCGCATATGTTTGCGCGGGATAGCTGGCTGACCACTCCACGCCGTTGGGAACGCGACGGCCGAATTTATCGAGACTGGCTGGCGATACGACGGTGGAAGTCTCTGCTCCCCGATGCGGCGCCGTGGCTTGGAGGCTTTCAGAAAAAGAGAATCCATGGCCGCGATTCATCTAGCCTTGCGCAATTCCAACTCGAAACGCGTCGCGCAGAATTGGCGCATTGGTGCATGCTGTGCTGCCTGCCCATCTTTTTTCCTTGGAATCCGCCGTGGGCGTTCCTAGTGATGGGGGCCTACGCCCTGGCCGCTAACCTGCCGTGCATCCTAGCGCAACGCTACAACCGTATTGTTCTTGACCGCGTGGTGCGAAACCGGCGCCGCGCACTGAACTGCCCATGATTGCAGCAGCGCAGAAACAAAGTCCCCCACCCGCGCGACGCCGATACCTGGTGCACCTCTCGTGCGTGCCCGGCCTCGGACGCGAACGCTGCGGTTACATTACTCGCATCCATCCCTGGGCGGGGCGCAATGACCTGCCCGCCGAGGCTTGCGAGCGCGCCTTCGAGGATGAGTGCGAACTCATCGCCACCATCAATCCACTTCTCCCTTCCGGTTCCGACATTCGTGACGTCTTCGAGCACATCGAGAGCCCTAGAGGCTTTTACTATCTCTTGCGCCTAAGCAGGGAAGAAGCAGCCCAGTTGGGCTGGTGTGCGTGAAGGCTGCTTCCCGCTTATGAACCCAGCATCAATTTCGGCAACCCGCATCTGCAATTTCACGGCGCTACCATCGACTTCCCAGTAACCGGCGGTGCGATCGATCTGGACACGGCGACCGGCCAGATCCCGCACTCGGGTGGGCTCACGCTCACTGCCGGGTGGACGAAGGTCGAACTCCAAAGCTTCATCCTCGATACGACTGCAGCTCCTGTCATCACCGGTCTGGTATCCGTGGATGGCAAGCTGGCCGGCCGTTTGCCCCTGTTTGACTTGACCCTTCCCAGCGGAATCACTCTTCCGCTCAAACCGGATTACGGCCGAATTCTCCTCACAGACGTCGGCGTCACTCTCGACAGCACCGCCGCCGGCGCTCTCAACTCTGTCTTCAAGATCTCCGCACTCAGGGGTGCTCTCCATCGGAACCGCGAAGGTCAACATAGGTGTAAGCCGTCTCAACTTTGGGTAAATTTTTGGGTGAGTCAGAGGGCCCTAGCTGTGTCGGTTCCAAAGCCGATCGGAGGGAGCGCAGATCAATCGCTATATATTCAAAACAGTGACCGTTGGAGAGAGTCAGTTTTGCGCTTGGGCCGACGTTGATCATCCAGGACGGTTTTTCCGCCGACCGAAGGCGAGATTTGCCACTCATGCTTTAAAGCGGCATCGAAGCCGGCGAGAGGATCTCGTGCTTGCTCGACGCCTCGCGTCAGGCGATCGAGCCGTTCGAAGCCATGGAGTTTCTCCAGATGGCCGAGACGGGCAGCTTCCAGCGAACGCCTGAGCACCGCCAACGATTCGTCGTAGGTCTTCAGCGGAACGGGGAAAGGGTGTCCGTCCTTGCCGCCATGTGCGAACGAAAAACGCGCAGGATCTGCGAATCGGCTCGGCGCACCGTGAACTACCTCGGCGATCAACGCAAGCGACTGCAGGGTTCGCGGCCCGAGACCTTCCAGTAGGAGCAACGAAGCAAAGTCGCGAAGCTCCTGTTCATGCGCGACTGCGAGCACAGCCCCAAGGCGCTTCAGGTTCACATCCTTCGCCCGAACATCGTGATGGGCCGGCATCACCAGTTTGCGTGTTTCATTGAGCGAAGGCTGGATCGGTTCCTTTGCGATAGCAAGGAGAGCCTGCTGGGCTTTCGCCGCGCGCGAATCGACGAGATTGAGAATCTCGCCCTGCGGCTCGCCAACAATTGCATCATGCGGGTTGGAAACGAAGTCCCGCACGTTTGGAGAATGCCAGTGGTACCTCCTGGCTGATTGATTGTGGGCGTTCATGCCCTGCTGAACAACCGCCCACTCGCCCGATTTCGCGATGACAAATGAATGCAGATAGAGTTGAAAACCGTCCGCGACAGCATTGTTGTCGACACGAGCAGTAAGCCTGCTGGTTCTCGCCAGAGCATCTCCATCAAGACCGGTCCGCATGCCAAAGGATCTAAGTTCGTCCGGTGTACGGATCGAGTGCCGGCCGCGTCCACCGCACACCATCAATCCCAATTCACCAAAACGCGGGTTGAGCCCACGCTTCAGTGCTCCCAATACCGAGGTTGTAATTCCGGATGAATGCCAATCCATTCCCATGACCGCACCGAACGCCTGGAACCAGAACGGATCGCTCAGGCGAGTGAGAAACTCACTCGCCCCGTATTCCACAAGGATGTGTTCGGAGATGGCTGTGCCGAGCTCGGTCATGCGGTTAGCAAGCCACGGAGGTACGTGGCCGCCATGGAGGGGAAGGTCGGCTGTCCCTGAGCGCTTCACGTATTTACCTTCTGCCGAATACGCCTCTATTTTCGCCCTATCTTCGCTTATAATCAACTCCATGGCCGGCGAGCTGTTGGCTACCGAACCCGCGGCACTCCGCAAAATCGTCCATGTGGATATGGACGCGTTCTATGCGTCTGTCGAGCAGCGGGATGACCCGGCACTGCGCGGCAAGCCCGTCGTTGTTGCCTGGAAAGGGAAGCGGTCCGTTGTTTGCGCGGCTTCCTATGAGGCGCGGAAGTTCGGCGTGCGCTCGGCGATGCCGGCCGTGACCGCAGAGCGACTTTGCCCGCAAGCCGTCTTCGTCCCGCCTGACTTTACTCGTTATAAGGCCGTATCGCTTGCGATCCGGGAAATCTTCCGACGCCATACGGACATCATCGAACCTCTGTCGCTCGACGAAGCTTACCTTGACGCTACAGAGAACAAGACCGGACTGCCGACTGCAACGAAAGTCGCCATGGCGATCCGCCGGCAGATCCGAGAAGAGCTTTCTCTCGCTGCATCGGCGGGTGTCGCTCCGAACAAGTTCCTGGCCAAGATAGCTTCCGACTGGCGTAAGCCCGACGGGCTCTTCGTCATTCAACCGAAAGATATCGACACATTTCTGCCCCCGCTGCCCGTAGGTCGCATTCCGGGAGTCGGCAAAGTGACCGAAGCGCACCTTAAGCAATTTGGAATTGAGACGGTCGGGGATTTGCGGGCGTTTGAGTTGCATACGCTTGAAGTGCAGTTTGGACGCTATGGCGCTCGCCTCTACGAACTCGCACGCGGCATCGACCATAGTCCGGTAACGCCGGACAGGCCGACGAAGTCCATCTCGGCCGAGGACACCTTCGAGCAGGACATTCCGTTATCCCAGACCGAAGATCTCATTCGGCATCTTGCTGAGAAGGTTTGGTTAGCATCCCGGCGGGAGTCCCGCATCGCACGAACCGTAGTGCTGAAACTGAAGACGAAAGAGTTCAACATCCATACACGCAGTTACACTCCTTCAGTGCCTCCAACATCCGGCGAAGAGTTGGCGTCGATTGCACTTTCCCTGCGTGAGCGTATCGATCTCGGGCCGGGGAGGCTCTTTCGATTGGTAGGAGTCGGATTGGGAAACTTCCGAGAATCTTCAGAAGCGCACCGAAGCTTCCCTATTCAAGACACGGTCCGTCAGTCCGCTTGAGTTTTACGTTGCAGCCCTACACGTTGAATCGATCCAGCTTTTCCTGAAAATAGGTTCTCCAACTATCGGGCAATGCTTCTGCTGTAATTGCGCGTCGAGCTCGATGAGCATCTTCGGGGCTAAATTCCTTTGCCACGTACAAATGGGTGATCTCGGAAATGGAGACAGAATCTGGTTCATGGCGCAGCAAGATCAAGTCGTCCCCCGCACCAACTTCGCCTTCCCGCGTTACGGCTAGATAGAATCCTGTCCGCTTGCTCTTGAGAAAGCGTTTGACCATATCGTCCGAGCCGAATTTAATTCCGAGTTTGAAACACGGAAGTCGCGGCTGAGTGACTACGACCTCCGCAGAGCCTACTGAAAACCGATCGCCAACATGAACTGCGTCCTCGGCCAGGCCTTCCCGAGCTAATCCGTCGACCGAGAAGTTCTCTCCAAAGGAGCCATATGGAAACGAGTGGCCGGGCAGTTCCGCTTGCCAATATCCGTAGTACTCGATGGGGTAGCAGTAGGCAGCCTTGTATCTCCCGCCATGCACGGTGAGGTCCGATTGCCGGTCGCCGTCGAGATTGAGGGTTCGTAGGGCAACTCGCCTATGGACGGGTTGTTTAAATATCGATGTAGTCACACTTTGCCCGCGCCATTGGACCTCCCGAGGCAACCCGCAGTTCAAAGAGACGAGCTTCATGACCCTCCTCCGGTTGCTTAGTTTGCACTTCTTAAAAAATGATTCCTCTAATTCCAAACTGTCAACCGGCCGGCGCTTCAGCCCGAAACGCATGGAGCGCGAGAGCACCAACTCCGAATTCAACACACGCGAAGATGCTTAGGGCAGGGCCGAAGCCGCGAACCAGAAGCCCTTGAAATGCTGGAGCACCGATTGCCATTCCCAGGAAATTTGAAAAGGTCGCCAGTCCTGTTGTCTGCCGCCTGTGTTCTGGATCAAGGGAAGTTGCGATGCTATGACATCATAGGGTGAGTCGCGTCAAAACCAACCGATAAGGCGGTAATGATCAGCGCCGAAATCACCGGCGTACCAAGCCATGCAAGTAATAGGGCGAAAGCTGGCTGGAGTGTAGAGACATTTGTTTCCGCTCAGGAATTGCTCGCAAGACCGTCGGTATTCGTGCCAAATTGCCTTGTCGTTGATTTCGCCCTTCCTGGACTTAATGGTCTTGACCTGCAGAAGAGATATCCGTCGAACGCCCTGGAATGCCGATTATTTTTATCACGGGCCACGGGGATCTTCGCGCTAAGGCGATCTGTATTGGAGATGGCGTCTGACCGGGAAGATCTGAACCGAAAATTTATCCGCCAATTCACCGTGGGAGATTTTGAGGGTGCACTCCTTCAAAATAGTGGGGAATCGGGGGTACTCCCCATAGTCACGCGCAAAGGACCTCCAGGTGCAAACCACTGAAAATGAAGTGCAACTGTCCCGGTGTTAACCGAAGGGTTGTAAGTGCAAGTCTTGCTCAGGGTGCGAACTGAGTTCGAGAGCATTCAGAACATTCCCCACGATAAAGTAGTTTCCCGTTGTTCTCCCCTTCCCCGTCGCAGTGACGCCCTAATCCACGTTCACGTTGGTTAGCGTTGGCGACCCGGAAAGCAAGTGGCACCGGCTTGTGCCACTGTCCGACAAAGCGACTTTTCGTGCACATGAATCGAGGGCTGTCGTCGATGAGCGCATGGGCGATTGTGCATTCACCGACTTATTGCATGGACAAAAATGTAACCGCTGCGCGAAGTTAAGTTACTCCTACAGCTGCGCTCCCGGCGGGTCAGCGATTGCCGTTTGCATCTGACTCGGAGGCCCGTGCCAGTGCCTGTGTATCGACATACTCACGAGTGCGAGTCAATTTGCCCTTTCGGACTGTGATGTCGAAGACCCAGTGATCTTCGAACGTTTTGTTCGTGGCTTTGATTTTTCCAGTAGCGAAGCCGACGACCAGGACCCGGTCTCCCTGCGCTATGAACTCGGGAGGCTGAGGGAATGAAGTCTCCACCGTCTCGTTGGCTTTCTGGAGTAGCGCCTCCAGCCCCGCATGCCCGTGGTACGTGCCGACCAGTGGCCAGTCCTCGCCCGGAATGATCCACTCAAAGTCTTCGGCAACCAACGCCAGCAGGGCTTGCTTATCGCGGTGGCCGAGTGCCGCAAGGAAGTTCTTCACAGTCTGGACGTTCTTTTCGATGCTCATCGAAATCTCTCCTTTCCCCTTGCGTCAGAGCCTGTCCGATATAGTCGGACGTTTTGTGTCGTACCGCTCGCGCCAAACACGCGGTCGAAGAATTACTGCTGCTTCTTGAACAGGTCCTGGAAGATAAGCGGTCCCCAGACGCGGCCCCGCGCGTGCACCAGCAAGCCGCCCTCGTTAAGTTTTCCGAGAGTGACGGGGGCGAATCCAAGTCTCTTCGCCAGGTCCGCGACGCGAGCGATCGCGTCCTCATCATCGCTCGACAAAAAGATGACGCGATGGCCTCCCTCAACAACCGGGTCGCGAGCCAGCGTAGCCGCACCCAGGTGGTTAAAAGCTTTCACGACCTTAGCGCCGGTGAAGGACTTTGCTATGAAGGCAGAGGAAGGGAGACCGTCCAGTTCCTCAGGTGTCAGCGGAAACGCATTCATTGCGTCGATGACCGTCTTGCCCGTCCAACTCGGCAGCGCCTTTGCAACCTCACGATGTTCTCCGAACGGGATTGCCAGGATGATCGTGTCGGCCTCGAGCGCATCCCGCAACGACCTGGCGACGACCGTGGGTCCAATCGCCTGAGCCTGCGGCGCCAACGCGTCGGGCGGACGGCGGCTCGCGACAGTCACGTTGGTGTTGCTACGGGCGAAGGCGTGGGCGAGGGCGTGGCCGATCTTTCCGAATCCGACAATTGCATAGCTCATGCTGTTTCTCCGATCTGGGTGTCAGGAGCAAGGTTTGAGAAGGTGGTCCGAGGACTGGCGGAGCTGATGGCCAGCCACGGAGCCACGACGAGGTCAGACCTGTGCCATGCCCCCATCGACGGCGAGATCCACGCCGGTGACGTAAGAACTTTCATCGGAGGCAAGGAACACGACAGCGGCCGCAATTTCTTCGGGTTTACCTCTGCGGCCGAGTGGAACCTGCGAGACGAACTGGTCAGCCGCTTGCTGAACTTGCTCAGGAGTGAGGCCTGCTTTTTCAAGTGCTGGAGTCTCAATTGGTCCGGGGCTTAACGTATTCACGCGGATTCTGCGGTCCTTTAGCTCCATGGTCCAGCCACGCGCGAAGCTGCGCACAGCCGCCTTGCTCGCGGCGTAGACGGTAAACGCTGGCACCCCCAGCACGTTGGCGACTGAAGAGGTCAGGATGATCGAGCCTCCATCTTTGAATAGGGAAAGGGCCTTCTGCACCGTAAAGAACAGTCCCTTCACGTTCAGGTCGAAGGTCTTGTCGAAATGAGCTTCGGTAGCCGCTTCCAGCGGTGCGACTTCACCCCATCCGGCATTTGCAAAAAGTACGTCGATGCGACCGTGTTTCTCTTTCACGACTGCATAGAACCGGTCCAAATCCTGCAGGCGCGTTACGTCGCCCGCGAACGTCGTGACGTTTCTCCCGATAAAGGCTGCGGCCTCTTTCAGTTCTTTCTCTCGCCGGCCGCTGATTACAACGTGCGCGCCTTCTTCAACAAAACGCTTGGCTGTAGCTAACCCGATCCCGCTGTTTCCGCCTGTTATGACTGCAACTTTTCCTTCAAGCTTTCCCATAGTGACTCCCTTCGAATTCGGTACACTGGAGTAGATTCTCTGGCGGTGGACGAGAACTGCTCAGAAGTCCACCATTTTTGTCTATTCGTCCATAAATAGAGGCAAACGTGGACCCGATTACAGACATCTTCAAAACGATGCACGTCACGGCGTTCGGCCTTCACAGGCTGGAAGCGACAGCCCCTTGGGGCCTAAGACAAGAGAACGAGGTCAAAGTGCACGTCGGGCCTTCCGGCAAAACGATGCCGCCGGCAGATTTGGCGCACTTCGCTACGCTTTCGCGGGGAAACTGCTGGCTGAGTGTGGAAGGGATCGAGGAACCGATTCCCCTCACAGGCGGTGATTGCTTTTTGCTGGCGCGGGGGACTTCGATTGTTCTACGCGACAGCCCGCGAACGCGTCCGAAGTGGACCTTTCGCGAGATTGGGGCCAGGGCTAACGGCAATGTCGCTCTTTGTGGTGGCGGCGGCGCACCCGCCACCGTTGTTTGCGGGTCGTTGAGTTTCGATCGCGCCAGCCTGAAACCGATCACTGAGTTATTGCCGAGCTTCGTTCTGATGAAGGCCGATCAGGCACGCACGCTGGCACTTCACAACACAGTGCAGGCGCTGGCGTCGGAAATGGCAGAACAGGCGCCCGGATCTGAAGTCGTCGCGACTCGGTTGGCCGAGGTTCTGGTGATCCAGTTGTTGCGAGCACATATCGCGTCGGGAACGTCTCGCAGCAAGGGATGGCTTCGCGCAGTCTTCGATCCTCAGTTGGGCACCGCGCTGAGTGCCCTTCACGACAAAGTGAATGCACCGTGGACGGTCGAATCACTGGCCGAATCGGCGGGCATGTCTCGCTCCGCATTCGCAGCACGTTTTAAAGAGCTACTCGGACAGACACCGCTGGAGTACGTAACCGAATGGCGCATGCAGAAAGCGATCCATCTGCTCGAACAGCGCGACAAGAAACTCATAGACGTTGCTCGGTCTGTGGGCTATGAGTCTGACGCTGCGTTCAGTAAGGCGTTCAAGCGAGTTGTCGGTGCCAACCCCGGTGAATACCTGAAACGTGGTATTGCCGGCCTCGGCTATGCCGGAATGGCGGAGGGTTCCTGAAACGAAGGATAGTAATTGAGACGACCATGGGTGCGTGGCAAGTCGCGCGAAGCTTGAGTAGCGATATCAGGCCAATGCGCTTTTAAGCTCCCGTCGCCATGACCAAAGATGATCGCTGCTTACCTGTTGGCATGGCGCAAGGAGACGATGTACGGCAAGGATACGGATTGGATCTTTGCCAGTAGCCGCACCGAGGGTCGGGAACGTGCTGATACGGAGCTACCTGTATCCGGCTGCCGTTAAAGCGGGCGTTCTGACAACCACGAACATCAAGGTGATGAGAACGGTAAAGATGAAAGGGAAAAAGGTTAAGGCTGAGGTGGATCTACCCATCTACTTCGGCAAGACGGGGGCACGGGTAAAGCGGTTCGGCTTCCACCGATTCCGCCACAGCCTGTCGAGCTTTTTGACGACGAAAAAGAAGGTCGACCCCAAAAACGGTGCAGACTGCGCTGCGTCAGAGTGACGTAGCGTTCACCCTGAACAAGTACACGCAAACCGACAACGACGAGCTTCTGGCCGCGCAGAACCTGATGCTCGACGCAATCTTCAAGACCGAGCCCCGGGCGGTTCAATAGCTTTGGGTGAAATGGGATGGATGCGGAACCGCAAATTATTGAGAAATAATGGTAGGCACGACTGGATTCGAACCAGCGACCTCTTCCGTGTCAAGGAAGCGCTCTAACCAACTGAGCTACGCGCCTATTCGCGTTACTTCCTAGTTTAGCAGTGAAGACCTGCTTGCGGGAAGCGACGCCGTTGAGCAAAGGGTCAGGACTGAACCCCGCTCCGTGTTCGGACATCGTTCGGACTTCTTCGTCAAATCCGCCGTCGCCGGACAGATAACGGAGCCGAATGACGGAAGAGAGCCGGAATCTTCCCCGTAAGCAGGAAGTTCAGGTCGGCGGGTGGTTTGCTGAAGAATCCAACGACCGCCGGCGAGTCGGGGAGCACAAAGACACCCCACACCGGACTCGATTCCCGCTCAGTGCTCCATCGGTGGCCCTGACGTTCCGTCTGACCATTGGCTGGCCAAGACGAAAAACGTGGTGACCTGTTGTTCGGGATCATACGCAGCCATCACAGGCGAGCCCGGCAAGTTTGCTCCCCAGCTTTTTTCGGCATTCCCAGAAACATAGAACATGACATGGGGATGCCAGGCTTTGCCGTCATCATTTAAGTACTGCTCCTTCGACATCATGTAAACAATCGTTCCAGGCGCGAGGGCCGGCAGCTCCTTTTTGTCGAGTGCCGACTTCATCGCGGCGGCGATCTCTGCTGCCGACTTTCCCTGCAGCACGAGTTTGGTCTTCATGAGGAAGAAAGGAAGAAACGTGCTGGCGGCGGCCGCATTGAAGCAATGGGGGGCGCGCACCTTGGGATTCCAGAACTGAGAGTCGTCGGTTGTGTTTGCCCACGACCGCTCAACCATGCAGACGAAGCCGTTTGTGCCTTTCACGGCAGTCGCATAGCCATCCCGACGCAGCACCATCACTTCGGATGCATCGGAAATGGACGCCGGCGCAGCGCTGCGTGCCAGAGCAATCTCATCCTTCTCGTCGGAGATCAAGTACGCGTCGAGAGAAGCCATGGCCGGATAAGAAGCCTTTTCGGCCTGTGCTCTTGAATAGATCTGGCAAAACAACAGGACCAAAAGAAAGAGAAGGGAATTTTTGATCTTGATGAGGTTTTTCTGCATGGGATTCTCCGATGAAAGCTTTTGTGCTGAATTTGGAACCAACCAACCGATTGCAGTTCATTCTTGTTGCGTGGGACAGAGGGCCTTAGGGAGAGCTGATGTGCAGGCCGAAAGTGTCGTCTTACCGGAACAGTTCCTGAAGCTTCGCGAGGGACGATCTCCACATTCCTTTTGCCAGAGGTACTTTTCTTCATCCAAGATACCGCGATGCGTCAGGCTTAGAATGCTACAACCGAAGCAGCCATCCAAGCGAATTTCGACTTGGCTTGCGTCGAGGTTCGACGATGTTTTCCACCAGTCAAAGAAGATCTTGCGCCCCGGGGAACTCCGATAGGAACCGAAAATGATGAGTTTCAAGTCCCCGGCCCGGAGGAAGTTAAGGCGAAAGAGGCTTTTCGACTGGGATGCGACAATGCGGCCCGCTTGATCCTGACCTGGAACCTGCATCCAGAGTTCGAGGTACTCCGGTTCTGGCCGCACGTAGCATCCTTCCACGATTAGATAGCTTTTCTCAATACCTCCAAAGCCAAGAGGGGAGGGGATAGCCCGGATCGGGCGCCCAGCAGGGGATTGGCAGCAATGTTGCGTTCGCCCGGGCGGATGCTACTCTCGTATTCCTAAGGCAGTTCAAACTTTCCCCTGGTTTCTGACATTGAACACCAACATCCCTGGCGGGAGCAGCCGTCGGAAGGTGCAGGCTGACCTCTCTTCGGGGTTCTGGCTCCAGAACCTCTAAGCCATGCGGCTGAGTTGACTCCGTCGGCATGACAGGGAACGCGTCGGCCTGTGCTGGTTGAATCTTCGGTGATGTTTCGGATATACGGATGAACACAAGCGGTTGGCTTCGAAGGATTGGTCCGCTGACATTTATCGGTGCTACGTCGCTTGCTTTGGCAAATGCGCAAAACGCACCCCTGTCTCCGAATGCAGTTTGGCACGGCAAAGAGGAGAAGACTCTCGGGACGGATCTGGCGGCACGAAGAGATCCTGGATGTGTGATCGATACGAACAAGAGCTACACACTGGCTGAACTGATTGACCTGGCCGAGCAGCACAATCCTGCAACGCGCGTTGCGTGGGAGACGGCGAAGTCACGAGCTGATGCGCTGGGCATTGCGCGGAGTGCGTTTTATCCCACAATGTCTGCGGTTGTGCTGGGCGCAACGATTCGGCAGGCATCGTTGATTGGAGAATACTTTCATCGGCAGACGCTGGGACTGTTTGAGCCGGTTCTGCATGTCGAATATCTTGTTTTCGATCTCGGAGGGCGAACGGGCGCGATTGATGCGGCGAAAGCGAATCTGCTTGGCGCGGACCTCGCTTTCAATGACACGCATCGCCACATTATTTTTCAGGTGGCGTCGGCTTACTACCGCCTTTTGAATGCAGAAGGGCAGCGCGAGGCGGCGAATGTGAGTCTCGAAAATGCGAAAGCTGTTGAAGATGATGCGGGTGCGCGATTGACCAACGGGCTGGCGACGAAGCCGGACCAGATGGAGGCGGCGGCGGCTCGCGCGCAGTCGGATTACGATTTGCAGTCGGCAATTGGCGCGGTTGAGATTGCCCAAGGAGACCTGGCGACCGCGATCGGGCTGCCGCCGGAAACGGTGTTCAAGGTACAGGGGATTGATGAGTTGAAGTTGCCGAAGGATGTTGCGGAATCGGTTGACGAGGAGATGCAGCTGGCATTCAAGCAACGTCCGGAGCTGCTGGAACAGATGGCGCGCGTTCGCGCGGCGAGTGCAGCCGAGAAGCAGGCGCGGTCGACGTATTTCCCCGCGGTGAGTTTTCGTGGAGATGGTGGATTGGCGCGTGCGTATGGTCAGCAGGATTTGCTTCCGGGCAGCTATGCGCAAGGGGAAGTTTGGAGTACCGAGCTGGAGCTGAAGTGGACGCTTTTTGATGGAGCGCGCCGCGGACATGAGATCGCACAGGCGAAGGCGGACAAGAAAGCGGCGGAAGCCCAGATTGACGCACTACGCGATCAAATCTCCGACGAGGTCTGGTCTGCCTATTCGGATATGCGTACCGCTCTAAGGCAACAACAGGCCGCAGCGGCTCTGCTGACCGCGTCGAACCAATCGTACGAAGCGGCGCATGAGTCCTATGGCTATGGTGTCCGCAATCTGCTGGATGTGGTGTCTGCGCAGAAGGCGCTGGCGCAGGCGCGATCGGAAGATATCCTGGCGCGGACGCGGCTGCTGCTTCAGGCTACGGACCTGGCATTCAGAACGGGCGATTTGCTGCAAGTGCAGTCAAGGAATCAAGTGCCATGAGAGAAAACGCTGCGAAGGAAAGGAATACGCATTCTGTGAAGCTGATGACGCGCTGGGCCGTTGCGTTCGCGGCATTCTGTGGGGTCTGGGGCATGGCGGGTTGCAGGCAGGCGCCCACGTTCAACATTATGGGTTCATTCTTTCCGGCGTGGCTGATCTGTCTGGTCGCCGGAATGGCGCTGGCTTTTGCCGCGAATCGCATTCTGGTGAGGCTTCACCTGGACCAACAGATCGTGTGGCAGATACTGGTCTATCCGTGTCTTGCGCTTTTCTTTGCCTGCATACTCTGGCTCATTTTCTTCAGATAACGAGGAGCTTATGGCGACGGACAATTCTTCTGACGAACGCCGCTTGATTGGCCGAATTATCAGCATTGCCATTGTTGCCGGTGCGGTGCTTGTCGGCCTGATCGTCGTGCGGCAAGTGACGGTGTATCCGCGCACCGATGATGCGGAAGTGTTTGCGAATTATATTGGCATGGCTCCGCTCGTAAACGGACCGGTCACGCATTTGTACGTTACCGATAATCAGCAGGTGAAACAGGGGGATCCGCTTTTCGATATCGACGACCGTCCATACGCATACGCACTCGCGCATGCGAAATCCGATCGGGAAGCGCTGGCGGGACAGATCTATGACGAACGTCGAATCATCGCAGCGAAGACAAGCGGTGTGGATGTAGCCAAGTCCGAGGCGAGCAGCGCAGAGGCCGGCCTGGCGCATGCATCGGCCGCGATTGAGCAGGCAAAGGCGGCTGTGACGAGCGCTCAGGCGTTGGTGGAACGTACGCATGCGGAACTTGCCTATGCGTCGAGTAATCTTCGCCGCATAGAACCGCTGCTGCCGAAACAGTTTGTCACCGCGGACCAGGTGGATCAGGCGCGGACTCTGGAAATTACGCAAACGCAAGCGGACAACCAGGCCAAAGCGCAACTGGCATTGGCGCAGGCGGGCCTAACAGCGGCTCAAGCCCAGTACCAACAAGCGCAAGCTGCATTGGCACAAAGCCACCAACAGGTGCAGCAGGCGAGTCACAGCGTAACGACTCTGCAGCCGCTTGAGGGAGAAGCGGGCGGCAAACAAGCTGCGATCGACACGGCGCAATATAACTTTGACAACTGCCGTGTGACGGCTCCATTTGATGCGCGCGTGACAAACCTGACCGTTTCGCAAGGCACCTATGCAACGGCCGGGCAGCACATCTTTACTTTGATCGACACGCGCACGTGGTGGGTGGTCGCGAACTTCCGCGAAACCCAGCTGCAACACATTCGGCCGGGAATGCCAGCCGATATCTATGTGATGTCGAGGCCGAGTATTCGCTACAAGGGTGTTGTGGATAGCGTGGGATTTGGCGTGACGCCCGATGCGGACATTGTGGGGCATCTTGCGGCACCCGGGCTGCCCGACGTGCAGCGCACGCTGAATTGGGTGCATCTGGCATCGCGCTTTCCGGTGCGGATTCGCATTCAGTCGGATAGATCTGATGTGTTTCGTCTCGGTGAGTCGGCAGTCGTTGTCATTCGCGGCGATGAAGCAGTCTCCGGACGGAGTTGAAGATGGCGACTGACGCCGTTCGGATCCCGCACGCGGAACGATTCAGTACGTGGTTCCCAGACTTCCTGAAGAAGGAATTGGCGCCCTACCCGGGACGCGGCGCGCTGGTGACACGCACTGTATTGGCGGCCACCATCAGCATGATCCTGATCGTTACGTTTCGCATTCCTGGAGGCGTGATTGGGGCATTGTCTGCGTTTGTGCTTTCTCGCGAGAACCTGATTTCGACTGCGCGCTCGGCGATTTTCATGCTCGCGTCGTTTGTGATTGGCGGGCTCTTTATTCCCATGGGCGCAAGGCTCATGGCGTCGACGCCGGAGACGCATTTTCTCTGGGTGGGTTGCAGTTTATTCATCGTTTTCTTCCTTTTGCGCACGCTGGTGAACTATGGCATGGCGACGGGCCTGGCATTAGTAGTGAGTAACGTGATTGGGATCTGGTATCTGCCGGGACCGGCGGAACGGAACGTGGAACTGACGCTATGGCAGGTTGCGGCGACCGCTATTGGCGTCCTGGTGACGCTTGCGGTGGAAGTTGTCTTCTACGCGATTCATGGGCGCGACGATTTGATGGACGGTCTCGACGCACGGTTGGCACAGATTGAAGAGCAGATGACGTGCTATGCCGATGGCCGGCCAGTTTCCTCGGAAACTTCAAGCAGGCTGGCACAGT
The DNA here is from genome assembly GCA_035487015.1 of Occallatibacter sp. GTDB lineage: Bacteria > Acidobacteriota > Terriglobia > Terriglobales > Acidobacteriaceae > Telmatobacter. The sequence goes on along the minus strand of DATHMP010000038.1, from coordinate 80,025 downwards.
TTGCGATTGTGGGCTCGGGGGCATTGAGGCGTCATGTAGCTCGAGGAAATTATGAGCCACTCCATCGGATGCGCATGAGCACGCTGGTTTCGTTGACGGGGCGTTCGATTGACTTTGCAGCGGCACTTGCAAGCGGCTATCCGTATGCGCTTCCCGAGTTGAAAGAGCGCGCGGCACAACTGGGTCGAAGCATCGCCGATATTCGTCACTGTCTCCGGGAACATGGCCGGCCGTGCGAGGTGGCAGTGGAGCCAAAGCCGAGCCCCGGAACGCCGCTCTTTTCGGAGCTCGAATCGATGGTTGCGTTGATGCCCTCGGTTTTCAGCGAGGAGAACGCGACCGACCCGGAGCTTGAGCCTGTGGATGAGCAACCTGCGTCGAGCCGCATTTTCATTCCGGATGCATTCTCGAATCCCGAGCACCTTCGGTATGTGCTGGGCGGAACGCTGGCGTCGATGCTGTGCTACATCTTCTATGTTTCGCTGGCATGGCCCAACCTGTCGACATCGGTTACGACGTGCGTGCTGACAGCGCTCACGACAATCGGGTCGTCGCGACAGAAGCAGATCTTGCGCGTTGCGGGGTTCGTGCTGGGAGGGATTGTCTTTGGAATCGGCGCGCAGATCTTTGTGCTGCCGTATATCGATTCGATTAGTGGATTTACGATGTTATTCGCCGGTGCCACCGCAGTTGCAGCATGGATCGGCACATCGAGCTCGCGCTTGTCTTATGCGGGCGTGCAGTTTGCGTTTGCTTTCTACCTGATCCATCTCAGCGAGTTTTCGATGCAGACCTCGCTTACGGTGGGCCGGGATCGCGCACTCGGCGTGCTGCTGGGAATCACGATGATGTGGCTGGTGTTTGAACGGCTTTCTCCGCGTACGGCTGCGGACGAGATGGTGCGCATCTTCATTGCGAATCTTCGCCAGCTTGCGGAGCTGGTGGCATCGTCTCCATGCGCCGATGATCCAGCCTCGGTTCTGAAAATCAGGCGCGAGCGCGAAGAAGTGTATCGCCGGTTTGGCGAGGTGAATGCGCAGTCCGATGCAGTCCCGTTTGAAACGGGCGCGGCCCGAGCCGGCGATATGGCGGCGCGCGATCGAATCCGTCGCTGGCAAGCGTCGTTGCGCACCTTTTATTTGCTGGAAGCACCATTGCTGCAGTTTCGAGCATTTGGCGACCTGAGAACGAAGTCGCGGCCTTTTACTGAAATTGAAGACCGATTTCGCGCGGAGTGCTCGCAGGCCTTTCTGCAAATCGCTGACAGTCTAGCTTGCCAGCTCGAAAAGAGAGCCAACGCCAGTCGCCAGTCATCGGACCTGGTGGCACTCCTCGATACATTGCCCCAAGAGCAGGAAGTTGAATTTACAGAACGCGAGCGCGCGCTTCTGCGAATGACTCGCTCGATTGCGGGGCTGGTGGACAGGCTTCAGCACGATGTTGCGACGGAGCCGCTTTACAGCGTTTAGCGTGGGGCGAGCGGAGTTGGCCGGGGTGGATGAAAGCTTCTTACTCAGGCCATCTTGCGCAATTTGCTGACACGTCCCACTTCGACCCATTCGACGACAAAGATGTTGCCTGAATGATCGAAACACGCTCCGTGAGGACAGACGAATTTTCCGGGAACGAAATGATCGCGGGTGAGTTTTCGTGTTGCCATGTAATCGCTTGAAGAGTCGTCGCCGAGATTCAGGATGATGTTGTTCTGCTGATCCATGAGGGTTACGCGAGCGAATAAATCGGGGACGACGATGTCGCCGTTCCTGAAAAAGTTGAAGTGGCAGGGAGCGTTGGTTCCGTAGAGGAAATCGACGTGTTTGCCGTCGAGGGTAAAGCGCTGGATGCGCTTGTTGCTGCGATCGGCAACCATGAGGATGGGCGATGCGCCGCGTATGTCGACGGCGATGCCATGCGGACACTGGAGCTGTCCGGCGTCCTTGCCGGGGCCTCCGAAGGTGCGGATGTATTTTCCGTCGCTGTTGTACTGGAGGACATAGCTGGAGCCGTAGCCATCACCGATATACAGGTCGCCATTGGGCGCAACGGCGAGGTTGGTGGGACTGTATTTGAGCGGTTTACCATCGGCCCCGGGTTGCGCGTACGGCTCAGACTCCTTGGGATAGCCCAAGGTGAAAACCTCTTCTCCATTGAGCGTGGTTTTCACGACAAGTCCCCGCTGGATGTCGCAAAGGTAAAGGAACTCTGTGCTCCCTTCTTTGCGGATGTGAAGGCCGTGTGCACCGCCGCGAAAGTCCTTGCCCCAGCTCTTGACGAACTTTCCATCGGGATCGAAGACGACCATGCTGTCGGCCTTTTCGCTGGTGGCATACACGGTGTGGTGGATGTAGATGTGTCCCTGGGAGTCTTCGCAGACGCCGTGGGTATTGCCGTACTGAATGTCGGCAGGAAGTTCGCCCCAATCGTGAGTGACCTCGTAGGTGTGCTCGCCGGAGCCCAGGACAGGCTTATTGCTGCCGGATTTGTTGGTTACGCCAAGGAGCAAAGGCGCGAGATAGCCGGTTCCAATCTGAGCAAGAAAGCCACGGCGGGAAATCGTCATGTGAGTTTGACCTCGATGTCTACTTCTGATTGCTTTCGGCTGCATGGCCCTGGGCCGCGGCTGCCGTTTCGTTGCTCCCAGTGACATTTAACTGGAGTGACGGAGAAGGATGCATGGTGGGAGAGTTCGACTCGACCATGGCCACCACATAGATGGGCTGTGTGATGGGGCGCGCCCATTCTTCAGCGTGAAGGGTGAAGGTGCGGCTGGACTGCGTCTCTGTCACGAGCACTCCGTTCAGCCCGACATTCACCACGCGCACTCCGGGCGGGAGGTTCTGAACGGAGCAGGGAACGCGGCCCTTGAATCCATTTTGCCGGTCGATATGGAGAGTGACCGTCAAATCTTTGCCAGGTTCGATGGAAACTTGCCGTGCTTCTGTGGTAACGACGACGTCGGGCGGCGGAATGATGGATACGAGCTGGAGGCTACGTTCTGCAGGGGAGTCGGCATTGACTTGTCTGACGAGATCGAGGCCTGCCGCGTTGGCGTGGCCGACGATGTCGATGGGCGTGGCAAGAATGCCGATCCTGGCGTCGGAATTTGCAGACAAGATGACGACCGTGGAAGTTTGGCCTGGCTCAATGGTGGCGGGGCTTGCAGATACACCGGGCGGCAAACCTTTTACTTCAATCTCAATGGGACCGTCATAATTTCGAACCTCTGCCAATGAAATGTTGACGAGAGTTGATCCGCCCTTGGGAATATTGGGATTGGCGGGATCAGCCATGAGGCGAAAATCAGGAGCCGTGTCGCGAATGGTCAATCGATACGCGAAGTCGGGACCATCCAATGCGCGGACATCCTTGAGATGGAGAACATAGTCGGCCTCCGCGGGTGCAACGAAATCGAGCATTGAATCGGCTCCGTAGCCGGGGCCTCCATCGTCATTGCGCCAGGTGAGGTGGAAGACGGGCAGACCGTTGGATGGGAATTCCGCATCGGAGGGAAGAATCTGCACCTTGTACACCGGGGTGTTGACGGCGTGGACATCGGGCGAGGTTCCAATATAGGCGAGGCGGCGGCCATCCAATCCGCGCAGAATCGTGTCGGCGTCTGGCTGATCTGGAACATAGTCGACCTGGTTGAGCTCGTCGCCCACCATCAGATAGTCGTTCTCGTGAATGCCGGATGTGGAGGTGAGCCGGATGCCGGTTGTCATGGAATCGCGATCGGAAAGCGTCGTGGTGGTTTGATTCAGGCACCGAATCGTGGCTCGTGGAAGGGCATTTCCCTGGGCATCGAGAATCTCGATCGCCGAATCGAGCCTGGAGCCCAAGCGCGCCGCGGCAACGTCGATGCTGAGGCGCTGGCCTTTGGCAGCATGGAATTTGAAGAAGTCTTCGTCGGGGTTTGCGCCGCCTTTGGATGGCCGTTCAATGTGGCCGTTGATGGTGACGGGAATTGCAATGGATTGGGCCTGCGCGACGGAATCGTTTGGTTCGCTCTCAAGGATCTCTGGTTCGTTGCCGATGGCGAGTTTGATTTGGTTGATTGCGTGATTGCTTCTTTCGTTTTCATTGAGAGGTACGGTTGTCCAGCCTTGTGCTGAGGCGGGAGGGTTGACGCTCACTTCTTGCGAAGGAAGATTGGCTCCAGTGATCGCTACCTTTGCGGGTGCGCCAGCGCGCATGCCGAGGGGGAAGACATTGGCGATATAGGGCAATACACCTGCGTCGAGGCGATAGAAATGATCCATTCCACCGCTGCTTTCGCGATCAGTGAGCGTGAGAGTGTATGCCCCATCCTGGGGAAGCTTGACGTGCAAAACGGCGTCGGGGTTGTTGTCCTGTTCGGCTGACTGTGAGAGCACCTTGCCCGAGCTGTCACTCAAGGCGAGCGCCGACATGAGTCCGGAACCAAGTTCGGAAGCTTCGACGCGGAAGACGACTTCTTCGCCGGCCCTTCCATCGAAGCGGAAGCTGTTTTGGTCACCGGGGGATGGGATAAGACCAACCAGAGTCGCAGGAAACGTCACGGATTGCGGCCCTGCAGAATCAGCGGCGGTTTTTGTGCGGATCTGAGTTTCAGGGAAAGCGCCGACGGCGAGCGCCATGCTGTTTGTGGTGCCGAGCGGAGTGAGAATACGGAAATTGTGGATGCCAGGCTCGACATCGTTGGCGACACTGATTTCGAGTTTGGCGGTTTGTTTTTTGCCGACGGCCACGATGGCTCCGAGGTCTTCTCCTGCGCGCGCCTTTCGGAGTTCTTCGGGAACATCGGTGATCTCAGAGACCTTGCCGCTCATGCCCGGCGTATCGAAGATGACCTGTGTGGCGTCGGAAAGGTTTCGACCTTCGATTGCGAAGGCGACCTTCTTTCCTCGCTGCATACCGGCGGGAGTTATCGTCGCAATGCTGGGAGGAATGATTGGCTCATCGCCCTGGCAAGGAACCGCGCAAGCAATCGCCACGGCCGAGGCAAGGAACAGGGTTCCAGTTTTTAAGAATGGAGTCATCGGCCTGCTGCCTCCTTCGCATTCTTGTCCGAAGTTGATGGTATAGGAACGAATACCGTGGTTTGCGCGCGGAGTTCTTTGTGAGAGATCGTGTCATACAGGCTCAGGGTGCCGTCATAGCGGCCTGCTGCAAGCCACTTTCCATCCGGGCTCAAGTCGAGGGTTTCGACCCAGTCGGGTTGGTGATCAATCACTCCGGTTAGGTTGAGGCTTGTATCGCGGAAGCGGATCGACCGATCCGAGGACGATGTGACAATCGATTTGCCATCGGGCGACCAGGCAAGCGAAAGCAGGCTGTCCTCGTCGGCGATCAATGACCGGATGAGTTGTCCATCGTCCTCGGCGAGTTTCCAGATGTAAATTGTCTTGTCGTAGCCGACGGCAGCGATTTCATCGCCTGTGGGTGAAAACGCAATGCTGGTCAAACCATCGGACGCGTCGCTGAGCGAATAGAGGCGCTTGCCTGTGGCAACATTCCAGATCTTTACGGTGCGGTCTTGCGAGGCGGTTGCCAGGCGCTTTCCGTCGGGACTGAAGGCCACGGCAAACACGGCATCGATGTGATCCTGGAGCGTGAGGGTTTCTTTGCCGCTTGCGGCGTCCCAGAGTTTCACGAGCTTGTCATAGCTACCGGATGCGATGAGCTTTCCATCGGGGCTCCAGGCGACGGAGTAAATGCAATCCTTGTGGCCCTGTATTGTCCTCAGGAGCTGGTGGGTTTCGACGTTCCAGATCTTGATTTCGCCGAATTGTTGCGGAGAGCCCCCGGCAGCGGCGAGAAGCTTTCCATCGGGGCTGAACGCAAGGGAGCGAACGAAATCGGAGTGGCCGGCGAGCGTGGCAAGCGTGTCGCCGGATGAGGAATTGAGGAGTCGAATTTCCCTGTAGCCGCCGACGGCGAGGATATGCCCAACGGGAGAGAACTTGACGGCAGTGATGGGGGAAGTGACGGCGACCTGGGGCCTGATGTCAGGGATTGGTGCGGTGGTGAGAACATGCGCGGGCTCCGCCGAAGGCGGGCCTTCTGCGCCGGCGGTGATCCATGACTTGATGGCTGCGATGTCGGAGGGGGAAAGGGGATCTGCATTGAGCGGCATTTGTGGATCCAAGGAGCCTTCGACCATCTGCATCAATCGGCTTTGACTGGGGTCGTGGGCAGCGATAACCTGGCCGTGCCGTCCACCTTTCATCAAAGATTCGTAGCTATCGAGAGAGAGTCCGCCCTTGTGCACACCGCTGGAGTGGCAGGCGAGACAGTTCTTCTGCAGGATGGGGACTATCTGATCGTTGAAAGTGGGCGCTGAAGCTGCCATGACGTGCGAGGAAGACTCGTGCAGATGGTTTGGGAGAAACATGACGATGGGGAGAAGAGCGAAGAGGGCCGCGATGCGGGCGGTACTGGCGATAGCGCGGTATTTGAGTGGATAGTCCTGCATAAGGATTACAGCTTCAACGATCGAAGAAGGATCAGTGGTCGAACATGAACTCTTTGCTGGTGAGCAGGGCCCACGACATGTCGACGAGGGCCTGACGTCGTGGATCGTCGACGCCCACGGTCCGATCTTGTTCGGCATTGGTTAGACCTTGAAGCAACGCGGTGCGCTCGGCATCAGTGGGTTTGCGGCTGAACGAAGCGAGATAGAGATAGTCGACGATCTGCTCGTCAGAGAAGCCGAGCCGCATCAGCATGTCTACTGAATTGTTGGGGGCGCGCAGCTTGTTATTGAGGGTTTCTCCATTGATGATGTGGAGGGCTTGCGTGATGGTGGGGACCGAGGTGCGTTCGCTTTCCCGCGATTGCTGACGCTCGGGGCGTCCGAACGCAGTGAGGAAGTAGGACTTGATTGCCGTATCGGGCAATTGCATGCCGCGCAGGCCGACCGGGTAGCCATCAAATTTCTCGGGAGACTGCGTCACCTGTGAATAGGCGTCGAGAAGTACCTCGGCGGGAAGGCGTCGAATGGCGAAGTGCGATCCATATTTATCATCGTCGGCATTCTCTTTGAGAGGTTTTGAGGATTCCTGGTAAGTGGCCGACTGCATGATGGTGCGAATCAGATGGTCGAGGTCGTAGCCGTGAGCGACGAAGTCATTGACAAGAGCATTCAGCAATTCGTCGTTGGTCGCCGGGTTGGTGTCGCGAAGATCATCGACAGGTTCAATGAGGCCGCGCCCCATGAAGTTCTTCCAGACGCGATTGACGATGTTGCGCGCGAAGAATGGATTTTCGGGTCCGGTGAGCCACTGGGCGAAGTAGAGCCGCGTATCGCCTGTGGCCTCGCTGGGCAAAGCCGCGGCGTCGAGCGGTTTTGGAGGCATGGGGATCATCAGGCGGCTATCCATGAACTCGCCGGTAGGCGCAGAGTAAACCGTGATTCCGTTAAAGATGGGACCAACGCCGGGACGAGATCCGGAGGGTGCGAAGGTCTTGAGCCGCACGCGGGCGAAGAGGTTTGCCATCCCGTAGTAATCCTTCTGGGTCCACTTCGCGAGGGGATGGTTGTGGCAATGCGCGCAACTGATATTGATGCCCATGAAGGCCTGGGCCATGTTTTCAGAGGTGTCGAGCGGATCGCGATGGATGACCCAATAATTGCCTGCGCCATTCCTGGTGGTGCTGCCGCTTGCCGTAACAATTTCGTAAACGAATTTGTTCCACGGCTTGTTGCTCGCGACGCTTTGATGGATCCAGTTGTAATAGCTCCACATCTCGTCATTGGAGAGGTGGTTGCTTGAGACAAGCAGGAGATCCGACCACTTATAAGCCCAATAGTCGACAAACTCGGGACGCTTGAGAAGGGCGTCGATGAGCCGGTTGCGCTTATCGGGCGACGCATCCTTGAGGAAGGCTTCAACTTCGGTCGGTTTGGGAAGAATTCCGGCCGCATCGAGATAGGCGCGACGCATGAATTCCGCATCGGTGGCCGGCGCGGAGGGCGGAATATGCAGAATGGCGAGGTGTTTGAGGATGTGTTCGTCGATGAGGTTGTGGCGTGGCGCTCTACTAAAGACAGCTGGACCGAGCTTGTAGGGAAACGGAATACGCAGACGGGAGAATGTGACGTGGCTTTGATACCAGACGGTGACAGGCGCTTCTCCATAGCCATGCATGGCGACGTGCCCGTTGTTGTCGACGCTGGCCACACCTTCGTCGCCGCTGTCGAACTTGGCCCAGCGCGTGACGTCGGCCGTGTGGCCGTCAGAGAACACAGCGGTGACGATCAACTGCTGCTCTGCTCCAGGGCGGAGTGAAGCTTCGTGGGGCTGGACCTGAATCTCAGTGACCTGGGCATCGTTATCGCGCGGTGCGGGCATGCCCTGGGCCAGCCAGCCGGACATGACTTTGTATTCGAGGGAGTCGACGTCGAACCGTTTGCCGCCGCCGTGGGCAACGGCGAGCGTGGGCTTTAAAAGTATGAGACTTTTTGCCGGCTCAAGCCGGTCTGTGCGGCGAGCGAGTGCCTGGTGGGTGAGGTTGTAGTAGTCGTCGATGGGATCGTAACCGCGCAGAGAAAGCTTGAATCCGTTTTTGCCTGCGGCTGCACCGTGACATGGACCGGAGTTACAACCAACTTTCGTCATCACCGGCAACACGTCGTTGCGAAAGCTCCACGTGGTTGCGGTGGAGTAGGCACGGACAGCGACGGGTGCGGTTGCGCGGTGGCCTTGAATAGTGGCAGTAACGATCGCTTTTCCGTCCCCTTGCGGGACGATGACGTCCTGAGAGATTTTTGCGATCTGGGCATCGGAGACAGCGAAGGCGGCGCGGGAAGTCAGTTCTTCATGATGCCCGTCGAGAAAGGTGCCTTCGACGACAAGGCGCTGGCTATATCTTGGACCTTCGATGGTGATGGAGGATGGAAGGATCTCGAGTTTCGTGAGCGTGGCCAAAGACGATGGGTGAGCAATGGACGCCGGCGTAGAGGCTGCTTTGATGGTTGCGGGTCGGATTGCGTTTGAACCCGCTGACATGTTGGACGAGTGGTAGAGCGCGTCGGTAGGCGGCTTGCCTGGCTGATTTGCGGAGGATTGCCCGTGAAGGGAAGCGAGAAGCAGGCCCGTGACCGCGATACCGCTGATCAACACGATGAGCTGGGTCGAGGTACGTTGGCTCATTGCTTCTCCGTAGTTACGACGAGTGCAACATTTATTTGACCGGCTGACGCGGCGAATCCGCAGTTCCTCAAATCAACAGTTCGTCAATCGGGTCAAAGCCGTGGTCCACAAGGCGCACTACGCGTCCTTGGGGTGTTTTCAATTCCGTGTCGATGGGAATGCCGAGGCACTTATAGACCGTGGCCGCTACGTGCGCGGGCATCACTGGGCGATCTTGCGGAGCCGCGCCGATGGCATCGGATGCGCCGACAACCTGCCCGCCCTTGATGCCGCCGCCCGCCATGACAACGGTCCAGCACTGCGGCCAGTGGTCACGTCCTCCGGCAGGATTGATGCGCGGCGTGCGCCCGAATTCCCCAGTGGCGAGAACCAGGGTGGTATCGAGGAGGCCGATGCGGCTGAGATCTTCGAGGAGCGAGCTGTAAGCGTTGTCAAACATGGGGCCGACGAGGTCGCTGTAACAGCTGATGGGGCTGAAAGGCGCGGAACCGTGGATGTCCCAGGTTATGTCGTTGAAGACGGTCTCAAACATGTTGAGGGTGACGAAGCGGACGCCACGCTCGATGAGTCGCCGTGCAAGCAGGCAGCCTTGTCCGAATCGATTCATGCCGTAACGCTTGCGCGTGTCTTCGGACTCCTGCGAGAGTTCGAACGCTTCGCGAGCCTTGGCTGAAGTCATCAACGTGTAGGCCTGATTGAAGGTCGCGTCCATCAGCTTCGCGTCCTGATTCGTCTCTTCGAAGTATTCGACCGATTTGTCGACTTCCTGACGCCAGCTACGGCGGCGATCGACACGCACCGCGGAAATGTATTCCGGCGGGAGCATGTCGGGAACTTTGAAGTTGGGGTCGGCGGGATCGGCGTTGAGCACGAAGGGGTCAAATCCTTTGCCGAGAAAGCCTGCTGTATCGCCGTGAGGAAGGTTGCCGCCAAGCTGGCCAATTGTGTAAGGGATTAGTACGTTGGGGGGCATGTCACCGCGCGCGCCCTTTTGGAAGCGAAGGACGGAACCGTAATTCGGCGATTCGAGACCACCCTGAAACAGGCGGCCGGTCTGCATCATTTGGCAACCGGTGTCGTGCACCGCCGCGGCATTGTGATAGACAGAGCGCAAAAGAGCATATTTGTCAGCGTGTTTCGCCATCCGGGGAAAGATTTCGGAGATCTCGATACCGGAAACATTGGTCTTTATGGGTTTGAAGGGGCCGCGAATCGAGGCGGGCGCCTCGGGCTTCATGTCCCACGTATCCAACTGGCTTGGGCCGCCGACGAGCATGAGTTGAATGCAGTTGATGTCTTTCGCGGGATTCACGGCGCCCATGGCTTTCAGGCGGAAGAACTGGGGCATGGACAGGCCCAGGAAGGCCAAGGACCCAGCGTGCAGAAAGTCCCGACGGGTTACGCCATCGCAAAAATGAACTCGTTTGTCTGCATCGAGCCGGAACATTCGACCCACCCATTTTGAAAAGCGGACTGACTTCCTGATTGCGGGAAAAGCTGCACGAACAAAGATTCAAAAAGCTTTTATTCTTTCAGGCATTTCGAGGAAGCCGGATCGACGATTTTTCGTCGGACTTTGACGGATCCCCGGGTAGTCTGCTGGCTTCCAAACGATGTGGAGACGGTCGATCAAAGCCGTACCGAATCCTAGTCCTGAGGGGCCATGTCAGTCCAGAGTATTCAGGGAATGAAATCGTGGAGTTTGCGGGCCGGGCGCAGAGCGCCGAAGTCTGTTAACTGCCGCTATCGCTATTGTTTGATCACGGTGCCGTCGCGGAGGCGGATTTCGCCCCAGCCGCCGTTGAGCGGGCTTTGCGTGAACGGTGCTTTGGTGGCTTCCTTTTCGTCAATTTCGATGCCCCAGCCGGGCTTTTCGCTGACCCAGAGGTAGCCGTCGCGCCACTCAGGGCATCCTTGGAAGATGGCCCGGGCCCGGTCGTTGAAGGGTGAGTATTCCTGAATGCCGAAGTTGTAGCTGACGATGTCGAGAGTAACGTTGGCCATGTGGCCCACAGGCGAGACGTCGCCGGGGCCATGCCAGGCGGTCTTGACGCCGAATTGCTCGGCGAGGAAGGCGATTTTGCGTGCCGGGCTGAATCCGCCGGCCTCGGAAACGTGCACGCGGATGTAGTCGATGAGCTGCTCGGAAATGAGGGGCTGCCACTCGTGAGGGCTATTGAAGAGTTCGCCCATGGCGATGGGAGTGGCGCAGTTCTGACGGATTTGGCGGAAATAGCCCAGGTCCTCCGGCGAGAGCGGATCTTCGAGGAAGAACATATGGAACGGCTCCGCCTCTTTACAGAACTGAACGGCAAGGTTTGGCGTGAGGCGTTCGTGCATGTCGTGGAGGAGCTCGACTTCGTCGCCGAGCTCGCGGCGGCAAGTCTCAAGAAGCTTGAGGGCGCGGCGAAATTGCGCGGCAGGATCGAATAGGGGCTTGTCGTGGAGGGCCTGGGGGCGACCGTCGTCTTTGTGGTGAGACCCGTAGCCGGCCATGCCGGGAAGTCCAACCTGGACGCGAACATTGCGGAAGCCCTTCGCGATGTACTGCTTTGCATTGGCGACGACTTCTTCAAATTCGTCCCCGCTGGCGTGGGCGTAGGTGTCGACAGCTTCGCGGCATTTTCCGCCCGCGAGCTGATAGACAGGCATGCCGGCCTGGCGTCCCTTGATGTCCCAGAGTGCCTGGTCAATGCCGCTGATGGCGTTGTTGAGCACGGGGCCATTTTTCCAATACGAGCTGTCGTAGCAGGATTGCCAGATGTCTTCGATGCGATCGGTCGTTTTACCAAGAAGGAAGGGTTTGAGGTATTTCTCGACGGCGGGTTTGACGAGGTCGGCTCGCTGGGTGAAGGTGGCGCAGCCGTAGCCATAGAGACCGTCTTGATCGGTGGTGATTTTGACGATTGTGAGACGGACGCCATCGGGTTCGCATTCGATGACGCTGATGTCGCGGATGCGTGGGGCCGGCATGCCACGCGTTGCGCGAGCGGATTGGTCGTCGGCTGCGGCGATACGCGGCACAGTTGCAAGAGCGCCCGCGCCAGCCAGAGATTTGAGAAAACTGCGGCGTTCCAGAGGCATGCGAAGAGCTCCGTCAGCGTCGAATGTTTGTTCCAAGAACGCCATTCTATTCTGCGCGGGCAAGGGAGCGTTGCCGGAGTGAGTTTTGCGGATCCGAGTCGCGTCCGTCTAGGTGGTGAGCGGGGTAAGTGATGGGAAGCGATAACGCGCCCTGGAGATGGGCGTGCCGACGACCTCGATGCGGTCGAGGTCGCGCGAGCCCATGCCGAGCTGTTCTGCGAGATGGAGGGTGCTATCGCACGTTTCGAAGGGAGCTGTTCCACGTTCGGCCATGGGATCGAATCCCATGACGGCGGTAGCAACTGCGTCTGTGGAGACGCAGTTAAGCCCGGCGATGAGCAGGCCGGGATGGACGGGCTTGTGAATCCAGTTCTTTTCCTGACTGGGCAGTTCCCCGCCTGTCATGGTGTAAATGCCGTCGATGACCGCGAGGTGAATGGGCCGGGATGCAACGAGGTCGGCGGTGATGCGCGGAACGCGAAAACCGGCGTCGGTAGACTGAGCGACGGGTTGCGGCGCGCTCTTGGGCGGCACGCGGGAGCCGGAGTGCATGGGCTCGCGGAAGCCGATGGGAACGATGCTGGGCTCGTCTTCAGGGGCTTCGCGGCTGTAGATGGTGCAGGGCGTGATGCCGAAGCAATTCTTCATGGAAAGCGTGACACCTGCCGTGCGGTGTTCTTTAAGCTTGGCCAACGAAACGAAGACATCGGTGTCGCGATAGGAGTGGTTGAGGTCGTAGCCCGTGTACATCAGGCCGCCCCCGGGGACCATGAAGCGCGCATAGTCTTTGCCACTGCCGAGGAAGTTTGTATTTTCGAACTCGACGCGGGCAGCGGCCGCAGCGAAATCCCTGGGCCGCCAACCGGCAGAGATCATGAATTCCTCCAGCGGTTTGGCGCCGAAGGGTGCGCTTTCAAGCAGGCGAATGCGTTGCGCGCCGGCACTTCCGAGCAGAGCGACGAGCGAACCGATGACCTGGGGGTGAACCCAGTGCGTCATCTGGTTGGGCATGGAGTTGAGTTTGTCGGTGGTGGGTCCGGTCATGTTGAGCTTGATGGCGACCGTTTTGCCGCGGACGAGTTTGTCGAGTCCGCCGAGCTGGTCGAACATGGTGGAAAGCGCGGTGCTTACCTGGCGGTCATATTCCGCGCAAAGCCCAATGGCGACGCGACCTGCAGGCGCCGGCGAGGCAGAAAGAGTGCGCGAAGCCGCAAGTGCGACCCCGGCGGCGAGACCAGCCGTGGTGAGGAATTCTCTGCGGGAAAGGACTGAACTCATGCGGACCTCCTGCACCTGTCGACAGAAGTAGTATGAGCCCGGGCTGCAGAGTTTGGCAGAGAATTTTGGGTCACACGGCGCGGGATTCATGTGCACGCGCTTCGGGCAGGATCCGAGAGCCGAGGGGTTTGACGAAGAACCAGAGCACGCCACCGGCAACCGCGAGCACGGCGGCAAAGTCGAATGCTGAGTTCCAACCGAAACGGCCGGCGAGCCAGGGCGTAAGGGTTGCGGTGACGGCGGCGCCGATCTGGCAGCCCATGTTCATGACGCCGGAGACAACGCCCGAGTGTTCGCCGCCAAGGTCCGCGCTCATCGCCCAGAAGGAGCTTTGCGAGAAGTAGAGTGCGCCGGCTCCGCCCGCGAGAATGACACCGGCGGAGTAGGGACCCCGAGCCTGGGAACCTGTGACGAGAAAGACAGCGGTGAAAGCGAAGGAAACAGCGCCCAGACCACACCGCCCCAAACGTATGCCAAAGCGGCGCGAAATGCGGTCGCTGACCCAACCGCCGCTGAGACAGAAGACGGTCATAGCGATGAACGGAATCATGGAAAATACGGCATTCTTTTTGAGCTCGAGCCCGCGCGCCTCGGCGAGGTAAATGAAGAACCAGCTGAAGAAATTCCAAGCCACATAACCGAATGCGGTGTAGCTGAGCGTGAGTGCGGCGACATTGAAGTTGAAGATGTCTTTTGCCCATGAGCGGTGTGGTGGAGCGGAGGATGGCGGTTCGACATCGCGGCTGCCCTGGATCAGGTGAAGCTCGCGCGGCGAGACGGTTGGGTGCTGTTCGGGGGTGTCGCGGGAAATGGCGAACCAGATGAGGCCCGCGGCGACGCCGAGAAGAGCGCTGAACCAGAAGGAAGCTCTCCAGCCGTGGAAAGTGATGAGCCACGCAAGAATGGGGATGCTCAATCCGGCGCCGGCGCCCACTCCAGCGAATATCCAACCGTTGGCGCGGCCTCGCTCGGCGACAGGAATCCAGCGGGCGACAAACTGGTTCGAAGCCGGATACATGACGGACTCTCCGGCTCCGAGCAGAAATCGCACGGCGATGAGGAGGAGGAGCGCATGAGGCAGGCGTGGGCTCGCGATGGCGGTGAGCGCAGTGAATGCTCCCCACCACAGCACGCCGAAGGCAAGGATTCGTCGCGGTCCGAAGCGGTAAGCGAGCCAGCCACCGGGCACCTGGAACGCCGCATAGCCAAGCAAGAAGGCGCTGAAGATCCAACCGAGACGGAGGTTGTCGATGTGGAGATCGTCACGGAGATGAGGTCCTGCGATGGTGATGTTGGTGCGGTCAAGGAAAGCAACGGCACTTAACACGAACAACCAGAACACGAGAAGGCTGCGCACATTCATGCGTCGCATCAAGGCAGAAATCATGCTTTCTCGCGGGCGCAGGCGGCTACGCGAAGCAGGAGTTCACTTCCATGGCGGGGGCGCGCCAACATTCCTTGTGCGGACGCGACGGGCAGGCAGCAGATTGGGTGGGCTAGTACCAACAGAAAGACTATAAGCGCTGCCGCTTACCGGTGTGAATTTCCCGGTGGGATCGGCGGCTGCGTGGCGTTGGTGCGATTGCAGGGCGAAGCGGCTAACGCAGATTTGGCGCGGATTGGGCGACGGGCTCCCGGGTTTGCGCCTGGTCCAGGTTTGAGGAGCTTCTCCGCGCAGTCTCGTTCAGCTTTTCGCCGATGGCTCTTTCAATGAAGGCCTGTAAGGAAATGCCTTCGCGCCGCGCAAGCAGATCCGCCTGCTGGTGCATGGAATGGGGCAGTCGCAGCGGAAACGAACGGTGATTCTTGTATTCAAGAGACATGAGGGGGAAGGTCTCCCTATCGATTTGTGTACGCACCTAGCAAATGCACGTTGGGACGATTGGTGAAACAGATCGTATCCAGCGCACAAGGAGCAAGCAAGTTACGGACGGGTAGGGCATGCAAGATGATATCGCGCGTGATATCAAAGTGAAGCCTTCCGATAAGTTAGCGATAAGAATGCGCAGCCGGTTTCAGGAGAGTTATTGTCTTAGAAACTTAAAAGTGATATCGCGGGCGATGTATTACCGCGTATGTTCGGAGGCAAGAGTCGGCAAGTGATGTTGCATTTCGCCAATATTCATGCGGGTTTTCACTTGTGGAGCTGCAAGCACTCCTCGAAAAGCGCATCGCTCCACAGCGCAAACGAGACATACGCAAACTAAAGTTAGCAAGGTCCTTTGTAATTGATAGAACAAAGATTTGAAGTTGAGTTACAGTCGGTCTCCGGTAGTACTAGTTCGTTTGTTGTATAGACTCACTAATCGATCAAAGAGAAATTCGCATTGACTCCAGAGATTGTTTGCACGCAGGAGTCGGCATCTAGAGGCGCTCGAGGTCGGGCGCAGTATATAGAGCCCTCAACGGAGGCTAGACAATCCATGATGATCCAGGAGAACTCCCCCTCTCTTCGGAAGGTTCTGACAAATTTTTCGTATCTATCGCAGACTCTTTCGAACTACAGCCGAGCGCTGACGAACGGCAGCTCTGCTGTCTTGCTGATGTTGTCGATCATGGTGGGGATGGCAATCTCCGGATGCGGCTCTGGCGGCTACGCCGGCGGTGGGATTACGAGTTTGTCTGCGACCTCGCTGGTGCTCGATGCGGGTCAATCGGTCGGCATCACGGCGACGATTACAGGCAATGAAGTCGCGGCCTGGGCGTTTACCGGGTCGAGTTGCAGTGGAAGCGCCTGCGGATCGCTTTCCGCGACGACTGGGAGTGCGGTGACTTACACAGCGCCGGCGGGTATTACGTCGCAAATGCAGTTGACCCTGGTGGCCTCGATTCCGAACACGAAGAACCAGGAATCGGTCAGCATCACGGTCAATCCAGATCCGACGCTGAGTGGCGTTCCTCCGGAAGGCATTGTGGGAGTCGCTTACAGCACGACGATTGTTTCTGCGGGCGGAACTGTACCCCTGACGACAAGCATTCTGACGGGGGCGTTGCCAGCGGGCCTTACGTTTAACGCGTCGACAGGCGTGATTTCAGGAACGCCAACGGCGGCGGGCACCTCGGCATTCACGGTGCAGTTGGTGGATTCGAGCGTGACGCCGTACAAAGTGACGGCGAACGAGACGATCACGATCGTGAATCCTGTACCGCCCCTGAAGCTGATTGGTGGACCGCAGCCAACGGGCGAGGTCGGATTTCCTTACACGACGGCTCTAATAGCGACAGGCGGCGTGACGCCGTATGCGTGGAGCATCGTGGCCGGCGCATTGCCGGCAGGGTTGACGATTTCGCCGACGACTGGCGTGATTTCAGGAACGCCGACGGCACAGGGTGCGTCGAATTTCACGGTGCAGGTGGAAGACAGCACAGACGCCGT
This sequence comes from Occallatibacter sp., assembly GCA_035487015.1. Classification (GTDB taxonomy): domain Bacteria; phylum Acidobacteriota; class Terriglobia; order Terriglobales; family Acidobacteriaceae; genus Telmatobacter. The sequence continues at coordinate 63,153 of DATHMP010000038.1, read as the reverse complement.
TGCAACAGCGGCTGCATCGATCACGATTCTTTCGCCGCTTACGCTGACCGGTGGTCCGCAGCCGGAAGGCACGGTGGGTGCGTCCTATACGACGTCGCTTGTGGCGGCTGGCGGTTTGACGCCGTATTCGTGGAGCATTGTCTCAGGTTCGCTGCCCCCAGGGCTCGGTATATCCGCGACAACGGGTGTCATCTCGGGTGTTCCGACAACGAAGGGGACTTCGAGTTTTACGGTGCAGGTGAAGGACAGCCTGGGCGCAACGGCGACCGCAGCTGTTTCCATCACGATCAACTCGCCGCTGACGATGTCAAACACGTTGCCCAACGGTACGGTCGGCGTTTCCTATAGCGCGCCGATTGGCGCGAGTGGCGGAACGACTCCATATGCATGTTCCATCACTGCGGGAACGCTTCCGGCGGGTCTGACTCTGTCAGGTTGCGCAGTGAGCGGCACACCGACGACGGCTGGAAGTTCGACCGTGACGGTGAAGGTGAGTGACGCGAGCACGCCGATGCAGGTCGTCAGCGCGAACGAGACCATTGTCATCTCGCCAGCGCAGTTGAACATAACGAACACCTTGCCGAACGGCACGGTGGGCGTAGCCTACAGTTCGCCGATTACAGCAACCGGTGGGACCACACCTTACAGCTGCTCGATCTCCGCGGGGACTTTGCCTGCAGGTTTGACGCTGACGGGCTGCACAGTGAGCGGAACGCCGACAACCGCTGGAAGTTCGCCGATCACGGTGAAGGTGACCGACGCCGGCAGCCCGACGCAGACGGCAAGCGCAAACGAGACGATCGTGATCGCGCCGCCGGTGCTGAACTTAACCAACACGCTACCGAACGGAACCGTCGGCGTTGCCTACAGCGCGACGATTACTGCGACTGGCGGCACGACACCCTATGCCTGCTCGATCTCGGGAACGTTGCCTGCTGGTTTGACTCTGACCGGCTGCACAGTGAGTGGCACACCAACGGCGGCGGGAAGCTCTGCGGTCACGGTTAAGGTGACTGACGCGGGCAACCCGCAGCAAAGCGCGAGCGCGAACGAAACGATTGTGATTGCGGCTGCGGCGCTGACCATTACGGACACACTTCCAAATGGGACCGTTGGAGTTGCTTACAACACAACGATCACGGCTACGGGCGGAACGTCGCCCTATTTGTGCTCGATAACCGGGACCTTGCCGGCAGGTTTGACACTGACTGGATGCACGGTCAGCGGCACGCCGACAATAGCGGGGAGCTCGCCGGTCACGGTGAAAGTGACGGATTCGGGAAGCCCCGCGCAGAACGCAACGCAGAGCGACACAATTGCGATCGCACCTTCGGCATTGACCATCACCAGCACATTACCGAACGGCACAGTGGGCGTGAGTTATAGCGCGCCGATTTCGGCCAGCGATGGAACGGCACCGTATACCTGCTCGCTGACGGGAACTCTTCCGGCAGGGTTAACTTTGACGGGTTGCACCGTGAGTGGAACGCCGACGACGGCGGGAAGCTCGACGGTGACCGTGAAAGTTACCGACTCGGGAAGTCCCGCACAAAACGCAACGCAGAGCGACACCATCGTGATCGCCCCTGCAACTCTGACGATCTCCGGAATACTGCCGAACGGTACGGTTGGCGTGGGCTACAGCGCGACAATCGGCGCCAGCGGCGGAACGAAGCCCTACACCTGCTCAATCACAGGCACGCTGCCAGCGGGTCTCACGTTGAGCGGATGCACGGTGAGCGGTACTCCAACAACAGCGGGAAGCTCGCCAATCACCGTGAAGGTTACGGACGCGGGCAGCCCGGCGCAGAACGCAAGCGCCGGCGAGACCATTGTGATCAACCCGGCCCCATTGACCATCACCGGCACACTGCCGAATGGGACAGTGGGAACCGGCTACACAGCGACGATCACTGCAACGGGGGGAACATCGCCATACAGCTGCTCGATCACGGGCACCCTGCCGGCCGGCCTCATTCTGAACGGTTGCACGATCAGCGGCACACCAACGACGGCAGGCAGTTCTTCGGTGACAGTGACCGTAACCGATTCTGGCAGCCCGGCGCAGACCGCGAGCTCGAACCAAACCATCACGATCAATCCGGCACCGTTGAGCCTTTCGACTTCGAACCTGCCCAATGGAACGGTCAATGTTCCTTACAGCGCAGTGATCGGCGTGACCGGCGGAACATCGCCTTACAGTTGCTCGATCACGGCGGGAACATTGCCGGCGGGACTCAGCTTGTCAGGATGCACGGTGAGCGGAACGCCGACAACGGCGGGCAGCTCGACTGTGACCGTGAAGGTGAACGATGCGGGTAGCCCGGTGCAGACCACTTCCGGTCCACAAACCATCGTGATCAATCCGGCTGCGCTCGTACTGACGAGCACCTTCCCGGATGGAACGGTGGGCGTTGCGTACAGCGCGGCAATCGGCGCGAGCGGCGGAACCACGCCTTACTCCTGCTCGATCACTGCGGGAACTTTGCCTGCGGGCTTGACGCTGACCGGTTGCACGGTGGGCGGAACGCCGACGGCGCCTGGAACCGTGGACATGACGGTCATGGTGACAGATTCCAGCAGCCCGGCGAAGACCGTGTCGGGTCCAGAAAGCATCACCATTCATCCTTCGGGAACGTTAAGCCTGACAGCAACTCTGCCGGCGGCGACGGTTGGCGTAGCTTACACCTACACACTGCAAGCGACAGGCGGAACGCCGCCTTACACCTATTCCTTGACAGCAGGGTCGCTGCCTCCGGGAATCACACTGAAGCCGAGTGGCGTGATTTCTGGAACGCCGACGGCCCCAGGCGCCAGCAGCTTTACTGCAACCGTGACCGATAGTGCGACCACGCCTGGGACGGCGTCCGTGCCATTGATCCTGCAGGTGAACTATGCGACGACGCCCAATGACGGCGAGCTCACTGGTCCCTACGCATTCCTGTTCCAGGGATATGACGACGTGGTTGCGGGTGTTCTGGCGTACCAGACGGCGACAATCGGCAGCTTCACGGCGGATGGCGCAGCCGGAATCCACAGCGGCGAACTGGACGCGAATCATCAATCTTCGAATCCAACCGGAACCACTGTGGCGACGCAGCAATTCCTTGGAACCTATGAAGTGAACTCGGATCAACGCGGCTTCATCACGATCACCACGCTGAATCCGGATGGAACAACGAATCAAACGTTCACGTATGCGATCTCGCTGAAGAAACCCGTCTCGCCGGTGACCGTTGCCACGCAGGGTAGCCTGATCGAGTTCGATAACAACCAACTGGTGGGAACGAAGGGCTCCGGAACGCTGCTTGCGCAAACCGCGTCGGCAGAGCTCAGCGGCAGTTATGCCTTTGGCCTTTCCGGTGATACGCCTTGCCTGATCTCCTGCACGGTGGGCATTGCGTCGGGACCGGTAGCGACGGTTGGCATGTTCACTGCGGGCGCATCCGGCAGTATAACCGGTGGTGTGGCGGACGCGAATATTGCGAGCTTCACCTTTGCCAACTCGCCGCTGAGCGGTTCGCATCAGTCGGCAGATCAAAACGGACGCGTGCAACTGGAGCTGACCAATACGGGCATCTCCGACGGGTTGTATCCGACAAACTATGCAGTCTACGTCGTGAATGCGAACGAGGCATTCGTGATGTCGGTTGACAAACACTCGGCTTACGATCTGCTGGCGGGAACAGCGGAGCTGCAGACGGAGAGTACCTTCTCTGACGCATCGATGAACGGCGCTTTTGTCGGCTATGAGAACGCGCAGTCGAACCCTGGACTGCTGGGAACGACATTGCAAGATGTACTCAACCTCTCGACGGCAACGATCTTCCGCGCAAGCGGAAACGGAGCCGGCACTTGCAACACCACCAACATCGACACGGCGGGAGTAACCAGCCTTGTCGACAACCTGACGGGTCTCTCCAGCTCGGACAAGAGCAACCTGATTGAGGCACTGCTCGGATCGTATGCTTCGACGGGAACCTCTACCTGCTCTGTGAGCGGCAACGGTCGTGGCTCGCTGGATTATCCAAATCACTCAGGCCTGATCTCGATTCTGCTGGGACTGTTGGGATTGCCCACGGGACCGCCTTCAGCGAGGGTCTTCTACCTGGTGAGCCCGAACCAGGGCTACTTCCTGGAGACGAGCTATGCCGGCCTCGGTCACTTTGAGGCGCAGACGGGAGCACCTTTCAGTCTGGCGTCGCTGGACGGAACGTACGTAGACAGCACAATTCCGGCTAGCTCGCTGGCCAGTATCAATACCTCGGGCTACTTCACTGCGGACGGGGCGGGTCATGCGACATCCACTCTGGACGACAACATAGGCGTCGGCACGCTGAACGTGCTTCAGCTCGGCGTGACTGCCTCCACTACCTACAGCCTGTCAGACCCGAACAGCAACGTAAGTGCTGCTACGGCGGGAAGGTATGTATTGGCTGACGGAACGACCGTCATCTACGCGATCACTCCTGACAGATTCGTAGTGGTCGATACGAATCCATTGACGACATCCCCAAGTGTTTCGCTGCTCTACTGAGCGGCGAAGCACCTTAAAAAAAACCGGACGTTCGATGTGACAGGAGATTACAGATATGAAGCGAGATTTGGCTCTTACATTTTTTATTGCGTTGCTTGGGGTGACCGCCGCGGCCGGCCAGCAAACGACCACGGATATGGAGGCGGTGCCGTCGAAAGTTGATATCGCAGCCGGCTATAACTTCATCCGGGCGAATGCACCTCCGGGATCGTGCGGCTGTTTCTCAATGAATGGCGGCTTTGTTGGAGCCGACTTGAACCTGAACCGGTGGTTCAGCGTGGCAGGCGAAGCAACGGCGGGTCATGCAAAGGACATCAGTTCGCTCGGGCAAAACCTGACCCTCACGACGTTCCTGGCAGGGCCGCGGGTATCGTGGGTCCATGAGCGTTATGTACCGTTTGTTCAGTTCATGGCGGGCGGGGCGCACGGGAGCGGTTCGTATTTTCCCTCGGGGTCATCGAGTTCAAACAATTCGACGGGCTTTGCCTATTCGACCGGAGGCGGCCTCGACCTGAACCTGACAGATCGGTTCGCGATCCGCGCTGTCGACGCAGAGTATCTGCACACGACATTTCCGAATGGAGAGAACACCTCACAGAACCAGCTGGAAATTGGTGCGGGCATCGTGATCCGCTTTGGAACCTACAGGCGAATAGTACATGCCTCGGCTCCGCCGCCGGAACCGGTCACTCCCGAGGTGACGTTCAGCTGCCAGGCAACAAATCCTGAAGTGCAAGCCGGACACAGCGTTCAGATTGTGGGAACGGCCACGCTTGTGCCGAATCAAGGAGAGGTTGCCTACACCTGGGCAACGGCGGGCGGCGCCGTGGAGGGCGAAGGACGCATGATCGCCATCAATACGACAAATCTGGCTCCTGGAACCTATCGCGTTGAGGGGCGTGCCGCATTGACTACGAATTCGGCAGTCGTATCAAGCTGTGTCGTCACTTTCGAGGTGAAACAGCCCGAAATGGGACAGCAGAACATGCCCACCAAAATTGAGGTGTCTCCGGTGGGCAACTATGATGATGATCCGCGGGAGCATCTGCACGATATTTTCTTCAACTACGACAAGGCAGAACTGCGGACCGACGGTCAGGACGCAGTGGCCAGGGACGCTGCTTACCTGCTTTCGCGGCCGGACATCAACATCACCCTGGCGGGCTATGCAGATGAGCGGGGGTCAGCCGAATACAACATCGCGCTTGGCCTGCAGCGGGCGATCACAACGCGCGAAGCGCTGGTGGCGGCGGGGGTTAAGGAGTCGCGCATCCAGGTGATGAGTTACGGGAAAGAGAAACCTTTCTGCACGGACGAGGCAGAAAGCTGCTACCAGCAGAATCGCAGGGCTCAGTTTGTAATCCAGGGCAGGTAGCACGTTGATAAACAGAAAGGAATCGGATCGAACCGTGAAGTTAAAAGCTCCATTTGTCCCAAACAGCGGGAAAACTTACAGTGCTCTCAGAGGCTTTGAGGTCCAATTGTAACGTTCGAATGCCGCAGGGAAGAGCAGGAAGTTGATTTTTGGGTGGAGCTTTGCGCCAACTGCTCGATTTTATCGATTCGCGAATATTGAATAGTTTGCTACTATCTTCGGGCAACAATCAGTGCTACGTTAGATTCGCTCGCGGTTGTAACTGTAGGAAATCGGGAGCAAGCGCCTTCGAAATACAGAAATCGGCAAAGGCGCGAGTCTTCGGGGTGCAGAGTTTGCGGTTTCATTGAAGGCTCGCGAAAAACAGTCTCACAAGCCTGGTGCGAATTTCATTGGCCTTGAGATGCGAGAAGTTCTGACTTAAGAAAACCGGATTTTTCGAGGAGTAGGGCCCAATGGACAACAAAGAAAACAAAAGACCCGGATGCTTCCCTTTGCGGCTTCCCTTGAGCATGAGAATGCAGGCGAACGATCTCGCTCATCGGGAAGGCCTGTCATTGAATCAGTTCATCAGCCTTGCAGTTGCGGAAAAGATCACGCGTTTGGAACACGCCTCATGGATCCGAGAGGTTAATATGCCGGATCATCCGCTCACGGCAGGTCCTATGGAGCACCCAGCCGGGGAATAGCCTTGGCTGGGTGCTACTGGGTGAACTCCCCGGGCCTCCCGCCCAAAGCGTGCCTCGTTCCAATCTGTGCTCCGCAGCTGAATTTGTGGTTCTCGCAAGAAAACGCTTCCCCGCACGCAGTGGATCTTTCCACGTTCAATTCAGAGCCCTCGGCAAAATGGGACGTGCCCCTACGCGTTCAGACGCCTGCTGGTAGCGGAAGGGGCCGCGGTTTCTTGATGGATCGACAGACGAGTGAGGCAGTGGGAATTGACACAGAGTAGAGAGCGAGATTGCCGTAGAAGGCGATTTTGGATAAATCACTTCAATGACATTTCACTTAAGTTTGGATATCACGGGTGATAGCAAAGGCAGGAATGATCCGAGTTCGTCCCTCGTGTCTGAGGAATTCGTAGTCCCTATGAAGAGCTACCGGCAATTCCGGTGGCCATTGGATATCACCGGCGATCGCATATTATCGTGATCTCTCTGCAAATTCTGGATTAAGCTTATGGCAAGCGCAAAGCGATATCACTTTGTGAAGAATGAAGTAACTCATGCATAAGTATCCCCTGTAACTCTCCCACCTATGTCGTATTTGCAAGCGTGATGTGAAGTGGGATTCTCAACGTGCGCCGAGCAGGCGGGGCGCGGGGTTTCACTACGGCCGCACTAAGAATCGATCACATTTGCAGGGCAAATTCGCTTCTGGTGCGGAACACAATTAGACATGGCGCAAGACAATCCTGGTTGAAAGCCAACCGAGAGATCGCAACGAAAAGGCGCCGAAATTAGAAGCAGTAAGAATTCATTCTTCCCCGTTATCGAATTTGTGTTTTCAACACGGCGATGTTTCCGAACTTTCGGCAGGCGAGCGCGCCGATGAGCTTCCCCTTTCAATGCTTTCGATCCTGGCTGTATTGCCAGGAGTTGGAACTTGGCTCAGCGGCGTAGTTCCGGGAAACAGGGAGGAATGATGTTTGAGCAGCAGATCCAGAAGGGCCACGCTGAACGGCGATTGAGAAGTGTTTCGAAGCCATCAGCAACCTCTTCGTGCTCAAGCCATCGGGCTCACTTATGAAAAACCTACGCATTGTCTCGGAAGAGAACGGCTCGATTCTTGCCGTAACTGCACTTAGCCTGGTTGTGATCCTCGCGATTCTGGGCTTTGCGGTGGATGTTGGGCGCTTCCGCTATGTGAAGCGCAATTTGCAGAACGCCGCTGATGCTGCAGCTCTGGCCGCGGCCCTGGAAGCGAGGACCTGCGGAACAACCGAAGTGTGCTCGGCGATGCAGGGTGCGGCGCAGGACGCGCTTACGGAGAATGGGCTGTCGGCAACGACCACTCTAACGAATTGCGGGGGAACGGCAGGAACCGGGGTGACGCTGACTGTGAACAATCCGCCTTGCGCAATCTCCACCGATCCCAACAAGGGGAAGACAAACTACGCGGAAGCGATTGTTTCAGAGCAGGTGCCGACGTATTTTGCCGGGCTGGTTGGAATGCGCAGCGTTACCGTGACGGCCCGGGCCGAGGCCGGGCGCGGAGTGGGAGGGCCTTGCATTTACGCATTGGATCCGACAGGACCAGCCATCACAATCCTTGCCGGTGTGATTGTGAATTCTCGGTGTCCGGTTGTCGATGAATCCGCTTCTTCGAATGCATTGTCTTGTGTCGTGGGTGTGTTCCTTTATGCGCCGAAGATCAGCGTTTCCGGAGGGTCGAACGGATTGCTCTGTCTGGCGACATCGACACCGGCGACCTATGTGCCGGCGCCGAATCCACGCGACCCGCTTGCTTATCTTCCAGCGCCATCCACGGCGAACAACTCTTGTGGTACAACGACCGGTTCGCCCTACACGGGATCGCCGACTGCAGTGAACGTCATTTTGGGCGGCAATGTGACATTCAACCCCGGCGTGTATTGCGGCGGGATAAACATCACGGCGTCGCTCCTTTCGAACATCACGTTTAACCCCGGAACGTACATCTTGAAAGATGGAACTGGGCTGCTTGGTGTCACGCAAGGCGGCCTGAACATCAATCTGAATACGCTGACGAACATTACCGGGAATGGCGTGACTTTCTACAACGAGGGTCCCAATGGCGGTTTCTCAGTAACGGAGCCTGTTACTGGAGGCTCGCTGCTGAGCCTGGGGAATGTGAATCTCACGGCGCCATCAAGTGGAACTTATGGGGGCGTTCTGTTCTTTCAGGAGCACGGTGTCACATCGAGCGGAGTGTTCCTGGCGAGTCTCCTGGAAAAGAGCAATCTGCAGGGGGCGATTTATTTACCGGATGCCTCGGTGAGCTATGGCGTAGGCGCGATTTCGTCTGCCTACAACATCCTGGTGGCCAAGGACATCAATCTCGTGGGGACAGTCGCAAGCTCGTTTGGGAATGACTATTCGTCTTTGAGCGGCGGATCGCCTCTGAACGGGAACGATGTGGCGTTGGTGCAATGAAGAAAGGAGAGACGATGCGGATCCCAATCATCCGGTGCGCCCGTTGCCTTCGACGGTCGGAGGGTTCAAGCCTGATTGAACTGGCGCTGCTTCTCCCGATGTTTCTGTTTCTCTTTGTAGGAGCAGTGGACCTGGGGCGTTTGTACTATGTTTCCGTCGAAGTGACAGGCGCATCGCAGGCCGGGGCGCTGTATGGGGTGCAGAACCCGAGCGATGTTTCTGGAATGGAGAGTGCATCGTCGGCAGGCGCGTCGAATCTTTCCGGAGTTACGACCAACGCGACGTACGGCTGCGAATGCTCGGACGGGACTGCGGCTTCTGCAAACTGTTCATTGACGCCGAGCTGCACTTATAACTACGTGAATTACGTTGATGTGGTGACCAGCGCGCAATATGCCCCCATCTTCAACTATCCAGGTCTCCCGGCATCGATGAGCGTGAGCCGCGAGACGCGGATGCGTGTTGGCAGTGACTAGCGATTGCATTGAGAAGACAGAACGCACCAGCGATGGACTTAAGGATTGGCCTGAATGCCGCGCATCTTCCGACAATTTCTGAGCGATGAATCGGGCGCCGAGCTCGTCGAGTTTGCGCTGGGGGTTTGCGTTTGGGTCGCGTGTATCTTTGCGATCATGTACGGGTCCTTTGCGCTCTACGCTGCGCACTTTGTGGGAAATGCTGCAGCAGAGGGAGCGCGGTACGCGATCGTGAGGGGATCGACCTGGAGCGGAACCGCGTGTTCAACGACGTCGACACTGGAATGTGATGCGGCAAGCACGGATGTTTCCAACTACATCGTTTCGACCCTTCCACCTGGAATGTCCCCTGCAAATTTGACAGTGACGGCTTCGTGGCCTGGGACGACATCTGCCGGGGCCACATGCGACACCGAAAGCGGCGCAAACAGTCCGAACTGCCTAGTGAAAGTGCAGGTAAGTTATTCCTTTAGCTTTCCCGTTCCATTTCTGACAGAAAACACGATTCCCATGTCGAGCTATTCTGAGATGACAATTTCGCAGTGAAGAACCGTGGCGTGCACAAGCGAATTGTTCTTCTCGACGAGGGCATCCGTTCCAGTGTGTTCGACGAAGGACATGGGATGCGGCTTTGGCTCAGAAGCGGTATCCGGGCTTGAGCTCGCAAAGATAGACGGTCGACTTCTCATTGTCAGCACTGGTTCTGGCGCCACATGTTGCCCAACTCAATTCAAGGTCGGGACTCATGGGGAAGACCATGCGGGCGCCGTCGAGGTCTGCGTCGATGCTCAAGCCTTCCTGTGTAGGTGGGAGGGTGAAATTGAGGGTTCTGCCAAAGATCACTGGATAGGAATAGCGCACGCTGGAGGAGATGGCAGTGTGGTAGACCTCGGCTTCGAAGAGAAACGTTGCGGTATCTGACCAGTCGGTCGCAGACGCGGTAATCACCCGACCTGCGTGCTCAAAGCCGCTGGAATCGATGCGCGTGAATGGGCACGGACCGGCGATGCAGGAGACGCGGATATTGCGGAACTCATTTCCGGGACCGGCGTCCAGAGTTGCAGAGCCGGTAGAAGCCTTCCAGGAACCATCGGGGGAGCAAGGAGCCTGGTGGCGGCAGGGGATGTTTGCATGATTCTCGACCTGGAAGGTTTTTACGGCACTCCCGATGTTCTGATCTGACTCGAGGTTTTCTGTATAGCGGACGCGGATGTTTGCGATGACCGAGGCCGGACGACCGTCGGGGTGAGGTTCTGAAGCGGACTCTGCATCCGGCTCCAACGCGACAACCAATAAGCGCTTTCCTGTTGAGCGGAACTGTATCTGGGTCAATCGATCCTGAGTTTTATAGCCATCGTGCCGGAAGTTGAGGCTGACACTTTGCCCCGGCCAGATGAGTTCAGGAAATGTGATTCTGAAGTAGCCGGAAGCATCTGATTGTGCAGTGACCGTGGTTTGGTCGTGGATTGCAGTGATTGTTGTTCCCTCAATGGGCAGCTGGTTGCGCGGATCGGAGGCCTTGCGAATGACCGCGCCCTGAAGGGTGAGGTGAATGGCATTCCAGGTCCGGGAGCGGGTGATGGCAAAGTAGGCCACGGCGGCAAGAGCCACGAAGATGAGAGACCAGCCGATGATTCGCTTTGTCCGCATGAGATTCGTCCGTCAGAGAGTCATTGTACGGCGGATTACGGTAGGTTGAGGAAGCCCGAGGGGATTACCGCAGGCTCTCGAACGGCCTTAGCTCCATTCCGAAAGCCGGGTGCGTCCGTCTAGAATCTTTGGAAGTGGCGGAGCCGTCATTGCAGGCAGCCGAAGAGCGCGGTTTGGCATTGCAGGGTTTGAGTCATGGAGAGAATCCACAATCATGCCGGAAATGAGTGAAACTCCCGGGTTGACGATTTCGCGAAGATCGATGCTGCGTCGAATCGCGCGCGCTGGGCTTGCGGTGCCCGCTGCCTGCGCGCTCCATCTTTCGATGGGAGAGGAGACGGCTGCGTTTGCGGAGGACGTCAAGCCGAAGGTGGGTGACGCGGCAAACGCGGAGACTTCCGAGATGTCTGAGCAGGATGATCAATTCCTGAATGAACTGGAACAGGCAAATTTTCTGTATTTCTGGGAGCAGGGAAATCCGCACACTGGGTTGGTGAAGGATCGCTGCAATGTGCGGGCAAACGACACTTCGGAGGCGGCAAGCAGCGCGGCTACAGGGTTCGGGCTAACGGCAATCTGCATTGGCGAAAAGCGCGGATTTGTCAGTCGAGAAGATGCGCGCGTGCGAGTTTTGCAGGCGTTGTCTTCCATCTGGCACAAACTGCCCACGCATCGAGGCTTCTTCTATCACTTTGCGAATATCAATACCGGCGAGCGTATCTGGGACTCGGAAGTCTCTTCTGTGGATACGGCAATGCTGCTTTGCGGTGTTTTGATGTGCCGCGCGCATTTCGAAGATAAGGACATTAAAGAGCTGGCCCATGCCATCTTCGACCGCGTGGAATGGACATGGCTTTCAGAGGACACATCTCTGCTGTCTCATGGTTGGACGCCGGAAGTGGGGTTTATACCGTCGCGCTGGGACTACTACAGCGAGCTGATGATGATGTATCTGCTGGGACTGGGGTCTTCGTCGCATCCGATCAAGACCGAAACCTGGACAGCGTGGAAGCGAACGCAATTTGAATACGATGGATTGCGGTACATAGGATCATTTGCTCCGCTCTTTGTGCACCAATATTCGCAGGCATGGTTCGATTTCAGAGGGAAGCGGGACGCGTATGCGGACTATTTTCAGAATTCGGTGACCGCGACCGAAGCGCATCGGCGGTTTTGTGTGGAACTGAACGGACGCTTTTCCGATTACAGCAACGCGTTGTGGGGAATTACCGCTTCTGATTCCGAAAAGGGTTATGTGGTGTGGGGTGGTCCGCCGGCAACGGGACCGATCGACGGAACAGTCGCGCCGGCGGCGGCAGGAGGTTCGTTGCCATTTTTGCCCAGCGCCACCATGAGAGTGCTGCGCACGATTCATGATCACTATCCCAAAGCGTGGTGCCGGTATGGTTTTGTCGATGCGTTCAATCCTCTGACGGACTGGTACGATTCCGATGTGATCGGACTTGACACGGGCATCACGATGCTGATGGCAGAGAACGCGCGAACAGGGTTCGTATGGGATACTTTTATGAAGAATCCCGAGGCGCAGCGCGGTATGACCAATGCCGGCTTCAAGCCCTACAAAGCCTCGGAACCACTGGCTCCGACCGCGTAGAGATGAACGTAGAGCTGCGAATCCGGATTTTTTAGGTGCGACGCGTACAACCCCCTGACCCGCTGAAGAATCTACGCGAAGTCCATTTTCCAAAGACGCAGTAAACAACGGACCGCTTCCATGCTGCATCGCATAAAGCAATGACCAAAATGAGGTCAAAAGCGCCCCAGAACGATCTTCGTTCTGTCTCGAAACCCTGAATTTGGCGCGTGATTGGTCACTCGGCAAGATCGAGGGGAGATTTATGGCAACAACCAAGCGCGCGGCCGCGGCTGCAACCGGGCCCGGCGGGGAGACGACTGAGTCGACCGCTGGAACGGGGAGTGCCTGGGGAGATCGCCTGCGCGCATTGAAGAATGTGCCGCCCGTGCTCCATTTTGTATGGGAATCGGGCCCCTCGGTGGTGTTCTGGAATATCACGATTCGAGTTGTGGTGGCATTCTTGCCGGTGGGAATTGGGATTGTTGGCCGATTCATCATTGACGGGGTCAATCGCATCCGACTTCAACAGCCGCTACCGCCTCACTTCTGGTGGCTGGTGGGCGGAGAGATGGCGCTAGCGGTGTGTACCGGAATTTTGACTCGCACCGTAGACTATTTCGACCAGTTGCTGGCAGACCGTTATACCCACCACGTGAGTGTAGAGGTGATGCGCAAAGCCGCGGCTCTTGACGTGACGGTCTACGAGGATCCGGTCTTTTATGACCGGCTGGAACGCGCCCGGGTGCAGGCAACAGATCGACTGGCGATGATCCAGCAAATGGGACGGCTCATTCAACAGTCGGTGACTGCGATTGCCTTTTCGGCTGTGCTGATTCAGTATTCGCCGTTTCTACTTTTTCTCCTGGTCGGAGGAGTTGTGCCTGCGTTTCTGGGTGAAAGCCATTTTGCATTCCTGACCTATGCGAAGAATTTCCGGCAGACACCGGCGCGCCGGCAGATGGACTATCTACGCCAGGTGGGAGGCAGCAAAGAAGCATCGAAAGAGCTGAAGCTTTTCAACCTGAGCGACTACCTGACCAATCGATTCACGACGCTGTCACTCGGGATTTACGAAGAGAACGTTGCGCTGAACCGCAGGAGGCTTTTCTGGGGCGGGTTGCTGGCAATCCTGGGGCAGCTTGGCTACTACGGCGCGTATGGGCTGAGCATCTATCGCACGATTCGAGGGCAGTACAGCATCGGCGATTTGACGCTGATCACAACGGCTATCATGCAGGCGATGGGCAATATTCAAATGGCGTTCTCGACGGCGTCGGGAGTCGCAGATCAAGCACTGTTCCTTACCGACCTGATCGCCTTTTTTGAGATGACACCTCGCGTGCAATCGAAAGCGAACGGATTGAAACTGCCCCGACCCGTCCAAAGAGGATTTGAGTTTCGCAATGTTTCGTTCGTTTATCCAGGAACGAACCGCAGAGTGCTCGAGGATTTCAGCTTTTCGCTGGGCGTGGGCGAACGCGTGGCGCTGATTGGCGAGAACGGACAAGGGAAGACGACTATCGTGAAGTTGATCACGCGGCTTTACGATCCGACGGAAGGCGAAATTCTGTTGGATGGAGTGGATCTGCGCGAGTATGCGCTGGATGATCTACACCGTGAAATTGGCGTGATCTTTCAGGACTTCATGCGTTACGAAATGACGGCGCGCGCCAACATTGAGGTTGGACGCATCGAAACGTCGCATACCACGGAGGAGATTGCTTACGCGGCGGAGAAGAGCCTGGCCGCCGGCGTGGTTGCCAAACTGCAGAATGGCTACGACCAGATGCTTGGGCGTCGCTTTGAAGGTGGTGTGGATTTATCGGGCGGTGAGTGGCAAAAGCTGGCGCTGGCTCGCGCATATCTTCGCGATGCACAGTTGTTGATTCTGGACGAGCCGACCGCCTCTTTGGATGCTCGCAGCGAACTTGAGGTTTTTGAGCGCTTTTCGGAGCTTACGTATGGAAAGATGGCACTTTTGATCTCGCACCGCTTTTCGACGGTCAGGATGGCCGACCGTATCGTGGTGTTGGAGGCAGGAAGGCTCGTGGAAGAAGGAAGTCACTCGCATTTAATGGCGCTCGGCGGCCGCTATGCTGCGATGTTTGAGATGCAGGCCGCAAGTTACCGGTGAGAAGACATGACTGAATCGGTTGAGACAGAGGAATTGAAGAACCACGAACCGGACGCGAGTGCCGAGCGGTTGCGCGTTGCTGCCCGGGAGGTCGATTCCTGGCAAGTGGTGCATCGGCCTAAAGGCGGAAAGAGTTTTGCAGTTCGACTGGAAGCAGCGCGGCACGGGTTGCGGCAGGTTGAAGCCAGCATCGCTCGAGCAGAGCATTCCGCCGTTGGGAATCAGGTTGCTCCGACCGACGAGCAGTCTGCACCTCTGAAGATCAATGCAAATCGCAGGCTGTTGCACACAACCTTGAGCTCTGTAGCCGGCGGGCTGCAAAAATTCGATCGGCTTCCGCGCATTGCCTCGTCGCAGAAAGGCGCTGAAGAGATTCGCGTCGTGCGCATTGCGGAGCTTTACATTCGAATTTTCGACGGTGTTTATTCAGAAGAGACACTCATTCCCTGGATAAACGAACTGCAGAAGCGTGAGCCGCTGAATGTTGACGAGCTATGGAGCCTCGCGGCTTTTTTGAGATTTATCTTGCTGGAGAAGGTGCTTGAAGAAGCGCTTCGCGAGTCGACTCTTTCGGCTGCGGATGCAGCGAGCAGGATATTGGCGCGGCTGGAAAATCTGCGCGCACTTGCCAATGCGGACTGGATATCGGCGGTTGAACCACTCATCGTTTTCGACGGTGTTTTGAAGCAAGATCCGGCAAATGTTTATTCAGCGATGGACTTTGATAGCCGGGAGCGCTATCGCAAGCGAATTGCACAATTGTCACGTTATTCAGACTGCAGCGAATCGGAAGTGGCTCGCGCTGCACTGAAGCTTGCGATGGAAGGCGCGGCACCTAAAGATGAAGAACGAGTTCGCGCCAAGAAAAGCCACGTCGGATACTACTTGATTGATCAAGGGAAGGGCCGGCTGGAGAGCCAGATCGACTACTATCCGCCGATGATGGATCGATGGCGGAACTGGATCCTGGCGAACAATGAGGACTTCTTCCTTACCGGCATTGAGCTTTTTACCGTTCTGATCATCGCCGTGGTGCTATTTCCGGTGCTGCCGCATTCCCGGGGATTCGAAGGCCTGATTACGGCCTTCATTCTTCTGGCGATTCCGGCAACGCAATGTGCCGTAGACATCCTGAACACGGCAGTGACGTCGCTCTTCGACGCCGAACCATTGCCGAAGCTTGACTTCAGCGCGGGTGTACCGGCCGCGTGCGCGACGCTCATTGCGGTTCCGTCTCTGCTCTTGAACGAAGAACAGGTACGCGACCTTGTGACGGGCCTTGAAGTGCGCTTCCTGGCGAATCGCGATCCGAATCTACACTTCGCATTGCTGTCGGATTTGCCGGATTCGGTGAGCGAGCCGAAGGAACTGGATTCCAATCCCCTGGTTGAATTGGCGCAGCAACTGATTGGCGATCTTAATAAGAAGTATGCTTCGGCGCACGGCGGCTCACTTCTGCTTCTGCATAGACATCGTGTCTTCAACCAGCGCCAGGGTGTCTGGATGGGGTGGGAGCGCAAGCGAGGGAAGCTTCTTGATCTGAACAAGCTTTTGGCGGGTGAGTTCGATGCTTTCCCTATCAAGGCGGGCGACGCCGACGTGCTGCGCCATGTGCGGTATGTGCTGACGTTGGACAGCGACACGCAATTGCCGCGGGGAACAGCGGCGCGCCTTGTGGGGACGATTGCCCATCCACTGAATGCGGCAGTAATCGATCCCAAGCTGCGAATCGTGAAAGAAGGTTATGGCATTCTGCAACCGCGCATTGGGATTGCCGTGGAATCAGCGTCGCGCTCGAGACTTGCGTCCATTTATTCGGGCCAGACAGGTTTCGATGTTTACGCGCGCGCTGTTTCAGACACATATCAGGATCTGTTTCAAGAGGGTATTTTTACCGGAAAGGGAATTTACGAACCGGCAGTTCTGCATGCAGTGCTGGATCGTCGTTTTCCGCGCAACGCCCTTTTGAGCCACGATTTGATTGAAGGAGCGTACGCGCGCGCGGGCCAGGCGAGCGATGTGGAGCTGATCGACGACTATCCATCGCACTACATGGCATACAGCCGCCGCAAGCATCGCTGGGTGCGCGGAGACTGGCAGATCACGCAATGGATGTTCAGCCGCGTACCCGACGAGTCAGGCAATTTGGGAGCGAATCCAATTTCGCGAATTTCGCGGTGGAAGATCTTCGACAATCTCCGCCGTTCGCTGGTCGATCCATTTTTGTTGATTTTGTTTGTCTGCGGGTGGATGGGTCTTCCTGGTGGTCCACTTTACTGGACGTTGATGCTTCTTTTTGCGGTTCTGTTCTCGAGCATGGCCCAGCTGCTCTTCAGCCTGGTGCGCGCGGCATTGAGTGATCAGAAACAAGCAGTCGACAGGGTGTTCATTGGGTTCGGGCAGGGCGTGGTTGTCGCACTGATGAATCTGATTTTTCTGCCTCATCAGATGATGCTCGCGGTTGACGCCATTGTTCGCTCGCTGATTCGGCGTTTCGTAACAGGCCAGCGCCTCCTGGAGTGGGAAACGGCTGCGCAGGCAGAATCGAAATCGTCGAGACGGACGCCGGTAGACCGTTACCTTCTGCTTTCGCCCCTGGTGGCACTTGCACTGGCGCTGCTGGTCTATTTCTTTGCACCGCAGAAAAACGCGATTTATATTGCCGCGCCGATTCTTGCTCTCTGGGCGGTGGCCAACCCTGTCGCCCTCTGGCTCAACAAGCAGCCGAAGGATGAGAGCCGCCACCTGATCGAAGCGGATCGAGCCTATTTGACAATGCATGCCGCGCGGATCTGGGGTTACTTTAAGCGGTTCAGCTCAGACCGGCACAACTTTCTGATCCCGGACAATGTGGAAGAGAAGGGGCTGTTTGAAGCGGCGCGGGTTTCGCCGACAAATGTGGGCCTCTTGCTCAATACCAGGCAGGTTGCCTGTGAGCTTGGATTTCTAACTGCTCCGGAGTTTGCCGATCTGACTCGGCGGACCCTAGTCACGATACGCGAGTTGGCTAAGTATCGCGGCCATATCTACAACTGGTTCAGTACAGAAACGCTGAAGCCGCTGGATGCCGCGCCTTTCGTCTCATCCGTGGACAGCGGAAACTTCGCAGCTTCGCTTTACACGCTTCGCTCGGGAGCATTGGAGCTTTTAAGAAAGCCTCTTCTTAACGAAACGCATTTTAGTGGTCTGCGCGTGTTTTCTGGTCTGGCGCAGGCGCAGGAAAGAAGAACTACATCGCTGACGACGCCATCAATGCCGGGAAGCACGGCATTAAAGTCCGAGTGGCTGGAGTGGGTGTCTGCTGCGGAAGTCGCACAGGCTGGAACTTCAGATCGTGCGAGGAACGAAGTTGCAGATCATTGGTGGTTGGGCGAGTTTGCGCGGAGAATTGGAGCGATTCGCGCCGTTCTGCAGGAGTACATGCCATGGCAATCGCCCAAGTTTGCGCCGCTTTGCAAGGGCTTTGAACAAACGATTCCGGCCTTGAATGCCGACCTCTCGATCGAGAGCGCAACAAAGTGCGTTGAAGATGTGGATGCTTTGTTGACCCGTAGTTGGACAAGATTTTCGGATAGCAGGGAACTGCTCCCCTTGGCGGAGGAGTTGCGGACGGGCCTGGCGATTGCGCGGAAGAATCTAAAGGAACTGGCGTCTGCATTGAGGGGCATTGCGGACGAGGCAGAGACTGTGGCCGAAAGCATGGATTTTGAGTTCCTTGTTCACCCCGGACGAAAGCTCCTTTCGATTGGCTATGGAATGGGCAAGCCGAAGGTGGAAAACGCCTGCTATGACATGCTGGCGTCAGAATCGCGGATGGCAACCTTTTTAGCAATTGCCCGTGGCGACCTGGCGCAAGAGCGCTGGTTCAAACTCGCCCGAGACTATGTACAGGCTTTTGGACATGTTTTGCTGATGTCGTGGTCTGGAACGATGTTTGAGTACCTGATGCCGTCGATCTGGATGCATCGATACCCCAATACTCTGCTTGCGCAGACGCAGCAGGCATGCGTCGTAGTGCAGCGTGACTTTGCGCGGGCACACCGGATTCCATGGGGCATTTCGGAATCGGGGACGCCGGAGACCGACGATGCGGGACACTACCACTATCACGCATTCGGGATTCCACAAATCTCGCTATGGTCTGAAGCGAAGGCAGGGCCGGTTGTCTCGCCCTATTCGACATTTCTTGCGGTTGGTCTGGATGCACGGGAAGCCTTGCATAATTTGCGCCGGATGGAACTGGACGGCTGGGTGGGCGATTTCGGATTCTACGAATCTGCGGGCTTCACTCATGGATCTCGGAAGCCGGAGTTGACACGGGAGTGGATGGCCCATCACCAGGGAATGGCTTTGTTGGCGGTGACAAACCTCTTGCACGAAAATGTGGTGCGAAAGTGGTTCCATGCAAATCCGATCGTGATGTCTGCCGAACTCCTGCTGCATGAAATGGCCCTGAGCGAAGGGATGATCCGCGCACGACTGGATGAATTTGCCGTTTCCTGAGCTGCCGCGCCTGCGATGCATTGAGATTTTGGAAGAGTGAGGCAGTCCTTTTCTGTCTATGACACAATCCGCTCCGCTGTAGTAGAACTCTCTACTGGGGGATCTCATGCGGATGCTGGTGACTCGAGCACTCATCCTTTTTGCAATTGGATTTTGCGCGACGGCGGCCGTTGGGCACGGGACGGTGCAGGCTGGGGCAAAGACGCCGATTCGAGTCCTGATTGTGGACGGCGAAAGCGGCGGACCCTATCACAATTGGCGGCTGACGACGCCCGTTTTTCGCGAGGAACTGGAAGAGACCGGACTCTTCCAGGTGAAAGTGGTGACTGCTCCTGCGCACGATGGCGACTTCAGCTCGTTTCAGCCGAAGTTCAGTGACTACCAAGTGATTGTGTTGAATTACGACGGGCCGGATTGGCCGGAAAACCTTCGTGCGTCTTTTGAGAAGTTCGTGAGCGATGGCGGTGGGCTTGTGGTCGTGCACGCGGCAGATAATGCATTCCCCAACTGGCCCGAGTTCAACCAGATGATTGGAGTTGGCGGCTGGCGTGGCCGAACGGAACAAGCGGGCCCGCATTGGTATTTCAGAGATGGCAAGCTCGAACAGGATGCATCGCCGGGCAAAGCCGGAAATCATGGCGCGCGGCTGCCAATTCAAATCGTCGCGCGGGATGCGCAACATCCGATTCTGAAGGGATTGCCGCCGGTGTGGATGCATGCTGCCGACGAGCTGTACAACTCCATGCGCGGGCCAGGAAAGAACATGACGATTCTGGCAACTGCACATTCGGATCTAGAGAATCGGGGCACCGGTGTCGATGAGCCAATGCTTGTGGTTGTGCAGTATGGCAAGGGGCGAGTGTTTCACACGACACTGGGGCACGATGTGGCCGCTCTGAGCTGTGTGGGATTCATGACGGTTTTCCAGCGCGGGACCGAGTGGGCAGCAACCGGGCGCGTGACGCAGAAGGCGCCCGCAAACTTTCCAACGGAAGACAGTGTGAGTTATCGCGTGGACATTGAGTCGATGGATCCTGCATTTCTAAATGGGGCGTCGCCGGTCCTGGAACATCCCCGTGCTCCCGCGAGCCCAGTATCGCACTAGGGGCAACAGAAAACCCGGCTCGATTGGAGCCGGGTATTTCTTGTCTGGGGTGGGGACTTAGCCGGATCAGGTTGGTTTACGAGGCTCCATAGTAGTGTGAAGCCGCCTGGTTGTACCCATGCCGGAAGGCGTCGCGATACATGTCCCACATCTCTCTGGGAACGCCATCAGGATGACGGAATTCGTCGCGATTATCGACATCGGGGCGGCGATGATTTTCGAAATCCTTGCGCGCTCCCTCCATACCATCGTGGAACCCGCGGCGCTGGATGTCATTGAAGGCCCGTGGCACACGGTCCCAGGCATAGGGATCGGGAATGCCCATCAAATGCGACATCGCAGCAGAGTATCCGCGTCGAAATCCGTCCCGATAGGGTTCACGCATTTCGGGCGGTAAGTCGGGATGGCGATATTCATCGCGATTCTCGACATTGGGTTGGCGATGATTGCCGAAGTCCTTTCGCGCGCCTTCAACGCCTTCGCGAAAGCCTCGTTGCTGCATTTCGTTGAATTCTGCCGGAGGCATACTCCAGTCATCGCGGTCGTTCTGCTGACCGTATCCGGGCGGCGGCGGGCCATAGCCCGGCGGCGGCGGTCCTTGTTGTGCAATGAGTGTGGCAGTAGAGAGCCAACCAGCTCCGAGAAGGAGAGCGACTGCGGGTACTGCAAACTTTCTGAGGCTTATCACGTGCTACCTCCCTTTCATGCAGCGATCCGGATTTGGATTCGTGTTTTTTTGTTTCTGTTGCCTTTAAAGTACGGTGGTTCTAGGCCCGTGGCGAAACAGGTTGATTGTATAGACCCGCCGTGACACTTGCGCAAAAATGGGCGAGGCAGCGGCCAAAGTGTTGCAGCCCAAGGTTTTTGAATTCCTTTCGGATAGGATGGTTGCGTGACTGCGCTGGTGGAAATTCGCGACTTGCAGATCAGTTTCAAGGCCACAGAAGCAGTGCGCGGCGTAACCCTCGAACTTGGCGATGGTGAGGTCCTGGGGTTGGTCGGCGAATCTGGGTCTGGGAAGAGTGCCACTGCGCTGGCCATTCCCGGGCTCCTGAGCCAAACGGCGCATGTGAGTGGACAGATCTTGTGGCGCAGTGCTGGAGAAGCGCTCGAGTCGCCCCAGGCGGCCAAATCGATCGATCTGCTGCGTCAACCGCCCCACGTGCTGCGCCAGCTGCGGGGGCGAGAGATTGCGATGATCTTTCAGGAACCGATGACCGCGTTGAATCCGGTGATGACGATCGGGCAGCAGGTTGCTGAAGGAATTGCCGCGCACGACGCTTCGCTGACGAGACGTGAAGCGAAACGAAAGGCGATGGAAGCGCTGGAGGCCGTGGCAATCCCTGAAGTCCAGCGCCGGTACAGCGATTACCCGCACCAGTTTTCCGGAGGGCAGCGGCAGCGCATCTTGATCGCGATGGCGTTGGTGAACAGGCCTCGACTGCTAATCGCAGATGAACCAACAACGGCACTGGACGTGACCGTGCAGGCGCAGATACTGAAGTTGCTCGCAGATTTGCAGCGCCAGTATGGACTGGCGATGCTTTTCATCTCGCATGATCTTGCGGTGGTTGGTCAGGTAGCAAGCCGAGTGGCCGTGATGCAGGCTGGGAGGATTGTGGAGTGTGGTGCGGCGGATGAGGTTTTGCGGCGACCTCAGCACGCCTATACGAAAAGCCTGCTGGCGGCAGCGCCGACGCTTAAAACGGACAGAACCAGGCCGCTGGCGACCGTGGGCTAGAAAACGAGAATGGATCGAGACTGATGCTTTCTATAGGATGAAGAGATCGAGTCAGCCCAGGAGGTCGCCGCATGCGAGCGACAAAAAGGTTTGGTTTGGCCCTGCTGTTGTTTACGTTGCCTTTGTTCAGTGCGTACGCCCAGAGCCACAAGAAGAAGGATGCAAAGCCGGAGCCGACCAAGGGCGAACTCGTTGAATACATCCGAGGCGCACTTCTTTCAATGAGCCCGAATGACGGAATCAACGACAACCTTGATGTCAGTTTCGACATGAATACGAATGTGATGACGATCGTGAATCCGGCGGGTCACTGCGATTTCTTTCTTTATGCAATGAACGCGAACAACACAGTGTGGGATATCTGGGATCCGAGCGACTCATTCCGCACGCGGGAGAAGTTGCTGCGCCTTACACTTGTCTCGATGAACGGCAAGCCTGGGCGGACGTGCTATGACAAGTCGAATCAAGTGGACACGACCCTGCTCCCGAATCGCGCGCGATTTCTCTTTTCCGAATCCAAGGCAGATGTTGAGCCCGATTTCACCGACAAAATGGTGAAGGCCTTTCAGAAACTGATTGCGCTGAGCGGCGGCACGCCGGAGAAGCAGCTGTTTTAGGGCTAAAACGGACGAAGTCCAGAGACACGACTGCCTCCCCGATCTGCAGGGAGGCAGCGTAGCGAACGGCGATTCGAACTACTCAGCTACTGCTTCTTCGACTTCAGCGGCCGACTCAACCGCATCGGCAACAACCTGCACCTTGATATGCGCCGTGACTTCGCGGTGGAGTTTGATGGCCACCGTGTAGTCGCCGACGCTCTTCAAAGGCTCGGACAGTTGGATTTTGCGGCGGTCGATATCGAAGCCCTTGGCGTCGAGATCGGCGGCGATGTCTGCAGAGGTAACAGAGCCAAACAACTGGCCACTGTCACCGGACTTGCGGGTGAAGCTCAGAACAACGGGCTCCAGTTTGACCACGAGCTCTTCAGCCTGCGCCTTCTCGGTAGCGGAGCGGCGGGCTGCAGCTGCTTTCATCTGTTCAATAACGGCCTTGTTGGCCAGGGTGGCCTGCAGCGCCAGCTTACGGGGCAGCAGGAAATTGCGGCCGTAGCCGTCGGCCACTTTCACGACATCTCCGCGGTGGCCCAGGTTGGCTACGTCTTCTTTCAGTATGACTTCCATTTTGAAACTCTCCAAATGTCTCAGCGGCACTTCGTCCAATGCGCCAGTGGATTAGACACGGGTCACAGGCCGTTGGTTGTGCCGCGCAGGATTCTATAACGGCAGCCGAAATATTGTCTCCCGGCTTCGAGCGATTGTCGCCTCAAAAACGTTGCAACTTTTGAGGCATTACCATCGCAACGAAGCCAGCAGCTGTCTCGCCTAGTGTTGTGTGGCAAAAGGCAGCAAAGCGATATTGCGAGCCTGTTTAATGGCGCGGGTCAGGCGGCGCTGGTGCGTGGTACATACGCCGGTGAGCCGCCGGGGCACGATTTTTCCGCGTTCTGCCACAAACTGTTGCAGCAGACGGACATCGCGGTAAGGGATCGCGTCGATTTTCTCGGTGCAGAACTTGCACACTTTTTTGCGGCGGAAGAACTTGCCGCGACCGCCGGGGCCGCCGCCGGGCCGTCCGCCGGGGCGAGGACCGGATCCAGACCCCGGTCCCGGGCCACTAGCGGCTGGTGCTGCGCCTGTTTCAGGCGCCTTAGCTTGAGTTTCTTCAGGCATTGTGTTTCCTCTTTTACTCTCTCTGTGCCGCCCTACGAATTGGACGCAGAACGGCGGTCATGAGCCGACACAATTGAGTCGCATGGACTCGCTGCGGCGGCAAATCCTGGTACGGTCCTAGGCGCTTGCCTGAACCGGTTCGGCGGCTTCGGCCGATGCGGCCGGGAGAGGGGCCACAACGGGCGCGGGCGCGGGTGGCTCCGCGCTGAGTTTTTTGCGCGTGCTGCGCAGGGCCTTGATCTTGGCCAAACGCTTTTCTTCCTCGTCCATGCGCACGGTGATGAACTTGATCACCGGCTCTGAGACACGCAAGCGGCGCTCCAACTCGGCGACGACAGCGCCATTGGCTTCTACAGTCATCAGAATGTAGTTGCCGTCGTTGAACTTGCGCACCGTGTAAGCAAGCTTGCGCCGACCCATCTTATCGACGTTCTTCACGACACCGCCGCCATTGGTGACGGAAGTGGTGAAGCCGGCAATCAGCTTGTCGACATCTTCCTCGGCCGCGTCGGGCCGAACGATGAACATAACCTCATACAAACGGGACATCCGGTTTCCTTTTCCGCTGAAATCACCTGATCTCAGCCACTGCCGCCGGCCTTCGCCATGGCGGCCTTCGATCCTTTGGTTACTGCTCCGCCGGGCTGTTTGGCTCACGGCGGTTGAATTCGTTCATTGCAGGCCCCGGTCCGTCCTGAATGATGCGCCGAGTGGCAGTAGCCACGCGGTCGAGCACACCATCCAGCACCGTAAGCTCTGCTTTGCGCATCGGCGAAAGCAGGAAATCCCTGCCGGGCCTTCTGCCGCCGTTGGCCTCTTTGGCTTCGGGCGGCAAATCGGGTCCAACGCCGATCCGCAGGCGCAGCCACTCCTGGCTGCCGAGAGCCGAAGTTACGCTGCGGGCCCCATTGTGTCCCGCAGGTGAACCACGCTCCCGAATCTTGAAGGTCCCCAGCACAAGATCGAGCTCGTCATAAATCACGAGTAGATCGTTTGCTGTGTCCGCTTCAAACTCGTTCATCAGAGCGGCCACTGAAGCTCCGCTCAGATTCATAAAGGTCTCCGGCTTGGCTAGGACTACGTCGCGCCCTGCGATACGGCAGGTTGCTGTCACAGCCCGGCATCGCCGGTTTTGGACCACAACGCCTTCTTGCTCGGCGATGCGGTCAATGGCCATGAACCCCGCATTATGCGGCGTCCACAGATATTCCTGGCCCGGGTTGCCAAGCCCCACCACAAGGAAAGGGGTGGGCTTGCCGGCAATTGAACTTGCATCGGCCAAGGTCTACTTCTTTGCTCCAGCCTCGGGCTTTTTGGCAGCAGCAGCGGCATCGGCCGGCTCTGTCTTGCCCTTCTTGGCAACTTCGGGTTCTGCCGGACCAGCTTCTGCTCCAGCAACTGCAGCATCGCCTTCGACCACGGGCGCCACTTCTTCGCGGATGGTGACGACGTGTGCAACGGTGGCATCATCCGCATTGAGGAACTTGATCTTGTCGGAGTGCGGCAGATCACTGATGCGGAGCACTCCATGCATCTCGAGATTGCTCACATCCACGTCGATGTGGTTGGGGATATCTGCGGGCAGGCACTCGATTTCGACTTCGCGCAGCACCTGATCGAGAAGGCCTCCGTCAGTCTTCACGCCCACGGGAACGCCGAGGAGCTTGACGCGCACGCTAACGCGCAGAAGCTTATCGAGCGCGATGCGCTTGAGGTCGATGTGAATGAGCTGATCCTTGATTGGCTCACGTTGCCAGTCGACGATCATAGCCTTGGCAGCAGGCTGGTTGGCGACTTCGACGTCGAAAATGGTGTTGTGGCCGGTCTCGGAATAGAGGATTCGACCAATTTGCTTCGGATCGACCTCGATCGCTACCGCTTCATGACCGCCGCCATAAAGGACAGCGGGAATCTTGCCTGCGACACGCACGCGGCGTGCGGCATTTTTGTTGAACTTGCCCTCGCGGGGCTTGGCTACGACGACTTCAGGCATTCCATCTCTCGTTTCTGTATTCGGGCACGGACCTTAAAGACCCACTCCCTTTGTGGAGGAACAGCACTGGGCTGCTCATGGTTGACTCAGGAAAACAACGTGCTGACGCTGGTTTCCATGTGGATGCTTTCGATGGCGGCACCGAGCAAGCCGGCGATGGAAAGCACTTTAATCTTGGGCAACTTCTGAGCCGCATCGCGCAGCGGAATGGTGTTGGTGACGACCACCTGTTCGATGCGGGAGTTGGCGATGCGATCAATGGCCGGGCCTGAGAGCACGGCATGGCTGGCGCAGGCGTACACCGTGTTTGCGCCGTTCGCAATCAGGGCGTCGACGGTCTTGACCAGGGTGCCGGCCGTATCAATGATGTCGTCGATGATGAGGCAGGATTTGCCGTGCACGTCGCCGACTACGTGCATCACTTCGGCCACGTTCATGTCGGTACGGCGTTTGTCGACGATTGCCAGCGGCGCGCCAACCTTTTGAGCGAAGAATCGCGCGCGTTCCACGCCGCCTGCGTCGGGCGAGACAACGGTGAGGTTGGGAAGGTTCAATTCGCGGAAGTAGCTGACGAGGACCGGGCTGGCGAAAAGATGGTCTACGGGGATGTTGAAGAAGCCCTGAATCTGCGCGGCGTGTAGATCGACGAAGAGTGCGCGATTGGCGCCGGCGGTGGTGAGCAGATCGGCGATCAGCTTGGCGCTTATCGCGACGCGGGGACGGTCTTTGCGATCCTGTCGTGCGTAGCCGTAATAGGGAACGACGACGGTAATGCGAGCGGCGGATGCGCGCTTCAAAGCGTCGATCATGACAAGGAGTTCAACGAGATGCTGATCGACCGGATAGCAGGTGGGCTGGACGACGAAGACGTCGACGCCGCGGACGTTTTCAAGCAACTGGAAGTAGACTTCGCCATCGGCAAAGCGTTGCAGTTTGGCTTCACCAACGGGAACACCGATGTGTCGGCCGATTTCTTCGGCTAGCGGTTTGTTGGCTGAGCCGGAGAAAAGCTTGAAGCGCTTGTCCTCGCTGAGATTGCGGGTGCGCTTGCGCTCGGGAGCCGGCTTGGCGTCCTTGCCTTTTGCGACCTCGGATCCCCCGCCTTTAGGCGTGGACTTGCCGCCGTTGTCCTTCGAGGACTCCGAGTTATCCTGCTGCCTGTCTTCCGCCGACAC
Source organism: Occallatibacter sp. (assembly GCA_035487015.1). Classification (GTDB taxonomy): domain Bacteria; phylum Acidobacteriota; class Terriglobia; order Terriglobales; family Acidobacteriaceae; genus Telmatobacter. The sequence goes on along the minus strand of DATHMP010000038.1, from coordinate 36,003 downwards.
TGTGACCGCTTCCACTTCCATCTCCAGGAACCTCCAAGCTAGTTCTGCCCCAAGAACAAGGACCGCATCTCGGGGACCCCGGCTATGGCTGCTCAATTGATAAAACCGCGAACTTTGGCTGGGCGACTAGGATTCGAACCTAGACAAGTGCCTCCAAAGGGCACTGTCCTACCATTAGACGATCGCCCAACTTTGCGAATCCCAGTTCAAAACCTGGAAGCCGCGGTTATCAGCCGTCCGCGAGTTTCAATCCCGTGCGGGCTGGCTGTCAAACTGTTGCCGGCAGAAGCATTTCGTCCCAGTAGAGCTGGCGTGGCAGGGTACGCGTAAGGTGATTGGCGACGCCTGCTGCCTGCAGCCGGGCTTGCGCTGCTTCTGCATCTCCGCGGGTCAGGTACAACCCGAAGAGCGCCGAGCCGGACCCGGACAGCGAGGCATGGAGGGCTGCCTCCGGAGTGCCGGCGGCCGCAAGAAGACGCTTGATTTCTGCAAGGGAAGGATGCTGGCGGAAGACCACAGTTTCAAAGTCGTTCGCAATCCAGCTCGTAATCCCGGTGCGGACAAGCGCGGACTCTTGAGGTCCGGCCAGGTCCTCTCCCGCGGAAAGGACACCGGAGGAGCCTGTTCCCTGCCGACCCCGCGGGATTCCTCCCGCAAAGGCGCTGGCATAGGCGCGGCTCAACTCTTTCAGTTTATCGGCACTTGCCTCCTGGGTCAAACCTTCCGAGGCACAGAGGGCATCCCAGTCGCGGAAAGCCTGAGGGGTGGAGACGCCGATGGCCGGAGTGGCTACGACGCACCAGACGGGCTCGAAGTCGGGCAAGGGGTAAACCTCCTGGCCGCGGTCGACGCCAAGTACCGCGCCACCAATGAGAAACAGGGGCACATCGGAACCAACCTGGGCAGCAAGGTGCAGCCGTCTGGTGATTAAACTGCGAAAGCCTGTGCCAAGTTCTGTTTCCAGAGCAACGAGGGCGGCGACGGCGTTGGCGGAACCAGCGCCTAATCCACCCTGGACAGGGAGACGTTTGTCGATGTGGATCTCAACTTCGGAAGGCCGGTTGAGCGACCGAAGTGCCTGTTCCACCATCTTCCAAGCCGTATTGCGGCTGTCGGTTGGGACGCGGGCGTCGTTGGACGTGAGGCGGACCTGGGTCTTTGCGGAGGGCTGCGCGGAGACGGTGACGATGTCGTGGAGTTCGAGGGTCTGGTAGACGGTGGTCAGGGCGTGGAAGCCATCGGAGCGCGGCGCGCCTATGCCCAGTCCCAGGTTGATCTTGGCGTGCGAACGGACGGCGGTGGGCATACCGGTTCATTGTAGAAGGGAACCGGTCGACGATCGGATTGACCGCACCAAATCAACCAGGAAATAGAGCTGGCTTTACTTGCGCAATCGCGGGACAATGCAATCCCACGGTGGGCATACTTCCCTGACGGGGCCGGAACAGGCCTGGGCGCGAAGGAGGTTCTATGCGCGTCTCAAACATTCGCAATCTCGCTTTGCTTGTTGTGGTCGGCGGTGGACTGGCAAGCGGCTGCGTGGCTGCGCAGAGCATTGCCGGCCGGGACGATACGGGAACGCACCAGACGCCGATGCTGGAGCGCTATGGAAAGCCTTATATCCAGGTAACGATCAACGGCCGCGGTCCGTTTCGCTTTGTGATTGATACAGGAACGGGCGGAGACGCGCTGGTGACGCCGGAACTCGCGAAAACGCTGGGCCTGCCGGCGGTAGGGCAGTCGACGCTGAGCGATCCGAGCGGGCAGGGTGGGAAGAAAGCGCCGGTTGTCCTGATTGATTCGCTGGAACTTGCTGGGGTGGAATTCAAGGGCGTTCGCGCAGTAAGCCATCCTTTCTTTTCTGAAGCAGGCACTTGCGATGGGCTGCTCGGATTCACGATTTTCCGTGACTATCTTCTGACGCTCGACTTCCCGAACCGCATGGTGATGCTGAGCAAGGGCGCGCTGGCGCCGGATGGAGGCAAAGCAGTGCTGCCCTTCCGCATGCCGGAGGGCGTTCCGCTGGCGATCCTGAAGGTGGACGGGCTGAGCCCCGTGGAGGCACAGCTGGACTCGGGCGGCGGCGGACTGGTATTGCCGGAAAAACTGGCAGAGCGGTTGAAATATGACGTGAGCCCAGTGGTGTTTGCGACGGGGCGGTCGGTATCGACGCGGTTTGAGCTGAAAGCGGCGAAGCTGGCTTCGGACGTCAAGCTGGGCCGCTACACGTTTACGCATCCGGTGGTCGAGATCCATCCGGCGTTTCCGCTGGTGAATTTTGGATCGCCGCCGATGCAGATTTTTGCGATCACATTTGACCAGAAGAATCTGCTGGTGCGCTTCGACTCGAATCTGAGGCGATTCAGCCTGAATGCTCCGCCCTGCCCGACACGGTTGACGAACGCGCCGGAAGTGGAACCCAGGAATGAGGCGCTGGTGCCGGTGGGTTGAGGTGCTGGTCGTCCAGACGGACATGCTCCGCGCGGGAGGTTCGTCACAGCTTCACAGATTCACAGTTTCACAAGCCTGGGCGTTTCGACTGTGCTCACCGCAGGGTGGGCAGCAGTGCTTCACGGGACTGAGCCTCCGGACAACCGCGCCGTTCACTGTTCAACAGTTCTATTGCGGGTTGGTGGAGTCGGGTAGTGAGCCGGCCCGGGCGCACGGTTGATGCTCGCAAATTTTTGCGGGCTAAAATTTCGATTTCACAAAACTCGTATACCCCCGGGGGTAGGGGGAGGGGGGTACCACTTTTCGCCCTTATCCGAACATTCCCGGTTGGTTAGCGCTGAAAAAGTGCGTTCTAAACCGGGGTCAAGCGCACATTTCATACAAAAAGGAAGCGGCGACCCGGATTGGGATCGCCGCTCTTTCTTTCTACTTCTAAATCCAGTCTACGCGTTGGAAGGGAATTGGAGTGCAAAGGTGGTCGAGGGAATCGAACCGCTGGTCACGTGCGGGTTCCGATTTGGGAAAGGGATAAAGCGGGGTCAGCGGAGAGGGGGCGGTGCGAGGTTGGGGTTTTCCCCATCTGCAAAGAGGGAGAAATGGGGCACCAGGTCATCTTCAACGCTCCAGAGACGATTCATTGGTTGAGTTGCGCAAGCGCCATTACTGCCCCGTGATGCCTAATTGACAATAGCCATGCCACGTTCGAATCCAGAATTTCCAGATCATCTGCAGATGGATAGAAGATGTCCGTGAAGAAATTGCATAAGTCCTTAGTCTCGAATTCGTCCATGCTTTCGAATCGACCCCAATTCACGAGGACTTTCGTAGCCGAAAATCCGAGTCGATCAAGAACGGCTCTGAGATCAAAAATAACTTCACTTGCATCGACTCCCTCAACGAGAACGCTCAGTCGATCGACGGCATGAAGAACATCCTCGGTGCTCAAATCGTGGGGGAGTCCGAGTCCTCTCTTCAATTGGGTCAGCGTGTGATTAGTCTCTTCTCTGGCGAGAGATCTAAATGCTGGAAAGGAGTTCGCACCATGTACTCGTTCGAAATTCTGGACTTTGAATGCTTCCACGAATTTCTCCTTTTATTCATTTAGAATTGTTTCGCTCCGGGCTCCACTCCCGCACTTTCACCGGTGTAATCCCATCAGAGAGGATTGCGGACCGCCCTCAGGTGGATTCGCTCCGGGGCTAAAGCCCGGTACATTTCCTTACGCTGTATTCGTGGGCCTCAAGGCCCACGCTCCCTCCGCATCTCCTGCACCAGAGATCACCACGCGATCCTGGTACGGCCTAAAGTCCTGTACTTGGCCCCCTCCTACCTCGACTGGTGATGGTCAAAGAATTACGTCTGCGCAGTCTTCGCTCCCCGAGTCAGATTCCCCCCAAATCGCCCAAGCCATCGCGACTATCCAGCCGATAATTGTCCAACTCAGGAAAAAGTTCAACTTTTCGATCTTAAGGCGGTTCCTGCATTTCCTTTTACCTGCGATGACGGATGGCATCGCTGCCAGGATTCCGACAGTGACCAAGAAACCGGCTTGCGTCATGATCCCCCTGTTGCCCACCGATTTTAGAGCGTTTCGGCAGCTTGACACTGTGTATCCATAAGGCCGCGTAGATGTGCCGGCGGAAAGTTGGCCACTGCGCAGGCGTTCGTCCTCCTTCCTCTTGACAATCGAGATGTGAAGGGGTATACCTCTTGATTACCAAGTGGAGGAGAGATGGTGGACGAATCGCGCGACCTGGTGCCGGGAACGCTGGAGATGCTGGTGCTGAAGACGCTGGCGCTGGATCCCCTGCATGGGTACGGGATTGCGCTGCGCATTGAGCAGATCAGTAATGGTGTTTTTCGGGTGAATCCCGGATCGCTGCTGCCGGCACTGAGCCGCATGGAACGTGCGGGGCAATTGAAATCGGAGTGGCGTGTGTCTGAAAACCATCGCCGCGCCAAATACTACGCACTGACGCCGCGCGGATTGAAGGCACTGGGTAAGGAACGCCAGCAGTGGGATCGCCAGGTTTCGGCGATTGGCAGAATTCTCGAAGCGTAGGAGAGGCCGGTCTACGACCTGGTTCCTGTTGCGGACAAGAGACAGGGGTTAAAACCCCAGTTGGCTGGCATGTTTTCGGCACGACTGAAGTCGTGCCCTGACGCGAACAGGTCGGATGAGACAGCTTTCAAGAGAAGGGGATGCGGATGCCGTTGCGCAATCTTTTGAGTGGAATGAAGTCTCTTGCCGATCCTGGGCAACGCAACGCGGAGATTGAAGCCGAGGTGCGCGACTTTTTTGAAGCAGCGGTAGAGGAAAAGATGGGGCGCGGCATGGGCCGGAGTGAGGCGGAACGGGAAGCCCGTTCGGAGATCAGGAGCGCGGAGATGGTGAGGCACAAGGTGTGGGCAGGCAGTTGGGAATCGCACGTGGAGTCGTTGTGGAAGGATGCGCGGTACGGTTTCCGGCAGATGTTGCGCTCGCCGGGGCTATCGATTGTGGCGATTTTGTCGCTGGCTTTGGGCATTGGCGCCAACACCGCGATTTTTACGGTGATTGACGACCTGCTGCTGAAGCAGTTGCCGGTGCGCGATCCGAAGATGCTGGTTTCGTTTGGCGATGGGAGCGATAACGGCATCATGGCTTCTTCGAGCCCGGGCCCTTATGACATTTTCCCTTACGATTTCTATCGGCACATTGCCGGGAACACGAGTGAGCTGGAAGGGATTACTGCGTTCGCCAGTTTTCCGACCATGGTGAGCGTGAGCACGGGATCGGGAGTGGGTCCAGCGACGCAGGCGAACAGTCATCTTGTGTCGGGAACATTTTTTGACGTGCTCGGCGCGCGGCCACTGATGGGGCGAGCCCTTACGGCAGCCGATACAGCGACGGAAGGGAGCGATGCGGTGGCGGTGATCAGCCATCGCTACTGGCAGGAGAATCTCTCGGCGGATCCGGGAGTGATTGGGCGATCGATCACGATCAACGGGACGTCGTTCACGGTGGTGGGGGTGATGCCGGCGTCGTTTTACGGAGTGGAATTGAATGAGCAGGCGCCGGACATGTGGCTGCCGATTACGATGCAGGCGCAGGTGATGCTGCAGCCGTCATTGCTGAAGCCGGATGGGCTGTTCTGGATCAACATGATTGCGCGGCGGAAGCCCGGTGTGTCTGTGACGGAAGCGCAGTCGTGGGCGACGGTGGCATTCCAGCGATTTTTGACCGATCGCGAGGGTGGTGGAATTTCGGAGTTGCGGCGTAAGCAGATCAGCGGAACGTGTATTCCGCTGTTGCCGGGCGGCTCGGGATTGTCGCATTTGCGCGCGGAGTACCAGGCTCCATTGAAAGTGCTGATGATTATGGTGGGGGTGGTTCTGCTGATTGCGTGCGCGAACCTGGCGAACCTACTGCTGGCAAAAGCTGCATCGCGTGAACGCGAATTTTGCGCACGACTGGCGCTGGGATCGAGCCGCGGGCGCATCGTGCGGCAGATTTTGGTGGAAGCACTGGTGCTGGCGCTGATTGGCGGAGGACTGGGACTGGGGCTGGCATTCTGGTCAACGCGCGTGATTCTCCTCTTCATTAACGGTGGGGCGGCGCACAGTGCGCTCTCGGCGACGCCGGACCTGCGGGTGTTGTTGTTTACCTTCGCGACGTGCCTGTTGACGGCGATTCTGTTTGGGATTGCCCCGGCCCTGCGCGGGTCGCGAACGGATGTGGCGGGAGCACTGAATGCGAATGCGCGCACTGCGGGTGCAGCGGGTGCGCGGGCGAAGCAACTGCTGCCGAAGGCGCTGATTGTGGTGCAGGTGACTCTGTCGCTGGTGCTGCTGACGGTTGCCGGGCTGCTGCTGAGGACACTCGAAAATCTGCGTGCGCAGGACATTGGCATGGATCGCACGAGTGTGTTGCTGGTGAATACGAATCCAAAATTTGCAGGCTATGAGCCGGCGCGTTTGAATGCACTTTATGACCGCCTCCTGGGCCGGGTTGACGCGCTGCCGGGCGTGCGTTCCGCGAGCATTTCGGGCGCTCCTCCCCTGCACCGCGGGAACTGGGGTTCGCCGATCACGATTGACGGCCATCCGACGCCACCCGACACGGATATCAGCACGCTGCTGAATCGCGTTTCGAGCGGGTATTTTGAAACGCTGGGGATTCCGCTGCTGCGGGGGCGGACAATTCAACCGATGGACAATGCGGATGCGGTGAAGTCGGTGGTGGTGAACAAGACATTCGCGGACCGCTATTTTCCCAAGGGAGATGCGATCGGCCACAGTTTCACGATCGAAGACCCGGCGGCCGGGGGCGTGTGGCACATTGTGGGGATTGTGCGCGATTCGAAACACGGGAGTCCTGCGGGCAAGCCGCAGCCCTTTGCGTATCTGGCCGTGACGCAGCTGACGGGAGACGATCAGTATGCCTACTGGCTGCAGGTAAGAAGCGTTGGCGATCCGGCGAAGATTGCGGGAGACGTGCGCGCTGCGATGGGGGAGATCGATTCGAAATTGCCGGTGCTGAAGACTGAGACGATCGACGAGCAGTTCGACGAGATCATCGACCTGCAAAACTTTGTTTCGAAACTGTCGGGCTGTTTCGCCTTGCTTGCGCTTGCCCTGGCGTGCATGGGGCTCTACGGAGTCATGACCTACAACGTGGTGCGGCGGACGAGCGAGCTGGGTGTGCGCATGGCGCTGGGCGCGCCGAAAACCGTGCTGCTGTGGATGGTGCTGAAGGAGTCGCTGGTGCTGCTGACGATCGGTGTTGCGTTGGGTATTCCCGCAAGCCTGGCCGCGAGCCGGGCCATCAAGGCGGGGTTGTTTGGTGTGAATCCGGCAGATCCGATGACGCTGGCAGCGGCGGTGCTGCTGATCAGTGCGTGCTTGCTGGCGGGTTCGTACCTTCCGGCGCATCGGGCGACGAGAGTCGATCCCATGGTTGCGCTGCGGTGCGAATAGCGGTCTGAAGGGCCGGGCGGGCGAGAATGCGGCAGATCATTTGTAGTAGTGGATCCAGCGGCGCAGCAGGAAGTATTCGTTGATGGGCGCGTCATCGCGGATGGCGGGCACTTGCGGATCGAGAGCGATGAGTTGCTGCACGTTGAGCTCGCGGGAGAGCACGTAGTCGAATTGATCCTGAACGGTTTTGGTGGGTCCCCATTCCACAAAGTCGGCCGCAGCGGCGGGTGGCACGCGCGCAGCGAGAACCGAGCTTGGCGTGTTGGGAATCGGGCTCATGCTGGCGAGGAAATAGACGCTGCCTGACAGGCTGTAGGACGGAAAGGCGCGGACGTAGGGGAAGGACTCGGTGAGGGATTTGGCCGTGGAGGCTTCGATGGCCGGATCGCTTTTGTCGTCGAAGAACCATTCCTGAAGGATGCCGCCGGAGCGCAGGTGCTTTTTGATGACGTCGTAAAATTCGCGTGAGTAGAGGAGGCTCGTTCCGGGAGCCTGGGGTGGCGGCGGCGGATCGATCACGATGACGTCGTAGCTTTCGGAAGAACCGTCAAGGAAGCGGCGGCCGTCGTCGGTAACGATGTGAGCGAGGGGCGAGCGGACGAGCGCGGGCGCGTCTTCGTGGAAGTAGGGCAGGAGCTTGGGGACGCTGGGTATGAGGTCAACGGCGGTGGTGGGGATGCCCCAGGAGAGCATGGATTTGAAGCCGGTTCCCATGCCGAAGCAGATGATGAGGCCGTTCTGTGCGGGTCTGCCGAGGAAAGCGAGCGGCAGAGCGACCATATATTTATTGTCCGGCGTGAGGACGGTCATGTTGACGCCGTTGACGAAGAGGCGGCGGTCGAAGCCTGTTCCGGTAGCGATCACGGTGGCGGCGTAGTCTCGTTTGACCTGACGAACAGGGTACTTGGTTTCGTAGTCGTGGCTGGCGCGGAAGAGCACGAACGCGGCGAATGCTGCAACGGCAAAGACGAGCCTTGTTTTGCGGAGGGTCTGCGGCTGCGATGAGTCTGAGGGTTTGCGCAGGGCAGTGATGGCGGCGATTGCGAAGAGCGGAAGGGCGAGAGCCAGAACGGATTTGCGTTCACCGAGCCAGGGCAGGAGCCAGAATCCGGCGACGAGCGGACCGACGATGGAGCCGACGACGTTCCACGCATACGCGGTGCCGGCTCGATCGGGATTTCCCGAAGACCAGGCGTCGACGAGCAAGGGGGTAAGAAAGCCGGCAACAGCGCAGAACAGCGCGATGGCGCTGAGACGGAGGCCGGCGGATTCGGTACCTCCCAAGGGAAAGAGTGGATCGGCTGCGATTAAGGGAAGGATGGCGAAGAGGGCGAGGTAGCTCCACGCAGAGGCGCTGGCGCCCGGAGTCATGGTTTGCGCGCGATTGCGATAGCGATGCGATCCCAGCACCGTGGCCAAGAGGTAGACGACGAGGATTCTTGCGAAGGCGTAGACGAACGGACCCAGGTACGGAGTGAATTCGCGGATCCAGACGACTTCCATGCCCATGCTGACGAGGCCGGTGGTGAAGAGGAGAACGAGAATCGCGCTGGATGGAAGTCCGTAGAGACTGGGCCGCGGGGTTTCGGCGATGGGAGCGATGTTGTCGATGGGAGTGGATGCGACGGCGGAGCGGCTAAGAAGGAAGGCCGAGATTGCGAGGATTGCATTGCATGCGCCTGCGACGAAGAGCGTTCCCTGGAAGCCAAGCATCTCAATCAGGACGAATGCGGTGATGAGGGTGCCGAGAAGCGCGCCAAGGACATTGGCCAGGTACAGGTAGCTGAATGAGCGTTGAGAAGCGGACCGCGCTGCTTGTCGAATGACCGCCATCAGGAAGGGGAAGGTCGAGCCCATGCAGGCGCACCAGGGAACGATGGTGAAGGCGATCCAGAGGCCGGCGACGAGATAGTAGCGCCAGCTTTGCCAGGCGCCGAAGGATCCCATATGCAACAAGGCGAGTCGTCCGAGCTTGAATTCGAGGGGAACGGCGAAGGAAGAGATGCCGACACATAATTCGGCAATGGCATAGAGGCGCAAAACTCGCGGCCCGTTTTTGGCGAGGGCACGGCGTGTCCACCGGCCCGCACCCCAGGATCCAAGCCCCAGGCCAGCCATGAACATGGAAATGACGATGGAAGTGAGTGCGGTTGTGACACCGAAGCTGGCGATGGCCAGGCGGAGCCAGACAATTTCGTAAACCAGCCCGCAGAATCCTGAGACGACGAAGAAGCCGAAGTACCAGCGCAGATCGGAGATCGGTGTCCGGCTTTGACCGGTTGCCGGCTGGTCCTGTTGAACCAAAACATCCATAGCTGACCTCACATGCGGGCGGAATGCCTCATTGTCGCCGACGAACGGTTGGCTGCGGTCTCGAATTCATGCGGGTGCGACCACATAAGTAACGAAGGCGCAATTAGCGGACAGCGCGCGGTGGCCTGCGCCGGTGGCACGCGGACTTGTCTTGATCGTTTGCCGGATTCGGAAAAGGGAATGTGCGCTCAGGCGGAGGCGGAATGAGCGACGAGTTCCCGGGCAGCGCGGAGGCTGGCGACGGCGTCGGTGGTAGGGCGAAATTCCATGGCCGCGATGTGACGGTAGTTGAGCGCGGCGAGCTTCCGATAGATGTTGGGCCAGTTGATTTCGCCGGTGCCGGGCTCGTGACGGCCGGGGACATCGGCGATATGAACAAGGCCGATGATGTCGATGTGTTTGTCGAGTTTCTCGATGAGATTGCCTTCGGCAATCTGCTCATGAAAGATGTCGTAGAGGAATTGCACCTGCGGATGGTTGACCTCACGTACGATGTCGATGCCTTCGGCAGCGGATTGCAGGAAGTATTTCGGGTTCTCTTCAGGGTCGATGCATTCGAGGAGCAGGCGGATGGGCTGGCCATCGATTTGCTGGCCTTCGACGAGCTTGACGGCCTGACGTAGACCTTCGACGCAGCTTTGATGTTGCTGCTCGTGGGAGAGGCCGGGAACGAAGTTGCCGGAAAGAACGATCATGGCGGGGCAGACGAGGGTTTCCATGGGAACAAGGGCGGATTTGAGGTCCGCCAGAAATGCGTCGCGCGCGGAAGGATCAGCGATGCCGTGGGGCAGGCCGGCGGTGGCGTCGAAGCGAAGGCCGAGGCGCTTGCGCGCGGCATTGGCGCGGTCAAAGTCTGCGGCGGTCCAATGCGCATATTCACCCACCAGCTCAATGTTTGTATAGCCGGCGGCGGCCACTTTTTCCAGACGCTCAGCGAAGGGCAGATTCGGTTCGATGGTCCACAACATGACGGAAAGCGGAAAAGGTGTGGCGGCGGGAGCGGAAGTTTCGGCGCGTGCAGCGGGTGCGAGTGGAACAGCGGCCGTAGCAGCGAGAAGCTGAGCAAAGGTGCGGCGATTCATGGTGCAATCCTTTCGTGCGGAGAACTCCGACTCTGATTTCGGATTCAGATGGTATGCCAATACGAAATCGAAACTACGCTTTGATTTTGAGAGCGCGGCGGAGGGTCTGCCAGTCCTTTTCAGTTTGGTCGGCATAGAGCGCGCCGAAGCGGCTGAGAGCGAGAGCGAAGCCATCGCCAGCGCCCAGGTAGCCGGCGATCATGAGCGGGTCGCCGGAGCGGGCGTGGCCGCGGGCGAGCAGTTCGCCGCAGATTTCCGCGAAAGCGATGAGGCCGGAACCGGACAGGTCTTCGAAGTCGATGGAACCCTTGTGGTCGCAGAGCTGGCGGACGAGGTAGTCGCGGCCGTCCATGTGGGTAAAGCCGAGAAAGGGATCGGACTGGACCTGCATGGCGCGTTGGCCGTCGACGGTGCGTTGTCCGTTGTGATGCGCGGGATGCGCGTCCGGCAGGTAAGGTGTGTAGGCGGAGGCTGCCTCTTCTTTGATTTGCAGGAAGAGCGGATCGCCTGGCCCGTTGCCCTCGAAATAGATGCAGTAGTCCCGGAGACCGACGGAACCGGTGCCGACGACTTTGAAGGCGACGTCGAGGGGCTTGTAGAGCGAAAGCAGATGCTGGCGCTGCGGTTCGAGCGATTGGCGATAGGGGCCCAGTGCGGCGATCACTTTGGCGGCCTGGGCGCCGGTGACGCGCCAGAGATGAGGCTTGATGTCCTTGAAGCGTCTCGGCGAGCCGGCCGTTGCACCCGAGGGTTCAGTGAGCTGCTCCAGGGTGTGCATGGGGGTGGCGCGTTCGGCTTTGAGTAATGCATCGTGGACGGGCTGCACGGAGCCGAGGCGGTGAACCTGGAAGCGGCCGACCTCGAGGATGGGCATGCGGGAGAAAGCGCGCATCTGCGCGCTGTAACGCTCAATGCATTTTTCGACCGCAGCGGCCGAAGAGGATTCCTTATGGCCGGACTCGCGACCGGCGAGGACGAGGGAAGCGGCCATGCGCTTTAGATCCCACTCGAAGGGACCGCGGAGGGTTTCGTCGAAGTCATTGATGTCGAAGACGAGACGGCCATCGGGAGCGGCGAAGGCGCCGAGGTTGCGGACGTGGGCATCGCCGCAGAGCTGGGCGATGATGCCGGTATTGCGCAAGACGGAGAGATCGGCCGCCATGACGGGTGCAGCGCCGCGAAAGAAGACAAAGGGCGATTGCGCCATCAACTCATGTTTGAGTTTGAGAAGCGCGGGGACGCGACCGCGTTCGACGTGTTCGAGCAGGGTAAGGGCAGGCTTCTGGCGGGCCTTGATGTTGAGTTCGTCGTGTTGCTGGCGGCCGATCTGCTTGCGGCGCACCTGGCCCATGTGGCGTCGTTCGTCTGGAGTTGCCCAATGCATGAGCGGGACGATACAACCTGAGGCAGCGCTGCCGCAAATGGGAGCCGAGTTTGGGTGGAGCGCAGTCGACGCGGCGTGCGGTGAACGAGAGGACAAAAGGGAGGCGACCGACCGCAATGTCGGGTGATTTACACTTTTGTGTGGAAGCCTGACACCTCCTCAAGAGCGTTCTAAAGAAATGAATGCGCCGGCTATGAGGCATTTCATTTTCTTGAACCCACTCTCTCCCCGTCGAGTACGATATTGCGGGCTCCGACCCCGGAGGATTTCTCTTTGAAGCGTCCCCCTCTTGCTTTTTTCGTGTTTGCGCCTGCGCTGCTTGCGTCTGGTCTTTCTCTTGTCGGACAGACTGCAGCGATTCCTTTGACCGTGGATAAAATTTTTGGGCATGGTCCGTTGATTGGGCATGAGCCGGGAGACATGAAGTGGTCTCCGGATGGCGAGCATCTGACGTATGTCGATGGCGGCGAGCTGATCGACATCGATCCCGGGTCGGGCAAACGGCATGTCATGGTGAGCCGCGCGAAGATGTCTTCGCTGGACGGCAGCGCGGCATCGGAACAGGATCGCGACCATCGCAGCCGGTACGGGATGGCCAACTATATTTGGGCGCCGGACTCGAAACATTTGCTTTTTGACGCGAACGGACGGCTCTGGATGTATGACCTGCGCAACGGGACAGGTCTGGAGATCGGCTTCAGCGGCGAGGCGTCGGGCGACGATCCGAAGTTTTCGCCGAACGGCGAGACGGTCTCGTTTATACGGAACCACAGCCTGGCGGTGGTGCGTCTGAAGGATCCGGGCACGCCGACTTCAGTGCTGGCGCCAGCAGGCGATGGCATTTTGAATGGTGAAGTGGACTGGGTGTACGAAGAAGAACTAGGGGTGCGGAGCAACTACTACTGGTCGCCGGACTCGAAGGCGCTGGCCTTTCTGCAGATGAACGAGACGCAGGTGCCGTTGTACCCGATTGAAGACTGGATTCCGACACATGCAGGGGTGACGCTGCAGCGCTACCCGCAGCCCGGCGATCCGAATCCTGCGGTACGTGTGGGGGTGGTGAGCGCGCAAGGCGGAAAGATTTACTGGATCAAGCTGCCGATTACGGATGGACAGGACTACATTCCGCGCTTTGGATGGGTGGATCGCAGGACGTTGTGGATCGAAACGGTGACGCGCGATCACAAACACCGAGTGATTCATTTTGCCGATGTGGGGACAGGCGAATCGCATCCCGTGCTGGAGATCAAGGACGATAAGTTTCTGGATGAGAATTACGATGTTTCCGTTGCGGACGGAACCATTGTGCTGACGAACTGGAGCGACGGGCACAATCATCTCTATCTCTACAGCTACGACCAGGGGCACCCGCTGGAGACCGGCGCGCAGCCAGTGCGGCAGTTGACGAAGGGTGAGTTTGAGGTGGAGAAGGTGTATCGCGTGGACCACGCGCACAAGATGGTGTATTTCGCCTCGAACGAAAGCGATGTGCTGGGGCAGCAGATCTGGCAGGTGAACTTTGATGGCGAGCGTAAGCAGTTGAGCAGCGGGGCGGGAAGTCACGACGCAGATTTTGCGCCCGAGAAGGCAACGTTCACCGACAAGTTTTCGACGCAGATGACGCCGCCGGTTGTGCAGTTATGCGCGGAGGGCGGAGCGTGCCAGAGTTTCTGGTCGACGACTGCATTGGACCCTTATGGACTGCATGCGCCGGAGCGACTGGAAGTGAAAGCGCACGATGGGACGCTGCTTCATGCGACGTTGCTGCTGCCGGATGGCGCGACGAACGCGGCCAGCGTGCCGTTGATTGTGAATCCATATGGTGGACCGGGTCCGCAGACCGTGGTGGACCGTTGGGGCGATGGGCTGCTATTTGACGAGCTGCTGGCAGAACACGGGTTTGCGGTTCTTCACACAGATAATCGAGGTTCGGGTGAGCGGGGCCGCGACTTTGCTCAGGCAGCGTACAAGAATTTCGGACCGGTGCAGCTTGAGGACCAATTGACGGCAGTGGATGAGGTGCTGGCGAAGTATCCGCAACTGGATGGAAAGCGGCTGGGCTGGTGGGGCTGGAGCTGGGGAGGGACTTTCACGCTGTATGCGATGACGCACTCAGACCGGTTCCGCGCGGGCGTGGCGGTGGCTCCGGTGACGGATTGGCGCAATTACGACTCCATCTATACGGAACGGTACATGGGCGAGCCGGCTGATTTTGCCGATGGGTACAAGGACTTCTCCGTGGTGACGACGGCGAGCAAGTTGAAGGGACATCTGCTGCTGGTGCATGGAACGGGCGACGATAACGTGCACATCGAAAACACGGTGCAGTTTGTGCAGAAGCTGATCGAGGCGGACCTTCCGTACGATCTGCAGATTTATCCGCGCAAGACGCACTCGATTGCCGGAGCGGATGTACGGACGCATCTATATAACAGGATCCTGGCACAATTTGAGCAATACCTGATGCCGCCGGTGCAATGAGCACAATCGCGAAGGTGGATGCGGCAACGGTTGCAGAGGTGGAGCGGTTGGAACGGCTGCTTCTGGAGCCGGAAGTGCGCCGTGATCGGGAACGCGTGGCCGCGCTGCTGACCGACGATTTCTTTGAATTTGGGAAGTCGGGGCGCGTGTGGACCCGCGAGCGGATTCTCGAAATGCTGGGCAGCGAGGACTATACGCAGCCCGAGGTTGAAGACTTTACCTGCCACGGGATCGCTGCCGACGTGGTGCTCGTGACGTACAGAACCGTCCGAGGCAATGATGGAACGGGTGAACGCGACGTCACGCTGCGCAGTTCAATCTGGGTGAAGGATGCGGGACGCTGGAAAGTGCGTTTTCACCAGGGAACGCGTGAGGCTTGATCTCGAAGGAATTGGCAGCAAGCGCCCCCGCCCCCTCTGTCTATAGGAACCAGCGGGACGCCGTTATACTGCTCGACATGATTCTGGAACCGGGTGAAGAACGGCGCAGGCTCGAGGAAGTCTACGCGGAGAAGTACGACCAGGAGCTGCTGGACCTAACCGCCGACGCGAAAGATTTAACGGAGATTGCGCAGCAGGTGCTGCGCGATGAGATGCGGAAGCGCGGGCTGAGCCTGGCGGCGGAAGAGAAGCCGCAGTTCGGACGCAGCGACAGTGATCCGCCGGCGGCGGTGCATTTTGAGCAGCAGCGACGGCGGTTCGACGCGTTGCCGGATTTCGGAGGCGACGGCATTGCGCGGGATTTCACGTGGAAGACAGAGCTGTGCACGTGCGAAACGCAGGAGCAAGCCTGGCAGCTGTGCGAGACGCTTCGGCGGGCGCGCATCGACTCGTGGATTACAACGCCATCGGGCGGCCTGATCCGGGTGTCGGTTGCCGCCGACCAGTTGGAGCAGGCGCAGGCGATCGCCGCGCAGCCCATTCCGCAGGAGATTGTGGAGGAATCGAAGGCAGATTCCGATGTGCCGGTTTACGAGACTCCGAAGTGTCCTGCATGTGGCGCGGAAGATCCGGTGCTGGAGAGCGCGGATCCGGTGAACCAGTGGCACTGCGACGAGTGCGGAAAGGACTGGGCGGACCCGGAAGCGGCCCAAGCGGGGGCACCGAACTGAGGAGATAAATGCTTTAGAAACGGAAAAAGCCGCCCGGCAACAGGGCAGCTTCTTCCTTAGGGAGAATAGTTCCAACGGAGGCAAAGCCATCAGAACTTTCTGGCTGCATAGTAGGTGTGGGGGGGCGGGGTGTCAAGATCAAATCAGGGGCGAAATAAAGCTAATGTTTGGTGATATTTAGAGCGATTCTCCAGTTTTCGCAAAAGTTTCGATTTTCACCGCATCTTCGCCTTTTAAAGGCGCGAATTTGCCCGGATTTCCGGGTGTTTTCTAGGGTTTTTCTCCGATTTTCCACAGGTTGAAGGCCGTGCGTTACCTTCTGAGGCGGCGCTTGGTCAAGGGCCGGGGACGTCGGCTCACTTCTCGAGGTTGAGGCTGATGAACTCGGCTTCGTAAACAGAGGAGGCCGGCCTGCCGCGGGCGATGCGGTAGAGGGCGCGACCGCCGCCGAGGAAGAGTCCGAGAAGGATCGCGGCGAGAGAACCCACGATGACCAGTTCGGCGATGCCGAGGAGCAGGCGGCCGGTCTTGTTGACTTCAGAGTCGGTGGGCTGGGGGATGGAGATGACGTCTCCCGCGAAGTGGACACTCTCAATGAGTTTGTGACTCTCATCGGGGATCGCGTCGCCGCTGACAAGGATGACAAGCGGACCACTGCGGCGCACTTCCAGCGAGGCCTGGTCAGAATCCGTGAGCGGCTTGGGGAAGGCCGGCTGAGCGTGGGTGCCGGCCTTGATGTAGTCGCGGATGCGCGCTTCCTGTGCTGCGGCGAGCTGCGGCGTGGGGTAATCGATGATGGTGAGGGTTGCGGGGCCGGAGTTGAGCGAGTAGTTGGCGGTGACGGCTTCGGCGCCGCGATCGAAGCCGACCATCTCAGGAGGCAACACGCCGCCAGCGCCTAGGTAGCTGGCCGGTCCGAGCGCGTAGTGCGTGGTCTGGCGATCGAGCGAAGGCTGGGGCAGATCGGAGAGGATGGGCGGCGCGATGGCCTTGTTGCCTTGTACCGCGGGGAGCTGGGCGGCGAGCTCGCGAAGTTCAGAGGCGGACATGGGACCGACGTGCGAGAAGGTGGCGTCGATGAGGGTGGTGCCGGTCCAGAACAGCACGCGATTGCCATTCGAAGTTGCGCCGGAGCCGATGTCTTCTTTGGGCCATCCATTGTGGCGGTAAAAAGTGTAGGCACCGTAAGCGCCGCTGGCGTCGAGGAAACCAAGTGCGTGGAGGTTGAGGGTCTCACCATCGCGCTTGTAGGTGGCGAGAGCGCCGTGGGTAAAGTCGCACTCTTTGAGCGCGGCGACATTGGCGCTGTCCGCAAGGGCGGGGTCAGAGATGGCTTGCGGTGGTTGTTCAGCGACCCAGCCGGCAAAGGCATCGGGCAGCAGGGGCTTGGGCGGCGGAGGAAGCTCGATTTTGACGGATGAAGGCCTGGCAGGTTTGGACTGGGCTAGGAGGCACGCGCAGGGCGCGAGCAACGCTGCCAGAAACGCGACACCTGCGAGAGAACGCTGCACGATCAATGCTCCCTTTCAAGGGTACTACGCGCAGCGGTGCCGTCTGCATGGGGCGCCGATGGCCGTCTTTGTAGTTGGACACTGCGGAAGAGAGAAAGGTTCCCGTCGAGGACGCCTGGCGTGGCACTACGGCTGACGGCGGGTCAGGGTGTTGCGCCGAAAGTTGCCTGTGGCGCTGGAGGATAAAGCGTATTGCCGAGGACAGGATAGCGGCCACCGTAAAAGACCAGGGAGTAGTTGCGAATGGTGAGGCCGAGGGGTCCACCAAAGCAAAGAATGGCGAAAATGAAGTATGCCGCGACGAGGCAGCCGACCAGGATCCCGACAACGATGGTGGTGGCCGTACCCGCGGCGCCGGAAAGCGCGGCGTGAAGCCCTGCGACGATGCCGGCGGCGATGCCGATGACGATGAGGGAGGGAATGATGAGGGCGATGAAGATACCGATCATGGCCACGATGGGAAGAAAGATGCGCAGGATCGCGTAGAGGAAGAACGCGCCTTTTTCGGCGGAGATGCGGGTGCGGACGGCGGCCCACGCCTGACCGGCGGTGGCGTTTTCGAGCGCGAAGTGAGGCAGCATGAAGTCGCGCAGGATGAGATCGGTGGCGAGGGCGACCAGGATGATCAAAAAGATGATGGGAATGAGCGGCAGCAGCAGCGAGAGGAGCAGTCCCAGATCGAAATGCCCTGGAGTGGAGGAGCGTACGAGCTGCAGGAAGCCAGCGGCGAAGGGCATGGCGATGAGCGCGACGATGACCAGAAAGACAACGCCGACCCAGACATTCAGCCAGAAGAATCGGCTGGCTTGCTCTCGATAACGGTGCCATCCGGGACGGATGAGGGTGGATTGCTGGACCAGACATTCAAAGAGGGCGAAGCGCAGGCGGGTAATGAGGTAAAAGAGCGCCAGACTGATGATGAGGACGAGCAGAATTGCAGCAACGCCTGCCGCGATCACGACGGGAGAGATGTCGAAAGGCAGCAGGGAGGATGTGGTGGTGGATGTGGAGTGGGAGCTGCTGTGGCTGCCGGAGCTGAAGTTGGAAGAGAAGCCTTCTGTTACGACTGCAACGAGGCAAAGCTTGAGGAAGGTTCCCCAGCGGAAGGGCCGGAAGAGCAGGTGCTTGGTGCGTTCAATCGCGGGGCCGATGGCATCCGGTGCAGACAGAGTGAGCATGCAAAGGCCTTTCCGGGGGACGCGAGAAGCGTAGCACAGGTGGGAATTTTCGGGCGGAGAAGGGATAAGGATTGGGACGGTGAACGCTACGAAGGCTGTTTCATCTTTTGGCGGAGGGCATCGATGCGGGACTTGGCTTCGGTAAGGCTCATGGACTTGCGCGAGCGCAGGAGTTCGATGGCGTCGATGGTGCGGCCCTGGGCGAGGAGAGCGCGGAGGGAGGGCTCGATGTCGGACGGGATTCCATCATTCCCCACCGACGAAGACGTGTCGTTGTGGACCGCGTCTGAGAGAGGGCCGGTCTCGGGGGCAGGTGTGGAGTCCAGGCCGAGGAAGTCGAGGATTTGCCGGCGGAGCTTTTGGTAGTGTTCGATGCTGCCGCCTTCAAAGAGATTTGCCATGGGAGTGCGGCCCTCGGCGGTGACGAGGACGAGGCGGTAGTTTACCGAATTGTGATCGCCGGCCTGCGCGTCGATGATGATGTCGCGGATGGAGTCGAAAGGGATGGAGCCGGACTCGTTTTTGAGGACAGTGAAACGGCGCCAGCGGGCGATGCGCTGCATTTTGTCGAATGTAAAGGTGGAGTGGCGGAAGAAAGCAGCGGCGAAAAACAAGAAGAAAGCGCTGACGAGAAGTCCCCGCCACGAGTGTCGTTCGAAAGAAGCGACAGCGACGAAGACGGCCAGGGCAACGAAGAGGAAGCTCATCCACCTGCTGCCGTCCTGCAGGACGAGTTCCATCGGGGTCTGACGCTGGATGTGCATGCGAGTGCTGGCTAAAACTATCGCATGGATTTTGGGAATTCAAACGGCAGGGGCTGCTCTTTGGTCATAGGGCGAGGCGGCCCACCAGGCGTCGAAGGCGGCGAGGGCGCGTTCGCACTGGATGCGGTGGCGCTCTTTTTTGTCGCGGATTTTGCGACGCTCTTCTTCAGGCATCGGCTCGAGCAGGTCGAAGGTGATGTTGGCGGGCTGGAAGTCTTTGACCTCGGCGTGGGTGATGTAGTGGATGAGCGAGCCGAGCGCGGTGCTGCGCGGGATGGGGACGGGTTGTTGGCCGTGCACGAAGGAAGCGGCATAGAGGCCGGCGAGGAGGCCGGTGGCGATGGATTCCGTATAGCCCTCGACGCCGGAGATCTGGCCGGCAAACATGAGGGTGGGCTGCGATGCAATCGGCATTCTTTCAGGGGCTAAAGCCCCGAGTTCAAGTGGATCCTTTTCGGCACGACTGAAGTCGTGCCCTGACGCTTCGTGCCCGTTCTGGACAACGCCCAGGCGAAGGGTTTCATCGAGCAGAGCGGGGGCGCAGATGTAGGTATTGCGGTGGATCTGGCCGTAGCGCAGGAACTTCGCGTTTGCGAGGCCCGGGATGAGGCGAAGAACGCGCCCCTGTTCGCCCCACTTGAGGTGGTTCTGGAAGCCGACGAGGTTGTAGCTGTCGGCGCGCAGATTTTCTTTGCGGAGCTGAACGACGGCCCAGGGAGTTTTGCCGGTGCGCGGATCGCGCAAGCCGACGGGCTTCATGGGGCCGAAGCGAAGAGTATCGCGGCCGCGGCGGGCGAGGATTTCGATGGGCAGGCAGCCCTCGAAGTAGTCGAGCTTCTCCCACTCTTTGGATTCGGCAGCTTCGGCGGCGAGGAGCGCGTCGAGAAAGATGTCATATTCCTCGCGGTCCATGGGGCAGTTGATGTAATCGGCGGTGCCCTTGTCCCAGCGCGCGGCAAAGTAGACGCGATCCATATCAATGGATTCAGCATCGACGATGGGGGAGATGGAGTCGTAGAAGGCGAGGTGCTGCGAACCGGTGATGCGCTGAATTTCTGCACTGAGGGCGGAGGAAGTGAGCGGGCCGGTGGCGATGATGGTGCAGTGCTTCGTACTGTCTTCGTCCTGGAGCGAGGTGACTTCTTCGCGGATGACGCGGATGTTGGGGTCGGCGGCGACGGCTTCGGCGATGCGGCGAGAAAACTCGACGCGGTCGACGGCGAGCGCGTGGCCTGCGGGGACGGCGGTTTGGTCGGCGATGCGGAGCAGAGCGGAACCGCATCGGCGCATTTCCTGTTTGAGGAGCCAAGGTGCGGTGTTGGGTGACTCACTTTTGAGGGAGTTGGAACAGACCAGCTCGCCGAAATCGATGGTTTGATGGGCGGGCGTGAGGCGCGGTTGGCCGTCGACCATGGCACGCATTTCATAGAGATCGACCTGGCAGCCGAGGCGCGCGGCGGTAAGGGCGGCTTCAGGGCCGGCGAGGCCTCCACCGATCACTCTAACCACCTGCTGTGGGGCAGACGCCTTCGGCTCGACGGGGGCAGGGAAATTGCGGCGCGCAATCTGTTCGAACCTGGAGGTCATGGCAACGGCGCCCCGGAGCCGGCAAGCTTGAGCAGGGCATCCCCGGTGATGCGGACGTTGCGCCAGGCGTCGAGGAATTCGGCTCCCATGGCGGCGTAGAAGTCGATGGCGGGGGTGTTCCAGTCGAGGACCTCCCACTGAAGGCGCGGGCAGCGGTTTTCGACGGCGACGGCGGCGACGCGCTGCAGGAGAGCTTTGCCGATGCCCAGGCCGCGGAACTCGGGCAGAACGAACAGGTCTTCGAGATAGAGCCCGGGACGGCCCATCCACGTGGAGTAGTTGAAGAAGTAAAAGGCAAAGCCCGCGGGCTTCCCCTCGTGCTCTGCTATCAGGCAGAAATAGAAAGGGTTAGGCCCAAATCCGTCGCGGAGGAGGTCGTCCTCGGTTGCGGTAACGGCGTCCGGTTCGCGCTCGTATGCTGCGAGACCGCGAATGAACGCGAGGATTTGCGGGACATCTTCGCGGGTGGCCGGGCGGATGGTGGTCGCCATGGAACTATCTTAAGTTGTGATCCACGCCACAAGACGAATGGGATGGGGCCGTTAGGATGAAAAACGCAGGCGGGCAGTTGGTCCTGCAAGGTCGGCGAAGCATCAGAAAAGACAAGATGATGCGGCCGGTCTTGTCTTGAGCGGTCGATTGGATTTAACTTGGGTCCTGCTGAAGGAAGCGGTGGTTTCTGTCTCGTCCAGAGCGGCCGGCTGCGGATCAGGTCGAGCACGAAGCAAGCGCGACGTACTATTCTTGCCCGTTCCAGCGTGTGCGGTAGAAGCGAAACCGCGAATGTGTGCGCGATGGGCGCCTGTTTTTTTGATTGACCCCGAGAGCGGCTTTTGAACGCGCGGGCTTTCCTTAAGGAGAAGAGTTATGAAACGCAAACTTTCACTCTTGCTGGGCGTGCTGGCACTCGCCCTTGTGCCGGCGATTGCGCAAGAGCCCGCAGCGTCGAGCGCGCCCATGGGCAAAGTGCATGGACATGTGACCAACCCGAGCGGCGCGCCACAGACGAATGGTTCGGTGACCTACCTCGAGATCACACGCGCGGCTTCGGGTCCAGGACTGTCGCCGCAGACTGCAGAGCGCGGCACGTTTACGGTGGACGCGAACGGCGACTACACGGGTTCTGTTCCCGCCGGAAACTACACGGTGGTCTACCGGTCAGAAAACATGACCAAGGACCAGCAGGCGGACCGATTCGACAACGTGAAGGTGGTTGCAAACCAGGACACTGCGCAAGACATCGACATGTCGCGGCAGGAGTATATCGACAAACTTCCGGAAGAGCAGAAGAAGCAGCTGGAAGATCTGCGCAAGAAAAACGCAGCGGCGATGCAGGCGAATGCGGTGATCAAGAACCTGAATGCCGATTTGAAAGTGGTGAGCCAGGATCTGAAGGACGTGGATGCTGCGCATGCCACGGCTGAGCAGCAACTGGGGGCGAACGCGGCGAAGGCGGACGTGGACGCGAAGACCACTGAGATCAAGACGGCGAAGTATACCGATGTTACAACGCTGATGACCAAGGACACGGAGCTTCGGCCGAACGAGCCTGTGCTTTGGGCGTATCTGGGCCAGGCCGATGCGGGTTTGAAGAAGTATGACGACGCCGAGACGGCCTATAAGAAGGCGTTGGATGCGGTGACTGCATCGAAGAAGCCCAATCCGGCGGTCGAGGGCATGGCGAACGCGGGCCTCGGTGAGATTTACGCGCGCGCAGGCAAGGTGCCGGAAGCAAATGCCGCCTATGATGCAGCGGCGAAGGCGAATCCGACGTCGGCAACGATGTATTTGCGGAACCAGGCTGTGATCTTCTTCCAGTCCGGTAACGGAGATGCGCAAGTTGCGGCGGCGGAGATCGCGATTAAGAACGATCCGAACGACGCGCTGGTGTATTACCTGAAGGGCCAGGGACTGGTGCAGAAGGCGACGGTCGATCCAAAGACTTCGCGCATTGTGCTTCCAGATGGTTGCGCGGATGCGTACCAGAAGTATCTGGAGTTGGCGCCGACGGGTCCGTATGCCGGCGAAGTGCAGGCCATTCTGCAACAGGCCGGACAGAAGATCAACTCCAGCTACAAGGCGGGCAAGAAGTAAGGCCAGCCGAGAGCAGGTTTTTCGAGGGGCGTTCTCCGCAGGGAGAGCGCCCTTTGCTTTTGTGGCGCGAGCGAGTGGGGGCCGGCAGCCGGCGTCGGGTGCGGCAACTACAATCCAAACCATGAGCGGCCTGCTGAGTTACACCGAAGCGGCGGAGCAAGTGGCGCGCTACGCGCGAGAGCTCTTGTCGCAAAGCCGCGGCACGGAGCGCGTGGAACTGAGTGAGGCTGCGGAGCGAGTGCTGGCGCAGGCAATTGTTGCGGACGAAGATCAGCCGGCGTTTGCGCGCTCGACGCGGGACGGTTTTGCCTGCAGAGCGGTGGAGGCAGTTACGCACGCGTGGATGCCGGTAGCGGGGGCGACCCATGCGGGCGAACCGCCTCCGGGACCATTGCCGGCGGGTGCGTTCTGGGAGATTATGACGGGCTCTCCGGTGCCTGCGGACGCGGACGCCGTGGTGATGGTGGAACACATCGAGCGCGACGGCGATCAAGTTCGATTGCGCGCGGAACGCACCATCCAGTCCGGAGAGAATGTTGTCGCGCGGGGCGCGCAGGCGCGGGCCGGCGAAATATTGGTGCCAGCGGGCGCGCGGATGAGAATGGCGCAGATTGCGGTGGCGGCAACATGCGGTTACGCGACAGTAGATGTTTACAGGAAGCCGCGGGTGGCGATTCTGACGACGGGCGATGAGTTGGTGGCTGTCGATGCCGATCCGGGACCCGGGCAAATTCGCAACTCGAATGCACCGATGTTGGCGGCGCTGGTGGCAGCGGCTGGTGGGGTGCCTTGGGTCTTGCCGACCGCGGCGGATACGGCGGAAGCGTTGGATGCGGCGCTGGAAAATGCAGCCGCTGCGGATTTGTTGCTGATCTCCGGTGGAGTCTCTGCAGGAAAGTTTGATCTTGTGGAGCCGGCGCTTGAGCGAAGGGGCGCGAAGTTCTTCTTTACCGGTGTGCGGATTCAGCCGGGAAAGCCGCTGGTGTTTGGAGCACTGCGTGCGACAGGCCCTGATGCTGCGGGGAAAGAGAATGTGAGCGTGCCTTTTTTGGGTTTGCCGGGAAATCCGATCTCGTCGGCAGCGACATTTCGTTTATTTGGCGCACAGGTACTGGCTGCGTTAAGCGGTTCGACGGAGTTGGGTCCGCAGTTCGTCGCAGCACAGCTGGCAAAGAGTGTGAAAGAGAAGCCAGGGCTGACGCGCTTTCTGCCGGCGCGGTGTGAATTTACGAATGCATATGGCGGCTTTCCGCAAGTGAAGACGGTTGATTGGAATGGAAGCGGAGATTCGCCTGCATTTGCGCGTGCGAATTGCTTTCTGGTGGTGCCGGAAGATGCGAGCAGCATGGACGCGGGCGCGATGGTGCGCATTCTGATGTTGTGAGGAACGGACGATGAGTGATTCAGCGCAGAAGCTGTCGCACTTCGATGAAGCAGGACAGGCAAACATGGTGGACGTAAGCGCGAAGGAGGCGACGCGCCGTTCGGCAACGGCTTCAGCGTTTGTGGAGTTGTCAGCAGAAGTGCTGGCTGCATTGCCGCAGAATCCGAAAGGCAATCCACTAGAGGTTGCGCGGTTCGCGGGGATTCAGGCGGCGAAAAAAACATCGGAATTAATCCCGATGTGTCATCCGCTGGCGCTGACGCACGTGGATGTGTCGGCGGAACTGGCCGCGAAGGGCGTGCGTATTACTGCTACAGCGACGGCGGTGGGACAGACCGGAGTTGAGATGGAAGCGTTGACCGCTGCAGCGGTTGCGGCGCTGACGGTTTACGACATGACAAAGGCGCTGGACAAGGGGATCGTAATTCGCGAGGTGCGTCTGGAAGCAAAAACCGGCGGCAAGAGCGGGGAGTTTGCACGCGGTAACTCCTGAAGGCCTGTGTAGATGCAAGCGGGATCAAGTAAGGACACGACAGAGCGCGCAACCTTGAGGGCAGAAACGTGTCTCTAACAACATGAGGTATCGCGAGGTGCAACATGACGAACTTTCCGAATTTCGAAGTTGCCATCAGCGACGCCGACCGCGCTGAAATCGAAGCGATCTATATCGATCTCCTGCGTGAGCGCGACGCCGCCACACAGGCTGGATCAGGAACCGCACCGCTTCCCCTGGATATTCCCAACAACCATACGGGGCAATAAGACAAGCCCGGCGCATTCGACAAACCACGAATGCGCAAGGCTGCGATTTAGAATCGCGAAACTGCGACGTCGATTCGTTTCCACAACGAAATGGCCACCACGATCCTGACGGATAGGGTGGCCATTTTTTTGGGAAAGCGCGACAGCGCAGGGCTGATGAGTTGAAATTACCGCGACGAAGGTGGGGGCGCGGGGTGATCGTGGTCGTGATCGGGCGGAGCCACGAAGGGCGGCGGATCGAGATGGCCGCGGTGGCAGGTTGCGCAGGTAACGGGCTCGCCGCCATCGGGAAGCTTGCCGATGTATTGCGCATTGATCTCCTGGACCATGCGGACCATGAGGCGCGCAGTTGCCTTTTCCGGCTTGGAATCGTCAGCGAAGTTCAGCATGGGCCGGCCGTCAGGGCGCTTCTTGGTGGCATCGGCGGCGTGGCAGGTGCTGCATTCCGAGCCGAGCGAAGCCTCCCACTTGTGCATGAGTTCGTGGACCTGTTCGCCGGTCATGGTTTTGGGGAGCACTTGAAGGTTGGTGGGCGGAGGTGCGTCGTGGTGCTCCGGTGCGCCGGCAGGAGCCTGGGCGCGCGCAGCGGTGGCGAGGGCAACGGCGCCACCCAAGAGAGTGGCAAGGGCAAAAGCGAACTTCGGGGAAGCGGTTTTCAAGTCGAGATTCCTCGCAGTTTGAAATGGGTCTAGTCAGTACGACGAAATTCTACGTGAGGCGGGTGCCTTGCAAGTTGAATCTTTGCGTACCCGATACGCAGGGATGGCCGGAGACAGCAAAACGTAGAGGCCAGTCTACAGCGTGTTTGATACCGATGCGTGCAGTCACGAGGACATTGGAGATGACAAATCCGTCATCACGGACCTGAAGGGGAGACGCGCGATGGGTGACGTCAAGTCCGTTGTGGCGAAGACGCGTGAGGCCGAGAGCCTGGCAGAGGCGGCCAGGGCCGGAGGTGAGCAGGCGCGGAGCGGCGTTCTTAGGAAGGCCACGATTGGCAGCCATGCGAGCGAGGCCGGCGACGGGTTCGAGGGCGCGGATGAGGATGCAGCCGGCATGGCCTTCGATTTCGCAACTAATGTTCATGCAGTAGTAACGGCCATAGATGGCGTAAACATAGGCGTGTCCGGCGGGGCCGAAGAGAACGAGGTTGCGCGCGGTGGGACCGCGATGCGCATGGGCGGCTGGATCGGGCGGGGCGTTGTGGGGACCGAGGTAGGCTTCGACTTCGACGATTCTTCCGGCTACGATGCCCCGGGAATCGTGGTGCGCGAGAACCTTGCCAAGCAGGCGCGGGGCGACGATTTCCGGGCTGGCTTCGAAAAAGGAGCGGGGGAGCAGGCGGCCGAGCGCTGCACGCGCCGCAACTGAGGTTTTCACTTTTTGTGGGTTTTGTTCCATTCTTTCAGCAGGGTGAGGACTTCTTCGGCGTGGCCTTCGGGGGTGACCTTGGGAAAGATGTGGATGAGTTTCTGGTCGGGCCCGATGAGGTAGGTTGTGCGTTCGATTCCCCAAACTTTCTTGCCGTACATGTTCTTTTCTTTCAATACGCCAAACTGATTGCAGACTTTCTCGTCTACATCTGCAAGGAGTGTGTACGGCAGGTCGTATTTGGCGCGGAATTTTGCCTGGGCTTTGGGGGTATCCCGCGAGATGCCCAGGACGACGGCGCCGGCGGCCTGAAGCTTCTTGAACGCATCGCGAAAGCCGCAGGCCTCGATGGTGCAGCCGGGGGTGTCGGCTCTGGGGTAAAAGAAGAGTATGACGGGTTTGCCTTTGTAGTCTGAGAGGCTTACTGTTTTGTCCTCGTCGGTCCGCAAAGTAAAGTCGGTGACCTTTTGATTGAGTTCCATGGGGAATCCCCTCGCATGTATTTTCGGTTGACCAGCAACTCGCATTATTCCCGAGCCGGGCGGGCGCTGTCATGGCAGCGGCGGCGCGGCCTGTGGATCGTGGAAACAATCGTGGCCGGGCTCGCTCTGATGGCGACGGTTCCGGCCTGCGCGCAGTACCAGGGCCAGTTGAGCAAAAAGGACAAGGATCAGCCTGTGCTGCGCGCTGTGGGCGTACTGGAGTGGACGGGTGATGAAGGAAAGCCGAAGAAGAGCCGGTTGGTTCCGCTGACCGTGTTTGACGGAGAGCAGTTGCAGGATGGCGGGGTTTACCTGGCGCGTCCGCAGCCGCTGGCCGTGTCGAGCGAGGTGGAATACCAGTTGAAGAGAGACGGCGCCAACATCGGCCTCTTCGACGTGGAGAATGCGGCGCAGGAAGAGGGGATGTGGGTGGGCTACGGCAAGTGGCTGCCGATGCCCAAGCCGAAGGCCGCTGCGCCGGCTCCGGCAAAGATAGATGACAACGATGCGGACAGCGAGAAGCCGGTTCTGCATCGCAAACACGGCGCAAGTGGTTCGGACACGACGTCGAATGCGCCGCCGCCCGATCCCGACAGGCCAACATTGCATAAGGCCCCGGGGTCTGAAGATGGCGGGAGTGGAACGGCAAGCAGCGGGCCTGCGGCGGATCCTGATCGGCCTACATTGCACAAGAAAGATTCAGGAGACTCGGCGGGTGATGCAAAGCCGGCGAAGGGTGCAGACTCGTCCGATGTGGGGCACGTTGAATCACTGCCGGAAGTCAGCGATCCGGATCGTCCGCGGCTGATGCGGGGCAAGTCGAGTTTCAATGGGCCGAGCGTGACGCCGAGCTTGCTGGGCCTGCCGCCGGATATGGAGCAGACGGTAGCCGTTTCTGACGTGCGGAACGCGCCGGAACATCCCTGGAAGTTTGCCTGGGCAAATCTGGACGATGAAGCAAAGATGAAAGGGCAGATGGAAGATGTGGCGCGGGCTGCGCTGGGCCTTGCCGCTCCGGCTGCGCCGTCCAAGCCGAAGACAGCCGCCACGAAGAAGCGCATGACGCTGCAGTCGCAGACGCCGCCGGCCCTATTTGACGAACACTTCAGAGTCTTTGAGCTGGCGTATGGGTCGGGTGCAACGCTGGTGTTGACGGCACGGACGGACGGGCCGCCGGCGCAGGAGAAGTTTGTCACGCTGATTGCACAGCCCGACCTCTATGGAAGCCTGCTGATTCTCTTCAAGAGCGTTGCCGATGGCGGGCATTTGGACGACACGCCGCGGATGCGGCTTGTGGATGCCGTGGATGCTTTTGGGGACAACCGGGGAGAGCTGGTGTTTGAGCTGCGCGGGGCCACGCAGCGGCAGTTTGCGCTGTACCGCGTGTTGCGGGGGACTGCTGAGAAGGTGTTTGTCTCCGGTGGCAGCGAAATTGTGACGCTGGCAAGCGAGTAGCTACGGATTGTGCTCAGCATGAAGATGCCGGGCTTTTTCAGGCGAGAGCAGGAAGTAGAGTGCGATGGCTCCGCTGAGAAACAGGCTCACAGTGACGTTCCACCAGGTGAGCGCCAGACAGACAATGTAGAGCGTTGGCCCCACGGCGTATTGCGCGGCGATGTTGCGCACATCCGCATAGCTCTTGTCGACCAGCCCGCGGCGCGCGCAGGTGAAGAGCAGCAGGTTGAAGAGCAACGCAATGGAGAGATAGGAAGCGTTGTAAAGGATGGCGGCGTCGCGCAGGCGCGGAGTGCCGACAGTTTGCGCGATGAGCGAAGTGGGGTAGGGGATCCAGACGACGCCGAGCAAGAGAAGCAGGTTTGCGGCCATGAGAGCATCGTCGCTGTGACGCACATGGCTGAAGAGCCGGTGATGGTTGATCCACATGATGCCGATGAAGACGAAGCTGAGGAGAAAGCTGCCGTAAGCAGGCCACTGGCTGACGATTCCCGGCCAGAAGGGGATGTTTGCAGGCGGCGCCTTGAGCTCGAGAACCAGAAGGGTGGCGGCGATGGAGAAGACGCCGTCGGAGAAAGCTTCAATGCGGCTGGTTTCGCTGGGCATGGCGTTCCTGAACTGAAGTGGGGTATCCGGCTGGCGGGATGATAGCAGGGATGGTTGGGTGGTGTGCCGGATGAAGATTTTGGGGTTGATCGCGGTGGTGGGATCAAAAAACGACCATGACTTTTGTGAGAGCGGACGATCTTGGGACGGACGTTTCACCGACTCTCCTATACAATACAGGTATCGAGCTGACGATCAGCTTCACATTTAAAGGATTTACCAGCAAATGGCGTCTGTATTAACCGCACCTTCTCCTGACGGCACGAACGCGTCTCTGGCCGAAACAATCCCCGCAAAGCTCGAGGCGCAGGCGCATTCTGTGCCCGCACGCGATCTTGTGCGCATGGGCAAAGCCGCAACCGTGGGCGAGGGCATGAACTGGCTGACACTGACGACGGTACTGCTTTTTCATGCCGGCGCGCTCGCGGCGTTTTTCTTTTTCAGCTGGCAACGTCTGGCGGTGATGGCGATCTTATACGTGCTGGCGATTAACGTGGGCATCGGCATGTGCTATCACCGGCTGCTGACGCATCGCGGCTACCAGACGCCGAAGTGGGTCGAGTACATCATGAGCATTTTCGCGACGATGTCTCTCGAAGGCGGTCCGATTTTCTGGGTCTCGACACACCGGGTTCATCATCAGCTGAGCGATCAGGAAGGCGATCCGCACACGCCGCGCGAAGGCGGATGGTGGGCGCACGCCGGATGGATCATGTTTGGCGAAGCGTTGCACGCGCAGACTGAAGTGCTGAAGCGGTACTCGCCCGATCTGAGCAAAGACAAATTCCACGTATGGCTGAGCAAGTATCACTGGCTTCCGATTACAGTGAGCGGCGTTCTACTGCTCGCGGGCGGATGGATCTGGGGCGGCTGGGTGAACGGTGTGGCGATGGTGTTGTGGGGCGTATTGCTCCGCGTGACGCTGGGCCTGCATGCCACGTGGCTGGTGAACTCGGCGACGCATTTGTGGGGGAGCCGGCGGTTTGAGACACGCGACGACTCGCGCAACCTGTGGTGGGTGGCGCTGATCACCGGCGGAGAAGGCTGGCACAACAACCATCATGCGCACCCGGTAAGCGCCAAACACGGGTTGAAGTGGTACGAAGTCGATCCGAATTTCTGGGGGATCTGGCTGCTCTCGAAAGTGGGTCTGGCGAAGAAGATACGCGTGGCGCAGTACGATCCGAAGAATCCGAAGCCTGCCGGTTTGTAGAAGCGGCGAAAAGAGCAGGAACAGAGACGGCTATCCCCGAGGGGATAGCCGTTTTGCTTGGATGAAGAAAATTTCGAGTGCGAGAGCTATTTGCGCAGCCTGGCGCGAATCCAGAGTGTCCCGAAAACGGGGAGCGCGATGAGCAGGACGAGGATGCCGGCAGGGAGGCCGACGTAGAGATACGTGTCGGCAAAGTTCACATGGTGGCCCAAGGCACTGTTCCAGAACAGCAGCGCAAAGATGGAAAGACAGGTAGTGGTGAAAAAGGCGAAGAAGGCCGAGGCCACTGCCAGGAGCAGGCTTTGAAAGAAGCCGAAACCTTCAAGCGGAAAGCCGAGAAACGATCCGCTGCCCTGGTGCCTGGATTGTGCCGAATTGGTCATGATTTCGCCCGGGACCCTGTGCCTTTAGAATACAAGGTGATGGCCAGTCCCACTCAAATTGAACTTTGGCAGGCTGAAAAGGTCGCGACGCAGACGGCCATTGGGAAAGCTGCAAACGGAATTCGTTATGCGGCTTGGGGCGACACGCGCGTTCCAGAGCAGGAACTGGAAGAGATGGTGGGCGCGGTGCCCGTGGCGATGGCTGCGGCGCTGGAATCGCGATCGTATTATTTTGTTCCACTGGCCATTGCCGATACGGGCGAGACGATGGTGGCGCCGGGATACACGGTGGAGCTGGGCGATCGGGCCATCTGTCATCGCAACGCGACGTTTGGCGCGGCGGAAGCGGTGTTCATTTCCACGCGGCTGGTGGAAGATCGATTCGGTTTGTCCTTCGAGTTCTTCATCAATGTTGCGCACAATTTTGTGAGTGCGGCGGGTGTGCCGGAGAGCTTTTCGTCGCTGGTGTGGTCGCAAGCAGAAGCGCAGGTGCGCGGCGAGACCAGCCAGGATGCGTGGGAGACTCGTCGGCGTGCGCAGGAGCCGCGCAACGGCAAAGGTATCGACGAGCGGTCACGGAACGGCTTTTACGAAGCATCGTTCTCAGACGCGTTGGCGATTTACATGCTGTCACTTGCCGTCGATTTTGATTACCACGATCTGCGCGAGCGGGAATATCCGTTACTGGTGGCGCCGGCGCTTGCAGAGCGGCTGCGGCATGTGGCCGGGCTTTTTCCGCCGAATGCGGGATATGAATTTCAGATTCACTATCGGCGCAAGGGGTAGCTGCGCGGCCTACGGCCGATTCAATTGGGCAGGAGGGCGATGCGGCCACCGCCGGTGCACAGGATGGTCAGATTCATCACAACGAAAAGCAGATCGTAGTGCCAGCCGGATGCTTTTTCTCCCCAGAAGCCCGTCTTCCAAACGAAAATCTTTTTGTAAATAGCGCCCATCATGACCAGGATGAGGCCGATGGCAGCCCATTGCATGAGCACTCCTGCCGCCAGACCGAGTGCACCTGCGATCTCTGCCAGGCCAAGGAAAATGGTGAATCCAACGCTCATGCCGATGCTTTCTGCGCGCTGACGCGGCGCTTTCAGATGAGCGAAACCGCTGGCGCCAAAGACCAATGCCACCATGAGGCGCAACAGAAAGAGACTCAGGTCTGCATAGTGAAGAGCTTCGGGGATCGAAAACATGGGCGCTCCTCCAACGGAACATGCTCTTCAACGAAAATGGACACCGCATCTCGAGGCCACGTCGCGTTCTTGTGTATGACCGACGCTCAAGCGGAGTTCGTCGCTGTCTCAGCTCGCGTACAGATTTTCCTGGATGAAGCTATTGCGAAGTTTCCCGTTGGGATCGTAATGACGCAGCACGTTTTTGAAGTCGTTCAGGCGCGCATACTGAGCTTGCAAGCGATTGGGCTTGAGTGTGAAAAGCTTGGCCCAGTGCGGGCGCGGCCCGAACGGCGCTAGCTGCTCCTCGATGAGGGGGAGAATCTGGCGGACCTCAGGCCACTCCGGCTTCCATGTGAAATGAATGGCGAGCGACGGACGCTGGTAGGCCATGCTCATCCAGAGATCGTCCGCGGCAATGGTGCGGAGTTCAGTCACGAAAAGGTGTGGCGTGATGCGGTCCTTGAGTTTTTCGACGGCCAGGATGGCTTCGTAACCGCGATCGCGGGGGACGAAGTACTCGGTCTGCAATTCACGGCCGCTCGACGGCGTGAAGTTCATCTTGAAATGGGGCAAGCGTTCGTACCATGGGCCGGGAATACCTTGCTGCTCGGTACAGCTTTCTGCGGGATGGCCGGTGATGGGATGCAGCTTCTCTTTGGCGAGCGTTGCCCCGTAGAACTCGGCAGGCCATTCATTTTTGTCACCGGCGACAAAGCGGCGCTTGATCCATACCTGGGTCGCACGGTGATGCTGCCAATCTGTAAAAAGGCTGACGCTATAGCCCGAGCCAAAGATCGTGTCGAAGTTGTGGGCGAGTTGATCGAACGAGAGATTTTGATACACCGATTGCGCGACCTGGAAGGTGGGCACCAGATTGAGAGTGACGCGCGTGACGATGCCGATGCAGCCAAGGCCGACGACGGCGGCGAGAAACTGATCGCCATCCTTCTGACGCGAGAGCTGGACGATATTGCCGTCTGCAGTGACGATTTCGAGGCCGGATACGGCAGTTGCGAGGTTTCCGTTGCGGATTCCTGATCCATGCGTGGCCGTGGCAATGGCGCCAGCAACAGAGATATGAGGCAGCGACGCGAGATTGTGCACTGCGAATCCGCGCCCATCGATGATGGGAGCCAGCTGGCCGTACTTGATGCCTGCTCCGACGGTCGCGGTATGCGTTTGTTCGTCGATGTCGACATGGTCGAGATGCGCAAGGGAGATCTGATTGGCGTCGCTGTCGGCGATGGTGTTGAAGGAGTGGCGCGAACCCAGCGCGCGCAGCTTCGTGCAGTGTTGAACGGCGCTGCGTACCTCGTCGAAGGAGACCGGCTGCAGGACATTGCCGGTGTGATAGGTGATGTTGCCGGCCCAGTTTTCGCGTGGTGCGGGTTGCTGCTGCCCCTGGCTGAGCGGTGAAAGAAGGCTGCCTGCCACAAACGCTCCTGACGTTTTGAGAAACTCCCGCTTATCCATTGTCGTGAATGACCTCGGTGGTTGTCGTTCTGCGGCCGCGCGTGAAGGTGAGACGGCAGGCGCCCGACAAGGATAGGGTTCGAGCGCAGAGAGGGGCAAGAGCAAACTCCGAATTCGCAAAGGCATCGAAAGACCGTCAGCGGGAAGGAAATTCTCAGGCACTGAGCCGAGTTGCTGTACCACGAAGCGAAACTTGAGTCTGTGTGAACAGATCCTGCAGCAGTGCTATGCAGCATCGTCTAAAACATTCGATGCAGGGAAGTTCTGGTCCGAACGAGGAGCAGGACCAACCCGCCTGAGCACGTTGTGATGTAACAGTGGTGATTCCGAGCCGGCGTTTGCGCTTCAAAGTGGCTCGACAGCTCCGTAAACTAAAGAAGATGGCCTGCTCGTTTGTACCCCCATCACGACGAGGAGAATAGAGATGGAAGAGAAGATTAAGAAGACACGGACACCCAAGAAGCCGACCGCGACTCAATCTGAGGCTACTGCTCCCAAGGCGACAAAGACCGTTAAAGCTGCAACGCAGAAGTCGAACCTGACAGAAATGAAACCGTCGCCGCAGCAAATTGCGGAGCTGGCGCATCGTCTTTGGGCCGAGCGCGGCTACCAGCACGGACACGATGCCGAAGACTGGATTCGTGCCGAGCAGATGCTGCGTGGGAAAGCGTCGTAGAAGGTTCGTCGCTGACTGACTGCCTGGTTTAGACGCTGGTGTAGGCGATACGGCCTTCGCTGATGGTCCAACGAACTTTGCCCTGCATTGTCCAGCCGTCGAATGGAGTGTTGTGGGCCTTGGAGCGCGTCTCTTTGGCGCGATAGGTCCACTCGAGCTTCGGATCGAAAATGACCACGTCGGCAAAGCTGCCGACTGCAAGAGTGCCGCGGCCCTTGAGGCCGAGCAGCGCGGCGGGCTGCGCGCTCATGAGGCTCAGCACGCGGCCGAGTGGAAGCTTCCACTCCTTATGGAGCCAGCGCAGGCATAGGCCGAGCGCGGTCTCGAGTCCGGTGATGCCGTTGGGCGCGTTTTCAAACTCCACTTCTTTTTCGTGCGTGGCGTGCGGCGCGTGATCGGTGGCGATGGCGTCGACAACGCCGTCGAGTATGCCCTCAATCATGGCATCGCGGTCTGCGGTAGAGCGCAGCGGCGGATTCATCTTGGCGTTGGTGGAGTAGAGGCCAACGTGTTCCTCAGTCAACAGGAAGTGATGCGGTGCGACTTCGCAGGTGACGCGGAGGCCGTTGCGACGCGCCTGACGCACGGCAGCTACGGCGGCGGCGGTAGAAGTATGCGCCACGTGGAGATGCACGCGCGCATCGCGAAGTTCAGTGACAAGACGAATGTCGCGCTCGACGAGGCCGGATTCGGCCTCAGCCGGCATTCCGCGCAAGCCAAGCTTGAACGCAGTCGGTCCGGCATTCATGCTGCAGCCTTGGGTGAGGCGGGTGTCTTCAGCATGTTGAATAACGCTGAGGCCCACACGTGCAGCGGCAGCGAGGGTCTCGCGCATGATTCCATCTTTGAGAATGGGTTGGCCATCGTCGGTGACGGCGACGGCGCCTGCGGATTTGAGCGCCGCAAAGTCGTTGAGCGCCTCGCCCTTTGAACCGCGGGTGGCCGCGGCGATCGGATAGACGCGGACTTGCGCTCCGCGATCGGGAGACTGCATCCACCGGGTGACCTCGGGTGTGTCGTTCACCGGCGATGTGTTGGGCATGGCAGCTACAGACGTGAATCCGCCTGCGGCGGCGGCGGCTGTGCCGGTGGCGATGGTCTCTTTGTATCCCTGCCCGGGTTCGCGCAGGTGGACGTGGATGTCGATGAGGCCCGGGGCAACGGTGAGTCCGGCAGCATCGAGTACTTCAGCGCCGTTGGCAGACTTGAGCTTTCCGGGAGAGGCGATTTCAGCGACACGGCCGTCTTTGAGCAGAATGTCTTTGGGCGCGTCGACACCGGCGCCAGGATCAATTAGGTGCCCATTGCGGATGAGGAGGGAGCTCACTTTGTGCCTTCGCTTTCTGCGAGTGCGCGTTCGACGACGGCCATGCGGATGGCCACGCCATGGCGGACTTGTTCCAGGATGGCGGATTGCGTTCCGTCGGCAACTCCCGCAGTGAGTTCAAGGCCGCGGATGATGGGACCCGGATGCATGACGACCGCGTTAGGCGCGTGTGCGGCGAGGCGTTGGCCGGTGAGCTGATAGTTGGCTTTGTATTGTTCGAGGTCCAGTTGCATGCCGGCGAGGCGCTCGGCCTGGATGCGCAGCATCATGACAACCTGGGACTGACGCAGAGCGGCGTCGAAGTCGCGTTCGATGGAGATACCGGGGCCGGCCGCGGCAGCCTGTTTGGGCAGAAACTGCGTGGGGCCACAGAGCACGACGTGCATTCCCAGACGCGGGAGCAGCAGCATGTTGGAGCGGGCGACACGGCTATGCAGGATGTCGCCGACGATGGTGATGGATACGCCGGAAAGCGTGTCGGCGGTGACGGTTTCGACGCCAGGACGCAAGTGCGCAAGGATGGTGCGCAGATCGAGCAGGGCCTGTGTAGGATGCTCGTGCATGCCATCGCCGGCGTTCAGGACGGGCAGGCGCGTGGCTTCTTCCAGGAGCCACGGCGCGCCGGAAGAGTTGTGACGCAGAATGATGGCCTCGGCGCCGAGCGCGCGCAGAGTAAGTCCGGTGTCTTTGAGTGTCTCGCCCTTTTCGATGCTTGAAGACAAACTCGACACGAGCGTTGTGTCGGCACCGAGACTCTTGGCCGCGAGTTCGA
>DATHMP010000037.1:0-2487 GCA_035487015.1 Occallatibacter sp. | reverse complement strand
TTGCGCCGCGCTGTAGCCGGTCAGCAGGGCCGTTGCCAGAACTGTTGCGCCCAGGATGAGTTTCGTCCCCAAGGTGTTCATCTGTTTCGGCTATTATAGCTGGCCGGACGGCAGCCGCCCCAGCCCGCGGATTCAGGCCTTCCTCGCGGAGATTTGATTCGCATCCTCTTTTTCGACACTGCTCAAGAATGCTTGCAATTCCGTCGGCAGCGGGCTTTTGAAGGCTAGTGCCGCCCCGGTCCTGGGATGCGTCAATTCCAGCTGAGCGGCATGAAGGAAATTTCGCGGCAGTGAGATTGCACCCGAGTCCTCCTGCTTGCCACTCCGAGTCTTCATCTCCCGTGGCGCCCCGTAGAGCGTATCGCCGACCACCGGATGCCCGAGAGAAGACAGGTGCACTCGAATCTGATGCGTTCTGCCCGTGTCAATCTTTACTTCGACCAGCGTGAATTTGCCGAACGGCGAGTCGAGGCGGCGAACCACGCTGTAATGCGAGACTGCCTCACGGCCGCCGGACTGGCGCGTGGTCATGCGAATACGCCGGACGCGGTCGCGGCTGATGCTGGCGGCAATTGTGCCGGAGTCTTTCTTGATCCACCCATGCACGAGGGCAATGTAATTTTTCTTGACCTCGCGGCCGGCGAACTGCGCGGCCAGCTTGCGGTGAGCGGCATCGTTTTTCGCCACCAATATCAACCCGCTCGTTTCCTTATCGAGACGATGAACGATGCCCGGTCGCATCTCGCCGCCGACGGCCGAGAGAGTTGCGAAATGATGGAGCAGCGCATTCACCAACGTTCCCCGATTCCGCTGATCCTCGGTGGCACCCGCGCCGGCATGGACCATCATGCCTGCGGGCTTATTGATGATGGCGAGATCATCGTCTTCGTAGATGATGTCGAGGGGTATCTCCTCGGGGATCGCGCGGAGCGGAGGACGCTCGGCGGATCCGAGCACCTTGATGCTCTCGCCGCCTCGCAGCTTCAGCGAAGCCTTCGCTGGTGCGTCATTTACCAGGACCTTTTCTTGTGAGATGAGTTGTTGCACGCGCGCCCGGCTGACGTCGAGATGCGCCGCCAGCAATTGGTCGAGACGCTTTCCGGCGTCGTCTGCTGAAACCAAAACAAGAATTGAGGAATGTCCCTGCACTCGCTGGGAGGATACTATGCTTCGGTTCGGATCAGGGAAAGGATGAGCTCGGTTTTGGAATGCGAGTGCAGCCTGCTCTCGCGCCCGATTGATAAGCCGAGAAGAATTTTCTACCGCATAGCGCTGACAGTTCGTGTCGGCGCGGCCTTCGATCCCGGGCGCAACCACCAGATGAATCCGCCGCCGAGTACCAGTCCCACCGCAATCAGTTGCGTCCCAGTCAGCGCGCCTCCGAATACCGAGCCGCGGCCCGGATCGTCGCGCAAATATTCCAGGAAGAATCTGGCGACGCCGTAGATAAACAAGAACGCGCCGAATATCTGGCCATCGAATTTTCTGCGCTTCAGCAGCCACATCAGGAAGAAGAAATTCGCCAGTTCCACCGCGGACTCAAAGAGTTGCGTAGGCTCGAGCGGCACGTTCAACGGAGTTCCCGTGATCGAATTCGCCAGCGGATTCTTAAAGACTACGCCCCACCAGTGATGCGTCTCTTTCCCGTAGCAGCATCCGGCGGCGAAACAGCCGACGCGCCCGATCGCGTGGCCTAACGCCAGGCCCGGAGAAAACGCATCGCAAGTGCCGAGCGCAGGCATGTCATGTTTCCATACATACCAGGCGGCGGCCGCGAATGCAGCCAGCAAGCCTCCAGAGAAGACTCCTCCCGCTTGCAGCGTGTTCACGCTGAAAATGTCACCCGGGTGCGCCGAGAAGTAGCCCCACTCATTGACGACGTACAAAATCTTCGCGCCGATGATCCCGGCCAAAACGACCAGAATCCCCAGATTCCAAGCCTTATCGCCGTCGTATCCCAACCGCTCCGAGTTGCGAACGCTGATCCACAACCCGATGAGGACGCCCAGCGAGACCAGGAACCCGTAGGTCGGGAGAAAGAATTTTCCGATATGAAAAAGTTGTGGGAACACTGGTTAATTGGATGCGCGAATGCGCTGATTTGCTACTTCATCAGTCTAGCAGGAAAGGCTGGAGTGCTCCCGCGGAGAAGTCATTCGAGGCAGGTTGGCGGACAAGAGCGTCCGGCACACATCATTTGTCACGAAGAAAAAGCAAGCCGACCCACTGAGCCGTGTGACGGGGCCGAGAATGAACCCGTCGGTAGACGTTGGGAACCCGCCGAGACCCTTTAGGCATCTCCGCATGGCGGAGCGCTGCTCACCGGATCCTAGTTCGAGTCGAGTCCCCGTTCATTCAGCATTGGTTCAAATATCGGTTACCCGCCATCACCAACGCGGCAGGCCGGCTTTCAATCTGGATGCTAGGGAAATTCGATGCTCTTGGCAAGTGGAAGAGCGCAAAAAGTTGGCAGGCCGCTTGCAATCG
>DATHMP010000036.1:0-10148 GCA_035487015.1 Occallatibacter sp. | reverse complement strand
CAGCGCGCCGGACCACCGATCTCAAAGGTGGTGAATGGGGCGAGCGGCTTGTTCTCTTCGATCTGCATAGTGAAAGAAAACCATTGGAGCGGTTTCACGTTAGAATGAGTACAGGCAACTTTCCAGCCGGAGGCATACATGTACCCAGAACTGATGGTAATTCCCATGCGCGAGGAGCTGACCCGCGCCGGCATCGAAGAAACCCGCACCGCCGAAGAAGTGGACGCGGTGCTCGCACAGCCCGGTACGACGCTGCTGGTCGTGAACTCGATTTGCGGTTGCGCGGCGGGCAAGATGCGCCCCGGCGTTCGGCTGGCGCTGGCCAACTCGCCCAATGCGCCCGACCACAAGATTACTGTCTTCGCTGGTCAGGATCGCGAGGCCACAGACCGGGCACGCAACTACTTCGAACCTAACCCGCCAACCTCACCGGCCATCGCGCTGCTTCGCGATGGAAAGCTGGTGTACCTGATGCAGCGGTTTGTGATTGAGCAGTCGACGGCGCAGATGATCGCCGCAGAACTGGTGCGGGCCTTTGACGAGCACTGCGTCAAGACGACGGCATAGTACAGGCTTCCGGACGACGGCACCTTGCTCTGAGGGCGGTTATCTGCACCGTTTCACAGAAGCACCGTTTCACAGGATTCCGGGAAATTGGCGCGGAAGCGGTTTGGGCAATCCCAGATGCCGAGGGCAGCACAGTTCCACAGTTTCACAGCCGACTTGAAATTCCTGGCGCCTCGAGCCAGAGCGGAACAAGAAAGCGGCGATCCGGATTGGGATCGCCGCTTTTCTTTTTCTACTGACTGTTACGAGTCTACTCGTTAGAGAGGTATTGGACTGCAAGGGTGCGCGGTATTTCTCGGCCGTTGGTCACGTGGGAGTTCCGATTTGGGGATGAGGACAGCAGGTCAGCTCGCGGGCGATGGCGAGATTTGTTGCTTTCCCAGGTCTAAAAATCCCGATCTCCACTCCACGAGCGAAGATATGTTCGCCACCCGCCGGAGATTCAAATCTGAGGGGTTTCTCTAAGCAGAGTTGCGACGTTTCCGGTTGGCGAGAAATACGACCAAGAGGACGAGTACCAGAAACAGGACCTCGCCTATCCCTTTCGCAATAGCCGGATTGGAAATGTGCGTTTCGAGAAAGGCGAGCGCGGGAAAGAAAGCAGCCACAACGACGACACCTGCCACAATCAGTCGGATCGTTTCCCATCTCGATATTTTCGTGGGCTCGATTGAAGCACCGTCTATCAGCACGAGAAGGTAATGATCTTCACCCCGAAGACATCGCACCGCTTCGTTCCAATCGCTTTTGTCGCGACCACTGGCAGGCAGGCCGTCGATTCGTCGAATGACCTGACGCATCTTATGTTCGTACTCATCCTGATCGTAAGTTCTATCGAATTCCTGGCTGACCGACGTCATGTTCTGCAGAGTCCAGCTGGTCTCAGAGAAATAGAGCATCTTCCGCTCGAGTTCGGAAAGTGAAATACCATCCTGATTTGCTTGAGCGAGAATTCGACCGATGAGATATTCCTTGGCGTCTTTGGTTGATGCAAAGAATTGCACCGTCGAAGTATATCCCGTCGGATTCCGGGGAATTTGGAGCTCTCGATTCGCGAGCTGCCCAAGATTTTTGAGATCAGGGCCAAAGGCCTATTAGTTGGCGCGGCAGTCCTTTCTTTCCGGGGCGAAAGCCCAATGAGCTGAGGCCATGGATTCGAGTACCTGAAATCCACCTCCAGGACCTGGGCCTGTTCTTGGGGGCTCCGAAAGCCGTTCCGCTCAGGATGAGAAGGGTTGAGTGAATCAAGGGCAACCCGGCTCCGTTGATGCCGTCAAATTCCTGGTCCCCAAATTTGTGATTTCACGAAGGGCCTATACCCCCCGGGGGTAGGGGGGAGGGGGGGTACCGATTTCCCATCTTATGCTGTACATTCCCGGTAGGTTAGCGCCGAAAAAGTGCGTTCTAAACCCGGGTTAAACGCACATTTCATACAAAAAGTAAGCGGCGACCCGGATTGGGATCGCCGCTTTTCTTTTTCTGCTGACTGTTACGAGTCTACGCGTTAGAGAGGTATTGGACTGCAAGGGTGTGCGGTATTTCTTGGCCGTTGGTCACGTGGGAGTTCCGTTTTGGGAATGCGAACAGGGGGTCTGCAAGTCAGCAGATCAGCAGGTCAGCGGAAGGATGCGCCACCCAGTCGATTTGGGAAAAAGGTTGAGTGAGAAGAGGTTTCCAGGTCTCGATCCTTTAAGCCGTGGGTCCGGAGGCACTCGGAATACCGACCTCAGGGGCTAAAGCCCCCAAGGCTTTTTGCGGGTGGTTTCGGCACGGCTGAAGCCGTGCCCTGACTCTCCGTGCTTTCCTAAAGGAGTTGTTGCAGAACGGGCGGGGCCGGATCCGGAGAAGCTGCGATGAACAGGCTGAGGCAAGGCGAAACGAAGCTGAAATGGTAGATTCTGAAATCAGTGAACGGGCGGGCTGGATCCGGAGAAGCTGCAGCCGTGACATCGAGAGATTTGTTGTGGGGAGCAGTTGGCGATAGATGGAATCATCGTCATGCCTCGGCGATGGCGGCGATGGAGATTTTGAAACCGGGGATGCGCACGGGAAGTTTAGCGCCCTGGCGTGCGGGCGGATTGGATGGGAACCACTTGACCCACTCTTCATTCATCCCGGCGAAGTCGGATTCTTCGGCAAGGATGACGGTGGCGCTGACAATTTTGTCGAGCGAACTGCCTGCGGCGTCGAGGATAGCGGAGATGTTTTTGAGACATTGCCGGGTCTGTTCCTGAATGGTGTCGCCGAGGATCTTGCCGGTTGCGGGATCTTGCGGGCCGGTGCCAGAGACGAAGACAAGTCCCGCGGCGCGGACTGCCTGGCTATAGGTGGGCGGCGGTGCCGGGGCGTTGGGGGTGCGGATGATGTCGCGTGGCATGAAGGCTCCGTCAGCGAGTAAGGGTTTGAGGCTGAATGGAGATCATTCAGACTTCTTTCTCTGAAGCAGAACGACCTCGTCCATCAAAAGTACAACAACCGGTGGCGTACGGGAAGAAACGATGCGGAGTTTCAAAGCGCTTTGTTCCACGCGGCCGAAGTGTAAATCGCGACCTTTGCATCCGTAGCGGCCTTCGATGTGAACCGCATGCATCCGGGGCTAAAGCCCGGCCACGGTTTGGGCATCGTTCGTGGGCCTAAAGGCCCGCGCTCTCTCCGAAACCACGGGGCAGAAGGATCACCTTACGTTGATCAGGTGAGAGGTTCAAAATTCACTCCGGCTTTCTTGAGCGCAGAGAACTGATCGCGCGTGACGCAGGCGATCACGCAGTCCTGACCGTGCGTGTCGTGATAGAGGAAGATTTTCGAAGGGTCTGATTGCGCGAGCAACCGAACAAAGAACGAGAGCGCGGCGGGA
Source organism: Occallatibacter sp. (assembly GCA_035487015.1). Lineage (GTDB taxonomy): Bacteria > Acidobacteriota > Terriglobia > Terriglobales > Acidobacteriaceae > Telmatobacter. Next base: position 6,727 of record DATHMP010000036.1, on the reverse strand, counting down.
TCGACCCAATCGTCGTTCACATGGAAATCGATATGCACGGGTTTGTCGTTGTGTTCGAAATCGAGATTCGCAACTCCGGACTCCAGATCGACCTGGTCCCGCACGTTTTTGAGGACAAGCGATCCCTGGGTCATCTCGGCCATTCGTTGGGCTATGCGTACATAGGAGCCGGTGTCTTCGATGTATTCGGTATCGAAGTGCCAGACGTTCACGCTGTGTTTGCGCCACGGCGGTCGTTCCTCTGTCATGCCGAGACCGACCAAGGTCATGGTGAATCCAGGGCGCTCGAAGTTTGCGCGAGGCCAGGACTGAAGCAAATCTTCGGCGGTGAATGGAGAGAGGAGATTGAGCCCGCAGGCGGCGAGGATTTCCAGTTTTCGTTCAAGCGTGAGCTTCTCTTCCGATTGTTTTCGAAAGATTCCAAACATGACGTGAATACTATCGCAAGTCGAGATCGCTGCCTCACAAACGAAACCCTGTTTGTGGGACCCCGCTGCCTAAGTGCCCTCCGCAACCGCCAGACGGATTGGCACCCTTCCGCAGAAAATGCGGAAGGGTGGCGAGCCAGTTTTGTGGAACTCGGGGAAGCCGGCGGCTGATGGGAAATGATTTGGCCCGCGCCAGCAGAGCCGGAACGGGCCAAGGACCAGTTGCGAAAGGAAGGCTCAGTCCCCTTCTGCGGCCCGGGCCAGTTTTTGCACTTTGCTGTGCTTGAGCGAGTAGCCGAAGTAGATGAGCAGGCCGATGATCAGCCAGCCGATCATGACTTCCCAAGTGAAGAGCATGAGGCGGGTCATGAGGTAGACGGCAGAGAGAATGCCGAGGATGGGAACGAGCGGCACGAAAGGTGTTTTGAAGGGGCGTTCCATCTCTGGATGGCGGACGCGGAGAACCCACACGCCTGCGCAGACGATGGTGAAGGCGAGGAGGGTGCCGATGTTGACGAGCTCGGAGAGGACGTCGATGTTGAAGAAGGCCGGCATGATGGCGGCGAAGGTTCCGAAGACGATGGTCGTGATCCAGGGCGTGCGGAACCTGGGATGCACGGCGGAAGCCCACTTGGGAAGCAGGCCATCTTTGGACATGGAGTAGAAGACGCGGGTCTGGCCGAGGAGCATGACGAGCATGACTGTGGCGAGGCCGAAGACTGCGCCGATTTTGACGAGGAGCGAACCCCAGCCTACGCCGGTGGCATCGATGGCGAGGGCCACGGGAGCGGAGACGTTGAGCGTCTTGTAGCTGACCAGGCCGGTAAGGACGAGTGAAACGAGGATATAGAGGATGGTGCAGACGACAAGGGACCCGAGGATGCCAATGGGCATGTCGCGCTTGGGATTTTTGGCTTCCTGCGCGGCGGTGGAGACGGCGTCGAATCCGATGTAGGCGAAGAAGATGGATGCGGCCGCGGTGGGAATGCCGCCCCAGCCGAAGTTGCCGTGTCCGTCGGGTGGCGGGACGAAGGGGTGCCAATTGGCGCTGGCGATGGCGGGATGCTGGAAAAGATACCAGCCGCCGACGACGAGGAAGATGCCGACGATGGTGACCTTGATGATGACGACGGCGGAGTTGAAGTTGGCCGATTCCTTGATGCCGATGACCAGGATGGTGGTGATGACCATGACGATGGCAACGGCGATGAGGTTGACGATGCCGGTTGCGTGCGGCAGGCCGAGATCGCTCACGCCGGGCGGCAGCGACATGAGCTGCATCCACTGATCGTGATAGAAGACAAGGGTTGTGCCGGTGGTGGCGGTGATCTGCGGCGGGAGATAGATGTGGAACTGCTGCAGGAGGCTATTGAAGTAGCCGGCCCATCCTGAAGCGACGGTGGAAGCGCCGAAGGCATATTCGAGGCAGAGATCCCAGCCGATGATCCAGGCGACGAGTTCGCCGAGCGTGGCGTAGCCGTAGGTGTAGGCCGAACCGGCAATGGGAATGATGGAGGCGAATTCCGCGTAGCAGAGGCCGGCGAAGGCACAAGTGAATCCGGCGACGACGAAGCTGAGAGCCACGGCCGGACCTGCGCGCAACGCTGCGGCCTGGCCGGTGAGCGTGAAGATGCCCGCGCCGATGACGGCACCGATGCCAAGGGTGACGAGATTGAGCGCGCTGAGCGAGCGCTTGAGGGTATGTTCGCCCTGTTCTGAGGCTTCCTCAGTAAGCATCGACATGGGTTTGATTCGAAGCAGCCTGGACATGAAAGAGGAATCGCCTCCCTACGGTGATATTGAGCGAACTTAAACCGGTTGGGCCGCAGAGCGTCGCGACCAGAAGAGATAGACGGGGATCCCGAGGAGCACAAGCACAAGGCCCGGCCATGTGTACTGGGGCTTGTATCGCAATAATACGATACAAATCCACGTGGCCATGACGATGTAGAGGGCGGGAAGCACAGGGTAGCCGAGAGCCTTGTAAGGACGCGGCGTGTCGGGCTGCTTCACGCGGAGAACGAAGAGGCCGAGGATGGTGAGGATGTAGAAGACGAGGACAGCGAAGATGATGTAGTCGAGCAACTGGCCATAGGAGCCGGAGACGCAGAGGAGGCAGGTCCACGCGGCCTGGACGAGAAGGCCCGCGACGGGCGTGCGAAAGCGGGGATGGAGCTTGCCGACGGATTTGAAGAAGAGGCCGTCGTTGCTCATGGCGTAGTAGACGCGGGCGCCGGCGAGGGAAAGTCCGTTGGCGCAGCCGAAGGTGGAGACGAGGATGGCGGCGGCCATGAGATAGGCTCCGCCGGAGTGAAAGATGACTTCGAGCGCCGCGGTGCCGACGCGATCTTCGGTTGCATGCTGGAGACCGCGCGCGAGAGCGGTGGTTCCCTGCGGATCGCCGTGCATGGGGAGCACGAAGAGATAACCAAGAGTGGCCAGGCAATAGACAGTGAGCACGAAGCCGGCTCCGAGGATGAGCGAGAGCGGGATGTTGCGGCGGGGATTTTTGACTTCGCCAGCGGTGAACGTGATGTTGTTCCACGCGTCGGCGGAGAAGAGCGAGCCAACCTGCACGACGGCGAGCAGGACCACGATGTTGACCAGGACGATGGGGCCGCCGATGCCGACCTGGACCGGATGCATGGAGCTGAAGCCGGCGTTGTGCCAGAAGGCGCTGAGGCCGGGGCCGAAGTTGGCGTTCCACGCAGTGGCGTTGCGGCCAATGGTGAGGGCGAGGAGCACGAGCGCTGCGAGCGAGAGGGCTTTGGCGGAAGTGAAGACGTTCTGGATAAGTGCACCGAGGCGCACGCCGAAGATGTTGACGATGGCAAGGAAGAGGACGATGACGATGCCGGTGAGGTTGGCGGTGTTGACGCCGATGTCCATGTTGCCGAGGACCATGGGGCCGATGGGAATGGGCGGGACATGGGCGATGTGCCAGAGCCAGTGGGTGGTGGAGATGGTGGGAAAGAAGACGCCGAGGAATTTGCCGAAGGCGACGCAGACGGCGGCGATGGTTCCGGTCTGGATCACGAGGAAAAGGGTCCAGCCGTAGAGGAATCCCCAGAGCGGGCCGAGGGATTCGCGCAAGTAAACGTACTGGCCGCCGGCTTTGGGCATCATAGCGGCGAGCTCGCCGTAACTGAGCGCGGCGATGATGGTCATAACGCCGGTGACGACCCATGCGGCGAGAAGCAGCGCGGGTGAATCGGTGGCCCGGGCGATATCGGCGTCGACGAGGAAGATGCCGGAACCGATCATGGAGCCTGCGACAAGCGCGGTGGAGCTGAAGAGGCCGAGGGTCTGCACCATGCCCGTATCTGGGCCGGTTTGGGGAGTGGCGGGTCCGGATGAATTGTGAGGAGTGAGGCTTGGGGTCGTCACTTGGGTAGGTTTTACTCGAAATGCATGGGATTGTCTCGTCTTTTTTGAAACGGATGTGAAGGTTGAGAGGTGAGGGCGTCAGGTGAGGATTTCGAGCCACTTGCGGAATTCGGCTGCGGGGTCGGGTGTTCGAAAGATGGCGGCGGAGACGGCGAGGGTGGTGGCTCCGGCAGCGAGGACGGAGGCTGCGGTGGAGAACGAGACGCCGCCCACTGCGACGAGGACCGGATCGGGACCGGCCTGCGAGCGGAGATGGCGGACGCCGTCGGGACCGATGGGCGGCTTGGTGGTTTGCTTGGTGGTGGTGGGAAAGATGGGACCGATGGAGAAGTAATCTGCGGGTTCGGCGAGGATGCCGGGCAGGATGGATTCGGTTCCGGCGTAAGTGCCGAGGATGCGATGGGGACCGAGGAGATTGCGGGCGGCGGAAGGAGCCAGGTCGCCAGAGTCAACGTGAACACCGTCAAATTGCGTTTGATCAATCAGATCGGCGCGATCATCGAGAATCAACTTGATATTCGGCGAGGGCATGGTGGCGCGGAGGATGGCGGCATCGGCGAGGATTTCAGCGTCGGAGCCGGTTTTGTTGCGGTATTCGAGGAGGGTGACGCCAGCGTCGGTGAGGGCGGAGCCGAGGCGTTGGAGAAATTCGGAGCGGTTGCTCGACGGGATGCAGGACGAATCGAGGATGGGATAGATCTTTGGGAACTGGAACGGCATGCTGACAGCGTAGGCGATGGGGCGCGGGGTTGTCAGTGAGGAGTGCTCTGGCCGGTCGGAAGGGTCTCCTTCTGCGACGACGGATGAATCGTGGCGGCGAGATCAGCCGGCACGAAATACAGAGTCTTCGTCGATGAACGCGTTGGCTGTCGGTGACAACCGAGATCGGGGGTTCTTATTGACCGTCTATAAGAGGACATGCTAGCGTCTTATAGACGATCAATAGGAGTAACGATGTCCCCTCCCCAGTTCGATCTTTTGCAAGGCACACTCGATGTCCTGATTCTGAAAGCCGTGGCGCTTCAGGAACTTCACGGGATGGGGATCTCCCGCAGAATTTCGCAGATGACGAGTGGAGCTTTCGAGGTGAAGGCCGGTTCCCTGTTTCCTGCTCTCCATCGCATGGAAGAAGCCGGCTGGCTTACCTCCACGTGGGGAGAATCGGAGACTAATCGGCGTGCAAAGTTTTATTCGTTGACAAAAGCAGGCAAAAAGCAGCTTCAGAGCGAGACAGAACGATGGGAAAGGATCTCTCTCGCAATGGCAGCGGCCCTGGGAACCAGTTAGGAGGTCATTGTGACCAATCGATTCCGTGCATTTTGGAGAAACCTGTTCCATAGTGACCAGCTCGATCATGCTCTGGACGACGAACTGCGTGCCTATGTGGAGCTAGTGTCGGCGGAAAAGGTGAAAGCGGGGATGTCACCGGAGGAGGCGTACCTCGATACCCGCCGGGAGATAGGTGGAACCGAGCAGGTCAAACAAGGCGTTCGTGACATCCGTGCCGGGGCGTTGCTCGACAGGCTTGTTCAGGACATTCGATATGGACTCCGGCAGATGCGGAAGTCGCCGGGATTTGCAGCTACGGCGATTCTTACGCTTGCGCTTGGGATTGGTGCGAACACGGCGATCTTCACGCTGGTACATGCCATTCTGCTCAAGAATCTTCCGGTGGTCGATCCGAAGGCGCTAGTGCGCGTGGGGGACCACGAAGACTGCTGCATTCTGAATGAGTCCGCTTCGTCCCGCGGGGACAGCTACTCCATCTTTCCGTACGAGACGTACAAGTATCTTCGGGACAACACGACGGAGTTTGAGCAACTGGCGGCGGTGCAGGGCGGCGGCGCGGACCTTTCGGCGAGGCAGGCTGGGAATGCGATGTCGCACTCGTCACGTGGTGAGTTTGTCTCCGGGAATTATTTTCAGACATTTGGGGTGCAGCCATTTGCAGGGCGCAGCCTGATGCCTGCGGATGATGCGGACGGAGCGGCACCTGTGGCGATGTTGAGCTATGAGGCTTGGCAGCGCGACTATGCAGGTGATCCGTCTGTGATCGGCAGCAGTTTTTCAATGAACATGCATCCGGTGACGATTATTGGGGTGACGCCGCAGGCATTCTATGGCGACCGTCTCGCGGAGACTCCGCCGGATTTCTATCTTCCTATCTCGCAAGAACCGATACTTGGTTTCTATTCGGCGCGGAATAAGGCGAATCTGGGTTGGCTGTATCTGGTGGGCCGCGTGAAGCCCGGTGTGGCGATCGGATCGCTGCAGGAAAAGATGAGTGGTTTGCTGCGGCAGTCGCTTGGAGAGTTGGAAGACTTTCAGACGGTACAAGGCAGGGAGTTGCTAGCGAGAGCCCATGTTGTTCTGACGCCGGGGGGGCACGGAATCGCAAATATGCAGCATAGAGCGCAGAGCAGTTTGTTCCTGTTGATGGGGCTCGCTGGAATGGTGCTGTTGATTGCGTGCGCGAATATTGCCAATTTGGTGCTGGTGCGTGGGATCGCACGGCGTGTAGAGACGTCGGTTCGAATGGCGCTTGGCGCTGCGCGAGCTCGGATCGCAGGACAAATGTTGACGGAGAGTCTGGTGCTGGCTTGCCTGGGGGGTGTGGCTGGATTGCTGGTGGCGTATGCGGGGACGAAGCTGCTGTTGGGGCTGATGTTCACGCAAGCTACGGTGATGCCGGTTGATGCGGCTCCGCCGTTGCCGGTGATTGGTTTCGCGTTTGCTGCGTCTCTGCTGACGGGGTTAATTTTTGGCGCGGCGCCGGCGTGGATTAGCTCGAAAGAGCATCCAGCGAATGCGATGCGCGGTGCGAACCGTTCCACCCGGGATAGGTCTTCGTTGCTGCAGCGGTCGCTGGTGATTCTGCAGGCTGCTTTGTCCGTGGTGTTGTTGATTGGGGC
>DATHMP010000035.1:0-4272 GCA_035487015.1 Occallatibacter sp. | reverse complement strand
TCTTTGATGGAGGCGGGGACTTGGACGAATTCCAATCCGGCTGCGCCTGTTGGCTTGCACCAACAGACCTCGGCGGTGATTTTGGCGTCGGCCTGGGTGTGGGGGAGCATGAGGCGCAGGTTGATTCTGTCGCCTACCTGCAGGCCGGGGGCGTTGGTGAGGGCGATGCCGACTTCGCTGATGTTGGCAGAGGTGGCCATGAACTCGGGCTTGGTGCCATGCGAGACATAGACGGGGACGCGCACGGGGCAACGGAAGGAACGCCTTTTTTCGTTCACCATGAGGGGATAGGAGACGCGGAGAGTTCGCATGAGGACGGTGGGAGACAGCGGTTTGACCAGCACGAAGCTGGCTCCGGCGCGGAATGCGCTGGGCATTTCTTCGTTGCAATTCAGGACGGCCAGCACGACGGAAGCTCTGTGAGACGTCATCTGACGTAGCTTTTTGAGCAGGTCCAAGGCTTCGGCGCGGTTCTTGAAGTCCACCACCAGGGCTTCGAATTTGGAATGGCAAAGTTTGTAGGCGGCGGAGGTGAAGTCGGAGCAGATATCGACGTGCATCGACATCCTTCCCATGGATTCGCAGAGAGTGTCGATGGTCTGAATGTCGGAGCTTACCAGCAGAACGCGGACGCCGATCGTAGGAGGTGGGCCTTTTTTTGATCCCGCGGGCTTCGATTCAGACGTATTCGATCCGGTCGAGCGGGCCAGACTCTCGGTCACAATGAGGTCACTCATTCGGCGTCGCTCCTGCGTCGTGGCTTATACAACCAGGGCCTCGGGGATTTCCATTTCGCCGTGTTCGAATGCGTTGACGAATGCATCGACTACGGCGGGATCGAAGTTTGTTCCAGCGCTGGAGACGATGATTTGCCGGGCTTCGAATGGGGTAACGGCGCGGCGATAGGGGCGATCGCTGGTGAGAGTGTCAAAGGCGTCGGCCACGGCCAGGACTCTAGCTTCGATGGGTATCTCGGCGCCTTTGGAAGGACCGTAGCCCGAGCCATCGAACTTATCGTGATGGGCAAGGATGATGGGGAGAACGCGCCGCAATGATCCGCCGACCGGTTCGAGCAAGGCGACTCCCTTCTGAACGTGCTGGCGCATTTCCGCCATCTCTTCCGGGGTGAGGCTGGCGGCTTTGTGGAGGAGATCGCGACTGGTTTCGAGCTTGCCTACGTCATGGAGCAGGGCTGCCGCGCGGACGTCGTCGATACAATCCTGGGTAAAGCCCATGCGCGTGGCGATGGATGAGGCGTACAGCGCGACCCGGTAGGAGTGATTGTGGGTGTATTTGTCGTTCGAGATGAACTGCTGGAGAATCGTGAGGAGGCCGAAGTAAGTTTGGCGGAGTTCTCCGAGATGACGTTCGGTTCGATCGTAAAGGGTTCCCATGGCGTATGCGGTGATCAGAAGCAGGCATGCCCAGGTGACGAGTTCGGACCACTGATCGAAATTCAGCGCGAACGGGGCTGAGCCGGCGAAGAGGCCGGAATTCTTCCATAGAAGGATGAGGACCATGAAGATGCTGGCGCTGGCGGTGAGCACGGCGTGGCGGCGGCCGTAGACATAGGCCGAGAAGATTGTGGGCAGAGTGTAGAGACCCAGAATCATGCGGTGGGAAGCGACCAGCCAGTTGAACAGGCCCGCGATCACGAACAGGGAAAGCACCAGCCATAGTTCCTGGTTGATCTTGGCGAGGCCGACTTTGAACTTGGATTTGGAGTCGGGAGCGTCGCCGGAAAGGCTTCCCCGAGCGCTTAGGATGCGTTCGTTAATCAGCGTCGACTTCATGCCCATGTCTTCTTCCATATCCCATCTCTTCTTCTAGTGGTTTAACCTCGGGGTCGGCCTGGATGCCTCGCGAAATAGGAGACCCCCAGTCTCTCTATCGGCCGGGTCGTGGGGAACTTTAGGAGCAGTGGCAGTGGGCGGTGGCCAGTGCAGGGCAACATCCATCATTGGACCTCACGAATTGACGAGTACGCGTGAGGCCCGGTGCCGTCCCCTCCGGGACTCTGTTCTTCGTTTCGCGGGCTTCCCCGCACTTACCCTTCGGCTTCGCTCAGGGCAGACTCGGGCTAATGAATTTCGTCGCTGGCGCGACTTGGTCCGCCTTGGCCTCCCTTGTTTGACTTCATCCGCGTGCATCTGCGTTAATTGACGGCGGAGGGTTCATGCGCGAAGTTGTTTCCACCAAAGATGCTCCTCAGGCGATTGGGCCTTACTCGCAAGCTATCAAGGCTAATGGGTTTGTATTTACGTCCGGGCAGATTGCGATTGATCCGGCTACGCAGCAGGTGGTTGCCGGGGATGTGGCGGCACAGACTGACCGGGTGCTGCGCAATCTGTCGGAGATTCTGGAAGCTGCGGGCAGCGGACTCGGGAAGGTTGTGCGGTCGACCGTTTTCCTGAAGAGCATGAACGACTTTGCGGCGATGAATCAGGTTTACGGCCAGTATTTCAGTTCGGATGCGCCGGCTCGCACGACCGTGGAAGTGGCGCGGCTGCCTAAGGACGTGCTGGTGGAAATTGATGTGATCGCGCTGGCTTAAGGAAAATCTTAAACACAGGGTCACAGAGGATCACAGGGTAGACCAGGCAACCTGAGTGTATATTTGCGCCGTCTGTCTTATAGGTGTTCATCGAAGGAGAGACAAGAATGACGAAGTATCTTGCGGTGGTTGCCGTCATGCTCGGGCTGACGGCAGTGTTTGTGCTCGCGCAGAGCGCAGCTCAGAAGACTAACACCAACTCGCCCACGAAGGTCACCGGCGACGGCGTGAAGACGGCCTCTGGGCTGATCTATTGGGATATCCGGGTGGGAAACGGCGCGGAGGCCAAAGAAGGCAGCCATGTGAGGGTGCACTACACCGGCTGGCTGACTAGCGGCAAGAAGTTCGACAGCTCAGTCGACGCGGGGAAGCCATTCGATTTCACCATCGGCAATGGTGAGGTCATCAAGGGATGGGAAGAAGGAGTCGCCGGAATGAAGGTTGGAGGTAAGCGGCAGTTGCGCATTCCTCCGGCACTGGCTTACGGGACGCAGGGTTATCCGGGGGCCATTCCGGCTAACGCTACTCTGATCTTTGATGTGCAGTTGCTGGGCGTGCAGTAAGGCACTTACCGCAGAATACGCACAGAGCGCCGAGGAAATGCTCAATCGGGCATTAGGAATTGGGGAGTCGCTTCTTGGCGTGCCCAGCGATCTTGGCGGTGAATCGCCTACGCTTTGACCACTTTGCCGCTGCGCAGGCAGGAGGTGCAGACGCGGATGCGCTTGGTGGTGGCGCCTACGCGAGCGTGTACTGGACGCAGATTGACGTTCCAGCGCCGCTTGGTGACGTTATGGGCGTGGCTGATGCGGTTTCCGAATTGCGGCTTCTTGCCGCAGATATCACATTGTTGTGCCATGACTGCTGTAGATCCTTTCAGAGGCCTTGACGGAAACTTCTATTCTACCGGATTCAGGGCGTTCGGGACAATTCGGAGCCTGCAAAGAGCGGGGCGGAAAGAGCGGCGTAAATAGCGATGCCAAAAGGGTGGCGTTTGTGGTTGCTCATTGCTCTATGGGCGTTCTTTCCGATTCTGTTTCATCCGTGGTGGCTCCTACTTATTTCCGTTGCGGCATATTCTTTGTTGGTATGGATGCTGCTTCCGCCGAGGGAAGATTCAAAGTAGTTCCGCTTCGTGCTATGCGATACTTGACCTATGCAGTCCCCGCTTCAGGCGCCCACCGCGGCTACGGACCCCAAGTCGGTTAAGGTGAACCTCACTACCGGCACGGGTGTGGACATTGAGTGGGCTGATGGGCACGTTTCGCATTACGGGTTCGTGTATCTGCGGGACGCGTGCCCTTGCGCTATGTGCAATGAAGAGCGCGACAAAGCCGGGCGGAAGCCGGGTGAGCCTGCAAAACTGGCACCCGGCGCGCTGCCTATGTTTAAGCCTGCTGCCAAGCCGGTTTCCGCCGAGGCGATGGGGAAATACGCGATCCGGTTCAAGTGGAACGATGATCACGACCTCGGGATTTATTCGTGGAAGCTGCTGCGCGAAGTGTGTCCGTGTGAGGAATGCAAGGCGGCGTTGGCGGGAGCTGAGTAAAGGACCGGGGCGCGCTTCCATGCAAGAAGGCAAATTCAGCAGGACGGCGCAGCGGGTAGCGATCCGGCGGGCGGCGCATCAGTTGCTGGACCATCCCAGAGTGCTTGACGATCCTTTGGCGCTGCGGATTATTGGGTCTGAAGCTGCCGAAGAGCTGCGATCGAATCCT
>DATHMP010000034.1:0-3146 GCA_035487015.1 Occallatibacter sp. | reverse complement strand
CCGTCGTACTCGACCCAGGCGTTGGAGTTGTTCAAGCGATCGGGCAGGCGGCGCACGTGAGCTTTCCAGTCGCCAATTAGAAAGTCAAAGTCGTGCGAGCCGTCGCGTTGCGGAAGATTTGCCGGATTGGATGTGGTCTGGGCCGTTGTCTGGCCATAGAACGGCCCCGCCCAAAATGCGCAGAGAGCGATCAAGGAGCAGAGTACGCACCGGATGAGTTTCACGGGGACTATTTTTGGCCGCCGGGCGGCACAACCCCACGAAATTGTTGCGAGCCGGCATCTGTATGGGATGAGCTGCGCTCGCATGGGAAAAAGGCACTTGACATATTCCCATATAGGCATATATTTGATTTCATCATGGCGCGAGCGGCAACAACCTCGGATGCGTTCAATGCAGTAGCGGAGCCACGGCGGCGGGAGATCCTGCTGCTGCTGGCGGGCCGCGAGTACTCGGTGAACGAGATTGTGGCCAACCTTCGCGTGGACCAGCCGTCGGTGTCGAAGCACCTGCGGGTGCTGCGCGACGTGGGCCTGGTGCGGATGCGTTGCAACGGACGGCAGAAGCTGTATCAGACGAACGCGGATGGCATTCGGCCGCTGCACGCATGGACGTCAGAATTCGAGCGTTATTGGAGGCACCAACTCAGTCGCGTGAAAGAGCTGGCGGAGAAGCGCGCTGCAGATAGTGCCTCTGCGGCAAACAAAACGGTGAACCCCAAGGAGGAACAATGATCGCTAATGCAATGGCAGGAATTGAGGATCTCACGTTGCTCGTGGAGCAGGAGATTCATGTGAGCGCGTCGCTGGAGGATACGTTTGCCGCGCTGCTGGAACAACTAGGACCGGCAAATGAGACCGGCAACGGCCGCACGATGCCGATGGTTCTGGAGGCCTGGCCGGGAGGACGCTGGTATCGTGACCTCGGCGGCGACAACGGCCACCTTTGGGGGCATGTGCAGGCTATCAAGCGCCCCACGCTTCTGGAATTTTGCGGACCTCTAATGATGTCGCATCCGGTGGCCAACAACGTGCAATACCGGCTGAGTGAAGTTGACGGAGGGACGCTGATCAAATTCCGTCATTCCGGTTTTGGACTGGTACAGGAGGATCACCGCAAAGGCGTTACTGGTGGCTGGAACTATATCCACCAAAAGGTTCGCGAGCGCGCAGAAGCGTCGCATCAGAGACAGGCTTGATTGGCCGAGGATTGAGATTTCCCCAGAGAACACAAGGAGGTTCGCATGTCGATTACACAGACGCTCGTTGGAGAGTCGATTGCACAGGCACTGCTTGCGGAATTTGAGACGCAGGCGCCCATCACCCGCCGGTTTCTCGAACGGCTCCCCGAAGACAAACTCACATGGAAGCCGCATGAAAAATCGATGACCGCCGGGCAACTGGCGTATCACATCGCGTCCACTCCGGGTGGCGTTGTCCGTTTCGTGCAAAACAATCCAGCTCAGGCTCCGGAGTTCGCGAAGTTCCCGCAGCCGGCGAGCTGTGAGGAGATTATGCAGACGTTTGATGAGAGCGTCGCCGTCGTCCGCGAGATTCTTCCCTCGATCGACGATGCGGAGATGGCGGAGACCTGGCGGCTGATGGCCGGAGGCAGGGAAGTGCTGGCGCAACCGCGTTCGCAGTTCCTGCGCGACGTAATGTTCAGTCACGTATACCAGCATCGCGGGCAGCTGGGTGTCTATCTGCGGATCCTGAACCTTCCGGTACCCGCGAGCTGGGGTCCGAGCGGCGATGAACCACCGTTATTCATGCAGAATGCCTGATCGGCGTTGCCGAGGAGATGCATATGTGCCCGTTTTGTCTCGCGACTGCGGCAGTTGTAGCGGCCAGCGCCGCCGGCAGCGGCGGGCTTGCAGCGCTGGTCGGCGGCACGTTGCTGCGCAAATCAGCTCGAAAACATTTCACCAAGGATACCGACACGAAGGAGATTGCACATGGCCACGATGACAACGGGCCCCAAGCTGTCGAAGGTAGTGTCACACAGCGAATGGATTGATGCCCGCAGGGAATTTCTCGCGAAAGAAAAAGAGTTTACCCGCTTGCGCGATGAACTCAGCCGGCAGCGCCGCGAATTGCCATGGGAGAGAATTGAGAAGAACTACGTATTTGATGGGCCGCGCGGCAAAGAGACTTTGGCCGATCTGTTTGACGGACGGAGTCAGCTCGTCGTCTATCACTTCATGCTGGGTCCGGGCTGGGCTGCGGGCTGTCCGAGTTGCTCTTACATTTCCGATGAATTCGATGGCATGACGATTCACCTTGCGCACCGCGACGTGACACTGGCCGCGGTTTCGCGTGCTCCGTACGCAGAGATCGATGCATTTAAAAAGCGTATGGGATGGAAATTTCATTGGGCATCTTCGTTTGGAACGGATTTCAATTACGACTACCATGTTTCCGCCACTCCGGCTGAACGTGTGACGGGGACGGTCGACTACAACTACGCAATCACGGAGTTCCCAAGTGAGGAGCGGCCGGGAGCGAGCGTCTTTTTCAAGGATGCGACTGGCGAGATCTATCACACATATTCGACCTATGCGCGGGGACTAGACATCCTGGTCGGTGCTTATAACTTCCTTGACCTTGTGCCGAAGGGACGAGACGAAGCAGGACTGGCCCACACAATGGCATGGGTTCGCCACCACGACAAGTATGACGGCGGCTACTTTGTTGACCCTACCGCGCGGTGGGAGGAGCCAAAGTCGGCCACGCAAGGGTCGTGCTGCTCCGGCGAACACCAGGGGTAGGTTGATAACTTCGTGTTTCACGAAGTAGTGCCGCACGATCTACAGCCAAAATGCAAGGGGACCATGGACTTTGTCAGTCCATGGTCCCACTGCGTCTGCTTCCTTGCTATTTTCCTGCGTCCGTCGCCAGTTTTCCGGCGCGGGCGAATGCCTCAACGCGCTTCTGTTTCTCGGCCTGGATATCGAGCTGACCGGTGTTGTGCTGAGACGCGCGCTGGGCCAACTCGTCCAGGCGCTTTTGTCCATTCTCCACCAGCTTGCTAACCGCAGCCTGCGCCTGCGGCAGTATCTCGTGGAAGTGGGCGATCTCTTTCTGTGCGAGTTCGGGATGGTAGCCGAGGCGGTCGCCGGTTTGCATCGCATCGATCAGGATGTCAGG
>DATHMP010000033.1:0-46436 GCA_035487015.1 Occallatibacter sp. | reverse complement strand
TGACTGCTCCGGCCAATTATCCCGACATGATCAAAATGCTGAGGGATAAGAGCGTGAACATCAGTATCCGGGACATCAACAGCGGTAGTTGGACTTGGCTGATTAACCTAGCTCCTTTGGCTTTACTCGCCGCCCTGTGGTTCTTCATGATCCGGCAAATGCAAACGGGCGGAAACAAGGCTCTGTCGTTTGGCAAAAGCCGGGCGCGCCTGCTCTCCATGCAGCAAAAGAAGGTGACGTTCAAAGACGTCGCCGGGGTGGATGAGGCCAAGGAAGAGCTGAAAGAGATCATCGAGTTCCTGCGCGAGGCTCAGAAGTTTCAGAAGTTGGGCGGCCGCATCCCCAAGGGTGTGCTGCTCGTCGGACCTCCCGGAACCGGCAAAACCCTGCTGGCCCGCGCTGTTGCCGGCGAAGCCAACGTGCCCTTCTTCTCCATCTCCGGTTCTGACTTCGTGGAAATGTTTGTCGGCGTCGGCGCAAGCCGCGTCCGCGATCTGTTCGAGCAGGGCAAGAAAAACGCCCCCTGCATCATCTTCATTGATGAAATCGACGCTGTCGGCCGCCATCGCGGCGCCGGTCTCGGCGGTGGACACGACGAACGCGAACAGACTCTGAATCAGCTCCTTGTCGAAATGGATGGATTCGAATCCAACGACGGCGTCATCCTCGTCGCGGCCACCAACCGCCCCGACGTCCTCGATCCCGCGCTGCTGCGCCCCGGTCGTTTCGATCGCCGCGTGGTTGTGGGTCTGCCTGATGTGCGCGGGCGCGAAGAAGTCCTCCGCGTCCATGTCAAGAAGGTGCCCGTCGGCGACGACGTCAACCTCAATGTCCTGGCTCGTGGCACACCCGGTTTCAGCGGTGCCGACCTTGCCAACATGGTCAATGAGGCTGCTCTCAACGCCGCTCGCGTCAACCGCAAGCAAGTGTTGATGTATGACTTTGAGCTCGCCAAGGATAAGGTCCTCATGGGTGCTGAGCGGAAATCCATGCTCCTCACCGATGCGGAAAAGAGAGTCACCGCGTACCACGAGGCCGGCCACGCCATGGTCTCGTTCTTCCGCGAAAACTCCGATCCCATCCACAAAGTCACCATCATTCCGCGCGGCATGGCCCTCGGCGTCACCGTCTATCTTCCCGATGACCGCCACAACTACACCCGCGAATATCTTGAGACCCGCTTGGCAACGGCCTACGGCGGACGCGTGGCGGAAGAAATCTTCCTCAACCAGATGTCCACAGGTGCCGGCAGCGATATCGAGACAGCTACCGACCTCGCCCGTCGCATGGTCTGCGAGTACGGCATGAGCCGCCTCGGACCATTGACCTTCGGCAAGAAGGAAGAACAGATCTTCCTCGGTCGCGAGATCGCACAGCATCGTGACTTCAGCGAAGAGACGGCCCGCCAGATTGACCTCGAAGTGCGCCGCCTCATCGACGAAGCCTATCAGTCTGCCCATGGCATTCTCGACGTTCATAAGGACGCGATGCACCGCATGGCAGCCGCTCTGCTTGAACGCGAAACCATCGACGCCGAGGAAGTTCGCCTGCTCATTGAAGGCAAGGAATTGCCCCCCATGCGTTCCGTTCTCGCCTCGCCGAGCGACGGAAGCGGCAGCGGCGGTCAACAGGTCCTCAAGCCTGAAAGCCGCGGCTCGGGCGGGTTCCCCGAGGGTTCACCCTCACCGGCATAACCCACCGGAAACTCAGTATTAGCCAGGGCCGCTCTTCGGAGCGGCCTTTTCGTCGCTGTCCGTTAGGTTAGGGTCAGGACTCAGGTGGATCAGTGTCGTCTTCATCCGCTGAAGCGAGGGTCCCCTGGTGGTAGAGGATGCGCCATGGGCCGCTCGATTTGTCCCAGATCGTAGCCCGGCGTGTGACGCGGCCCGATTGATCGAGCGTATACGTGAGAAGATAGGCCTCCTGCCCCAGCCGTCGCAGCCCAAAGTCCCAGCAGCGCCAGCCAGCCGCCTGCGCATCGGCAGGCGGATGCTCTTCCAACTGCTGCAGAATGAAATCCCGGTCATACCGCCGCCCCGACGCGCCAACCTCCCAATAGTCCTCCGCCATCAATCGCCTGAAATCCTCGCAACTCCTCCCCGACCTTTCGCGATGGAAGATCGGTTCGAATTCACGCAATTCCTCTAAGGTTTGCACCAGGTCCGGTTCGACACGGGAGGGGCAGGGTTCCTTCAGCATGACGGCACTTCGATCTGCAAACAACAAACCCCCGCGCTCGCGAGGGTTCATTGCCGCTCAGCTTTGCTAGAACACCCGATACGAGATGCCGACACTTCCGCCATAAGGCTTCAGGTCGCCATAGACCCAGTTCGGCCAGAACTGGTATTCAAAGTCGATCGCCCTCAGGGTCAGCTTCCGCGTCAGGGGCATGTCCACACCACCCCCGACTGCAATGTTTGCGAAGTGCCCATAGGCAAAGTTCTCTTGAAAATTCATCTTCCCCCACCCAGCCATCACCTTCGCGTAAGGCTTGAAGCGCCGCGTCTCATGAATGGGGAAGCGAGGGCCAAACAGGTAGTTGTCTTCGTAGATGTCTTCATACTTGTTGAAGCGCATCCAGCGCCCTTCGGCCTCGAGCTGGATCCAGTGGGTCAGGCGCAGATCCACATAGCCGCCCCAGCCTAGCAAATCTTTCGGGCCGGTCTGCGCATAGTCGTTGCCGGCATAGTCGGGTTGGTACAGAGAACCCATCACGCCAATATTCAGCGCGCGCTCGGGACGGGTCGCGGAGTAAACAACTTGCGCACGGGCCTCGATGCTTCCCATGCACAGCACACTCAAAAGGAAAAACAGAGCAGTCTTTTTCATCGGGGAGGAGTAGTTCCTTGTGAAGCTCGAATTCGTGTCGGCTTCTCTTGTTCAAAAAAATGATGTGGAAAAACGATTCAAGCCGGAGCGCCGTACTGCACGCCCCGGCTTGAGTAAGGGTCGAACTTTACTGCGGGCTTGGATTCGAAGAGGGTGCCTGCGGCCCTTCTTGAGGCTGCGTGTTGTTCGCTGCTGGAGCGCCCGTCGGCTGTCCCTGCGGATCGCCGCCCTGCGGCGCGGCTGTGTTGGCTCCCGGAGTTGACGGTGCTGCCGCATTGGCAACCTCGTAGCGCTGCAGCTTGAAATACAGCGGCGTCACTTCCAGAGGCATCTTGTCGCGCGCATTCATCGGAGCATACCGCTTCGCATTCAACATCTTCACGCGGTCATCCCATGGATCGGTCTTCAACCAGCTTCCCAACGGCAGCGCGGGAATCTGGGCCAGGTCGTCGAAGGAGATCTTCGGTGCCTGGTGCGCAATATCCGCCAACCACGGCGTGCCGTCCACCTTCAGCAGGGAATCGCCCAGCAGCGGCGTATTCAGTGCCTTCAGATTCTTTCCACGATCGGCAAGCTGTTCCCACCACAAACCGGCGCTGTTCAGCTTGTCCTTGTACATCGACGCTTCCATCAGCTCCGTCGCCTTCTTGGCCGCCGTAACATCGTCCGCATCGGTGTGGTTCATGTCGATCCGCTTGAATGTGGACTCATCCGGGAACATCAGGCGGTCATTGAACGCATACCGCGTGTCCGTGTGATGTCCCAGAACGATGTGCGAAAGTTCCAGCGAAATCACTGAAGCAATCGCCTCTTCGTTGGGCAGCGTGTCAATCAGACCCTTGCTCACAAGGATCGTATTCCCCACCGTCGTCGCTTCCACCGTATCCGTCAAAAGCACACGGCAGTGAACCGGGCTCGAAAATGCCAGGTTGTTCGGCACCGCGAGATTCACCACAATCTGGTCCAGCACGGTGGTTTCATAACCATTCGGCGTCAGCGGAGCCACCAGGCCTGCTTCTTCCAGGCGGTCGATTACATTGTTCTCTGCCTGGGTAACCCAGTCCCGCGATGCCTGCAACGGGCTCACATCCTGCGAGTCGTCGCTCTTGTCCACCGCGTCTTCGATCTTCATGCTCACGTTTTCGCTGTCCCGCGTGGGCAGCTTCAGGCTGTAACCCCAAAAATGCGTCTGTGCTTTCAGGCCTTCGGCTTTTTCAAAGTCATTGCGGTCGGCCCGATTCGACTCTTCCACATAAATTGCCACAGGCAGCCAGACACCGGGCTGCAGGTTCATGCGCCAGCTGTCAAAGTGGAAGTAGTACCGCGAATCCTCATCCGAGGTAGGTCCCGTGTACGTGCCGTTGAACCGAACCACGTTCCCATCTTGGTCCTCGATCCAAATGCGGCCATAAAAGCGGCCCATTCCCGCGACCTTGGGATGCACGTCGTATACCCAGGTCCGCACGGAACCAAGAAATTCCTTGCGCACGTAGCTGAAGATGTAGTGCTGCGAATCAAATCCCGTCGGGTCCAGAAACATCATCTGCATAAACCCGGTCGGGTTGTACGTGAATCGCTTGTCCAGTCCGAGTGCTTTCGTCAGTCCGCTGATCGCACCCATCGAGCCCTTGAAAAAGCCGTGACGGCCTTGCGGCTTCGTCTCGTACGCCTTGTCAAAAAAGCCCTTTCCAAAATCAACGCGGCTCAGTGTGTATTGATCTCCAACCGGTACTTCATAAAGCTTCTCGTCCGGGCGCGTGTCCTGAATATAAGTTTCTACCAGCGGCGTATGCTGCTGGATTGCTTTAATCAGAATCTTTTCTTGCCCAACTGCTTTCTCTACCAGTGCGGCCTGATCTGGGGTGAGCGGTTGCACCTGCTCGTATTTCGGTGCCTTCTTGCCGTATGCGCAGGTCACACCCAGTGCCAGCGTGAGCAGGGAGATATAAACCTTCCTAAACGTCATTTCATGCTCCTAGTTTGCTTCTTCCTGTTCTCTTGCCATCCACGCTTCGCCGCTTTCGTTGGCCCAGCAGTGTGCAGCACTCGTTTACTTCCTTCTACTTCTATGCCAATTGGAATGTGATCGTAATATTCGTCGTCAGATCCACAGCCTGCCCATTCCGGGTCGCCGGACGGAAACGAATCTGCTCCGCCACCTTGCGTGCCTCTTCGTCCAATCCGTGACCCAATCCGTGCACCACACCGTTCACCACAACATGCCCCGCGGCCGTGAAGGTCACGCGCAAAATCACATCGCCTTCCACCTTCAACGCCCGCGCCTCCGTCGTGTATTGCACCGGGGGCTTTGAGATGACTTCAAGATTCGTGGTGGCCGGAGTTGCGCTCACCGTCGGTGATTGAGTCGCCTGGGCCATCTGCGTGGGAATACCCGCCGCAGCAACATGTCCTCCGGGATAGCCAGTCGCGGCCGTTCCCGTGCCCCCGGGAATTCCCGCCGAAGCTACCCGGCCAACCATGCCCGCATTCGAGCCCGACCGAGTCCCATTGCCAATACCTGTCGAACCAACTACGCCACGGGGCGCTACCGCCGGTCCTTGATTCCCGCCATAAGGATTGCCGATCGCCGCTACTGTGGCCGGCCGCGTCGCATTCGGATTTGGCGTCACACCTTGGATATCGCCAAAGTGCACAGGTGCCGTTGAAGGATGTGCCTGCGGCGTCAGCGAGGGAGCCGCCGCGGTCAAAGCCGCTTTCGGCTGCGGCGCCAGAATGATCGCAGGCTTCACTGCTTTCAGTTGCGGCGTATTCAGCTTCGCTTCCATCTCGATCGGCTTCAGCGCCGGCTTCGGATCAATCTTGGGCAAGTTGATCTTGGGCGCGTCCAGCTTCACTTCGAGTTTCGGCTTCGGCAGGTCTGGCATTTTGGGCGGAGGCGTGACCTTTATCTTCGGGGGGGGCGGCGGAGTCGTGGGGAAGATCAACTCAGTTTGTTCGAAGTGATGCTGCTCAATCACGTGCTTCGCCATCATTCCGATGTAGAGCACGGCGCCCAGAATCATCAAATTGATGACAGCTGCGGTGACGAACGAGCCGCGCCGGCCTTCCGGCTCGGGGAGTAACCCAAAATTGTATTGTCCTGCGTATTGATTCGTCGGCATGTTAACAAAACCCTCAGATCAAGCCATCGAGACGGCGTGGTTCAAATTCTCTTTTCAGTGGGAATGCCTCAAAGAAGCTAAGCGGAGTCGTGCAGCACGCTCATCGGCGATTTCCAACCTCTCTCACACCAGGCGATTCCAAAAATCTTTGCAGTTGTCCAAGCAGCGTTCTCATCCTTGCTTCCGCCCTCGTTCGAGTGAAACTGTCTTGAGACCATCAGCCCTTCGCGGCATCTTCGTCTCGCGTTTCGCGGCCACGCATGCTCGTCTTCTCTACTGCTTCAATTCCATTACGCCGATGTGGGGAGAAGGCTGAATCCTCAAAGTCTCTTCCTTGAGAGCCGCCTTGAATCAATGCCGACATCTACTTTGTCTCCGGCCTTGTCCCGGCTCGTGAGACCTGTATCGTCCATTGCCTGCCCCGGACATCTATAGCGATCCAGTTTCCGTCCAAGACAAACTTCAGCCGATTCCAGTGAAACCTGTTCCATTAGATGAAGAGAAACCCAACCCGGTTTACCTCACTTCAATTTCATCTGCAGAATCTACGAAGTGACAGTCCGGATTCTCAATTACGATCTTCGGCTCGCCGCTTTTCAAAACGGTGTCGGGCTGAATTGCTCCCGATCTTCTGAGCCAGCCTATGTAATAGACTTACGGTAAACCAAAGCGTTCGCGAAAGGACAGTGATTTTGTGAAGATCTTGGTTACCGGCGGTGCAGGGTACATCGGTGGTACAGTTGCACAACTTCTGGTGGAACGCGGCCACAAAACCATTATATTGGATAACTTGAGTCATGCACGCTCGGAACTTGTTCCACAGGGTGCCGAGTTTTTCCATGCAGACTTATCTGACCGTACCAAAATTGAAAACCTTTTCTTGCAAGCCTCCAATTCCGGCCAGCCTTTTGACGCCGTTCTCCACTTCGCCGCGCTCATTGAAGCCGGCGAATCCATGACCCGTCCTGAGGTTTATTTCCGCAACAATACCGCCTCCACGCTTGCCCTGCTCGAGGCAATGCTCGCCTGCGGACCCAGGCGCCTCGTTTTTTCCTCCACGGCAGCCGTTTACGGTGAGCCGGAAAGCGTTCCTATCCCAGAAAATGCGCGACTTAAACCCACCAATGTCTACGGTGAGTCCAAATTACTGGTGGAGCACATGCTTTCCTGGTTCAACAAGATTCACGGCCTCCGCTACGCCTCTTTGCGCTATTTCAACGTCGCTGGCGCCCCGGACGGGCCAGACGGCATCACCCGTGGCGAGGCACACGAGCCCGAATCCCACCTCATTCCCCTCATCCTCGACGTTGCCATGGGCCGCCGCGCCTCCATTCGCATCTACGGCGAAGACTATCCCACCCCCGACGGCACCTGCGTTCGTGACTACATCCACGTTTCCGACCTCGCCGAAGCCCACTTTCTCGCTCTCAACGCCCTCGAAACCAGCGATCGCCTCATTCTCAACCTCGGCAATGGGCACGGTTTCAGCGTCAAAGAGGTCATCGAATCCGCACGGCGCGTCACCGGACGCCCCATTCCCGTCGAAGTCCAACCCCGTCGCCCAGGCGATCCCGCCGTTCTCGTCGCCAGTTCCTCTGAAGCCAACCATATCCTCGGGTGGAAGCCTCGCTATACCCGGCTCGACGACATCCTCCGCACCGCCTGGATCTGGCACCAGAAACGCTATCAATAAAAAAGGCGCGCCAATGGCGCGCCAAACAAAGTTTCCTCTACTCTTCGTCGGCTTTCCAAATTACCCAGTCCTTCCCGCGACGCCTGCTGCCCGCCAACGCCGCGTCAGCGCCCCTCCAGCCCCGCTCACTGGGTCAGAATTCGGGAAAATCAGCTTTCCCATCCGCTCCACCGACTCCCGGTCCGGAGCGCTGCGGCAAATATCCCAATCTTGCCCTGGCGGATAGGCGCCCACCACCAGAAAGTCCGCACTGCTGGTCAGCTTGCAATGACCGGTTCCGGTGGGAAGAACCGCGACGTCCCCGGCTTGCACGGATACTTCGTGACCGCTCTCACCGCCCAGCATCAGCTTTGCCTGCCCGCCCGCAAATCCGAGTACCTCGTGCGATGTTGAGTGGTAGTGATGAAAGCTATAGACCCCGTTACGCCACTGCGGCGGCCAGCCATTTCGCTCAAACACCTGCTCAAACGCTCGAGCCGGATCATTTCCTGTCACCGAAATCACATTGCGATACAAAAGAACCGGAAGCCGCTCGTTGTTTGGCATCCAGCCATTGCGCGAAAGCAGCAAAATCTCAGGTTCGTCTATCTTTTCCGACGCGAACAAGGGGCCTCCTGACGGCACACCAAGACAAGCCAGCATCGCCGCGAATTCTCTGCGGTTCATACGCGCTTCCTCCTCGTGCGGGCTCTGCAAACGCAGTCGCACAGGGAATCAAAACCCGTTCCCCGCGCTTCTCGCATCACTGAGGGTTGGTCGGTGTCGTGCTTGGTTTCTGTGTCGAGGGCTTTTGATTCGGCGCCGGCGTACCCGGCTTTGACGTCGGATTGGTTGTTCCCGGCTTCTGCGCCGCTGGGGCTGTTCCGCTCTTCGCCGTCGGCGTTGCCGTCGATGTCGCCGCAGCCGGTTTCCTCGCCCTATGTACCGGTGGCGGAGGTGGGCACGGCTTCTCTGGCGGCGGAGCCGGACACCTGAATGCTGCCTGCTTTTGCACAGTCACTCGCAGATCTGAAATCTGCTTTTCCTGGACTGTCGCGGTCGAAAGCATCCCGTCGTCAAACGCCAGCCGCGCCGTACTCAGCGTGCTCAACGCTTGCCGCAAAGCATTGGCTTGCTCATCGGGCGCCGCAATCCGCGCCGCTTCCACCACGCGCAACAGTACGTCGTAGACTGCGTCCACATGCTTCTCAACTGGAAGCATCCGGCTCAGCGAACTCGGAGCAGCGTCGGAATCCCGCAGCAGCGATGGCAGATTTCCCTGGAGATCCGACTGTAGCGAAGAAATATCCGTGCTGGCTTCGTCGCGCACTGAGCCCTTCTTCCATCGCTCGACATGCGCCTTGTTCAGCGTTTGCTGCACCTGGTCAAGTGCTGGCTGCAACAGCTTCGAGGCACCGGTAACTTGAGTGGGTGCAGGCGTCGCGGGCGGCTGAGGCATTTGCTGATTCGCCGGCGCATTCTGTGGAGGCGGGTTCGGACTCGCATCCTGAGCCCTGCCTGCGAGCGCGCTCGAATTCATAATCGCCACAACAAAAAATGTCGTCCAGATGCGACGCATCAATTTGACCTGCTTTCTCCCCCGCTTCTCAGCAGAATATCCGATGGATCGCCCTGCTTTCCAGGAGTTGCCGGACGCGCCGCTTGACAGCCCGTGCATACTTCTCCTGTACGGTTCCGGCAAGCGGGGGCATACTTCTCTTGCATCATGTCAGCTTCCGCCGTCTTTTCACGCTGTCAAATCGGTTTGGGCCCCGATTTCCCCATCGTCGCCCGTAACCCATCCAATTCGGTACACAATACGTCTACACCAACACGGCGTCCTCGCCTCGCCGGGGGCCCTTTTGGGAGGCATTGATGCCCGCAAGTCATTCCATTCCCCAATCGCTGGGAGAATTGCGCACCAGCACGCTGTATTCTGAATCGCGCCTGCGCAATCGCTCTGTCAAAGATGAAATGCGCGCCAATCTGATCGCTCGCCTGCGTGCCGAGACCACTCTCTTCCCCGGGATTGTCGGCTTCGAAGATACCGTCATTCCTCAGATCGTGAACGCCGTCCTCTCCCGGCAGAACTTCATCCTGCTGGGGCTTCGCGGCCAGGCCAAAAGCCGCATCCTCCGAGCCCTCACTGCGCTGCTCGATGAGCGCTCCCCTTACATCGCCGGTTGCGAAATCCGCGATAATCCCTACGCGCCGCTCTGTCGCCGCTGTCGCGACCTCGTTGCCGAGCTCGGCGACAAAACTCCCATCGCCTGGCTCTCGTGCGACGACCGTTACGTCGAAAAACTTGCCACACCCGACGTCACCATTGCCGATCTCATCGGCGATCTCGATCCCATTAAGGCCGCCCGCGGCGCACAGGATCTTTCCAGCGAACTCACCATGCACTATGGCCTCCTGCCTCGAGCCAACCGCGGCATCTTCGCCATCAACGAGCTGCCCGATCTCGCTGGCAAAATCCAGGTGGCGCTCTTCAACATCATGCAGGAAGGCGACGTGCAGATTAAGGGCTATCCCGTCCGCCTCCCCCTAGACGTGGCCCTCGTCTTCTCCGCCAATCCCGAAGACTACACCGCCCGCGGCAAGATCGTCACTCCGCTCAAAGACCGCATCGGCTCTGAGATTCGAACGCATTATCCCGAAACCCTCGAAGAGGGCATCGCCATTACCGCGCAGGAAGCCTGGTCCAATCGCGGTTCCGCGCCCATCGAAATCCCGCAATACATTCGCGAAGTTGTCGAGCAGGTCGCCTTCTCCGCGCGCGAAGACAAAAGAGTCGACAAGCGCAGCGGCGTCAGCCAGCGTCTGCCCATTTCCACCATGGAATTACTCGTTTCGAGCGCCGAACGCCGTGCCCTCGCCCACAACGAACCGATTGCGTTCCCACGCATCAGCGATCTCTACGCCGCGCTTCCCGGCATCACGGGCAAGCTCGAACTTGAGTACGAAGGCGAAATGCGCGGGGCCGATACCGTCGTTCGCGAACTCATCCACGCCGCGGTCGGCAAAATCTACGACCGCTACTTTGCCGGTGTGGATACACAGAAGATCGAGCAGTGGTTCAAGCTCGGCGGAACCGTCAAACTCGACGATGGTCAAGCCACCAAAGCCGCGCTTACCGATCTCAAGCAGATTCACGGTCTGCTCGACCAGCTCTCGCCTCTCGGCGTCGTCTCTTCCGGTCCGCCTCATGCTGTGGTCGGCGCAGCCGAGTTCCTGCTCGAAGGCATGGTCGCGCATCGCAAAATCAGCCGCAGCGAAGAACGTGTCTTTGCAGCCCAGGCCAAAACCGGCCGCATGCAGCAGGAACATCCCGACGTCGAAAAGGAATTCGAAGAATGGCAGCGAGGCCAGAGGCGCGGCACCGGCCGAGGCGGCTACAACTGACGATGCGAAGCATCGTCATCCCGGGCGAAGCGATGGATCTGCTTGTTGCTCCAGATGCAATCCATCGTCATCCCCAAGAAGGTGAAGAATCTGTTGGGAGAAGGGTGCTCTGGGATTTCGATTCTGAGACCCGTTACAGCACAAAGGGAATTTGAGGAGTTCTTATGAAAGGCGTTCGCTACACCAAATACACCGGCGACCTTGCCTCCGAGATGGATCTCGAAAGCCTCCTCGATGCGCTCTCCGACTACCTCCTCGACTCCGGCTACAACGACCCTTGGGCCGGCTCCCAGCAGCTCGATCACACCCTGGACGATCTGCGTGAAGCTCTCCGCCGCATCCTTCAGTCCGGCGACTACTTCGATCAGGATACCCAGCGCCAGATTGAGGAAATGTCTGCCAACGGCACCCTCGACGAACTCATCGACAAGCTGATTGAGCGCCTCATGCAGGCAAACTACCTCTCGTCGCTCCAGGATCCCACGCCTGCAGCGCAGGCCGGCAGCGGTCAGGTGGGGGAGGTCGAAGGCGAGGTTCGCTTCGAAGTCACAGACAAGGGACTCGACTTCCTCGGCTTCAAAACCCTTCGCGACCTGCTCGGATCTCTCGGAAAGTCCAGCTTTGGCCGACATGACACGCGTCACTGGGCAACGGGTATTGAGGCCGGTGGAGCACCGCGCCGCTACGAGTTCGGAGACACCCTCAACCTCGATGTCAATGCCACTCTTGCTTCCGCCATCTCACGCGAAGGCATCCGCATGCCGCTGAATCTGGAATACGAGGATCTCCATGTCCATCAGTGCGAGTACCAGAGCTCCTGCGCCACCGTCGTCCTGCTCGACTGCTCGCACTCCATGATCCTGTACGGCGAAGACCGCTTCACCCCGGCCAAAAAAGTCGCCATGGCTCTATCGCACCTCATTCGTACCCAATATCCCGGCGACTCGCTGTCTCTCGTTCTCTTTCACGACTCCGCCGAAGAGCTTCCTGTCTCCCAGCTCGCCCGCGTCAAGGTCGGTCCCTTCTACACCAATACCCGCGAAGGACTCCGCGTAGCGCAGCGCATCCTCGCCCGCCAGCGCAAAGACATGAAGCAGATCGTCATGATCACCGACGGCAAGCCTTCCGCCCTTACGCTCCCCGACGGCCGCATCTACAAAAATGCCTATGGCCTCGACCCGCTCGTCGTCAGCGAAACGCTTGAAGAAGTCGCCCGCTGCAAACGCTCCAACATCATGATCAACACCTTCATGCTGACCAACGACTATAGCCTCGTGCAGTTTGTCCACAAGGTCTCCGAGATGTGCCGCGGCAAAGCCTACTTCACCACGCCCCACTCCCTCGGCGAATACTTGTTAATGGATTACATGCAGCGAAAATCTAAAACAATCCACTAGGGGTCTCACGCACACGGCTGCGCAAAAGCGCGTCTGAGCGACCTATCCCCCTGCATTCCGAGCTCTTTTTAAACGTGCTGCACGGCCTGCGCCAGGTGACCCAGGCTCGCCTTCGCATCGCCATACAGCATCGATGTACATGCCTTGAAGAACAGCGGGTTCTCGAGGCCTGAAAATCCCCGCCCTTGCCCGCGCTTCAGCACAATCACGCTCTTCGCGCGATCCACTTCCAATATCGGCATCCCCGCAATCAACGAAGTCGGATTATCGCGCGCATCTGGATTCACCACATCGTTCGCGCCAATCACCACCGCCACGTCGGTTGATGGAAACTCGGGATTGATCTGCTCCATCTCATACAGCGCCGAATAAGGCACATTTGCCTCGGCAAGCAGCACATTCATGTGCCCCGGCATGCGTCCCGCCACTGGGTGGATCGCATACTTTACCGTCACGCCACGCGCTTCCAGCAGTTCCGCAAGCTCTCGCACTGCATGTTGCGCCTGCGCTGTTGCCAGCCCATATCCCGGAACGAACACCACGCGGTTTGCGAAAGCCAGTTGCATCGCTGCATCGTCCATGCTGATCTCGCGCATCACGCCGCCCACGTTCACGGTCGCTTCGGCCACCACTGCGCCAAATCCGCCAAACAACACGTTTGTGATTGACCGATTCATCGCCTTGCACATCAGCACTGAAAGAATGAATCCCGAAAATCCATCCAGCGTGCCGGCAATAATCAGCACGTTATTGCCCAGCACAAACCCCGTAGCCGCCGCTGCCAGTCCGGCATACGAATTCAACAGCGACATCACCACAGGCATGTCCGCCGATCCAATTGGAATCACCAGCATCACGCCGAAAACAAACGCAATCCCCAGCATCGAATAAAACACTGCCGACGCTTCCGGATAAATCCAGAAATAGCCAAAGCACCCCGCCATCGCCAGAAAAATAGCCAGGTTCACAAAGTTCTGGCCTTTAAACTGCACCGGCTTGCCGTAAATCACGCCCTGCAGTTTTCCTGCTGCAATCAGCGAACCGGTTGTCGTCAGCGACCCCAGTATCACTTCAAATCCCAATGCTCCCCGCGTCACCACGCTCATATCGCGGGCGTGCACCAGGAACTCCCCCACCCCCACCAGCGCCGCCGCCAGGGCGCCAAACGCATGCGACAGCGCCGTCCGCTGCGGCATTGCCGTCATCGGTACCCAGATCGCCATCCAGGCGCCAATAATTGATCCCAACATCAGCCCGGCAATAATCCATACCCAGGTCACGATGTGTTGTCCGACCAGCGTTCCTACGATCGCGGCAAACATGCCTCCCTCGGCCAGAAACATCCCGCGCCGCGCTGTCTCCGGATGCGACATGCCTTTCAGCGCCAGCACAAACAAGATCGACGCAATCAGATACGTTGCTTCCATAAAGTAGGTAGCCACGTTCATTTGGTTACCTCCTTCGTCTGCGCTTTGCGATTGCCAAACATCTTCAGCATGCGGTCGGTAATGCCAAACCCGCCCACCACGTTGATCGTTGCCGTGGTCACTGCTACAAACCCGAGAATGTGCGCGAACAGCGGATAGTGCGCCGCGCCTGCCAGCACCAGCGATCCAATTAGCGAAATCCCAGAGATCGCGTTTGTCGCCGACATCAGCGGTGTATGCAGCAGCGGCGGCACGCGGCTGATCACCTGGTAGCCGAGGAACGCCGCCAGGGCAAAAACGTAAACCGATGCGATAAGGACAGCTGGATTCATGCTTGCAACTTTCCTCTAACTTCAGTCTTGATATCTCGCGCCCGCTGGCGCCATGCGTCTACTGCGCGGTCTCCGCCTCTTCCAGCAGCTTCGCCACCCGCGGATTCGCCGGATTGCCTTCATGCGCCACGCACGCCCCCGCCAGTACTTCATCCGTCAAATCCACGTGCAACACGCCCTGTTTCACAATCAATCCCAGAAAATTCAGTATGTTTCGCGCGTAGAGCTTGCTCGCATCCACTGGAACAGCCGCGGGCAGATTTAGGGGGGCCATCAGCGTCACGCCACGCATAATCTGAGTGATCCCCGGCTTCGTCAGCTCACAATTTCCGCCCCCTGGCGCTGCAAGATCCACCAGAACTGAACCCGGCCGCATCGCTTCAATCGCCGCACGCCGAATCAATTTCGGTGCCGGTCGTCCGGGCACCTGCGCCGTCGACACAAGAACATCCGTATGCCCCGCGGTCTGCGTAATCAGGTCACGCCCTCGATCGAGAGCCCCCTCCGTCAGTTCCGCCGCGTAGCCACCGCCGCCCTCCGTATTAATTCCGCCCAAATCCACATCCAGAAATTTCGCTCCAAGGGAACGCACCTGCTCACCGGCCGCCGCGCGCACGTCGTAGGCCTCCACCACCGCGCCTAGTCGCCGTGCCGTCGCAATTGCCTGCAAACCTGCAACTCCTGCGCCAATCACAAACACCCGCGCCGGCGGAATCGTTCCCGCCGCCGTCATGAGCATGGGAAATAGTCGAGGGAGCATTCCTGCCGCATCCACAATCGCCTTGTACCCGGCCACCGTAGCCATCGACGACAACGCGTCCATGGACTGCGCCCGGCTGATCCGCGGCACCAGTTCCATGCTGAACAGCGTCACCTTCCTTGCAATCGCCATCGTCAGAGCCCCCGGATCATCCAGCGGCTTCAGAAACCCGATCATCACCGCGCCGGGCTTCAGTCGGCCCTGTTCCTGAGCTGGCAAAGCATTCACCACCGGCAGCACATCGGCGTTTTCCAAAATCGCGCCTCGATCCGCCGTCACCGTGGCGCCTGCTTCTGCATACGCCGCGTCTGAGCCGCCCGCCGCCGACCCCGCGCCGCTTTGCACAGTCACATCGATGCCCTGTGCCACCAGGGCCTTCAGGCTCTCCGGCAACAATGCGACACGGCTCTCACCGGTGCCCGTCTCTTTCAAGATGCCTAAGTACAAAGCGCCTCCGCCGGCTTCAGGTCTGGTCTTGCACATGCACCAACGGGTGCCCAAAGCATGGGTATTGGAATTCGGAGATGAGTATAGTCCCGCAAAAAGTCAATGACCTGTGACCAACCGCACGGCAGGACCACTCAATCCTTTCCCGGCATCCAGGTGGGGTAGGGAACTGGCGAATCCCTCGATCATCCCTCAAGCTTTTCCAATATTTGCCGATATTCCCCATTGCCCGCAGCAAACTTGCTCCAAAACGCGTTTCTTCAATCAAGGGAGTTCGACCATGAAGCTTCCGGCCTCTTTTCCACCGCTTCGTGACCTCTTGCTCTATGCGATTGTCGGATCACTCACGCTGGCCTGCGTCCCTTCTGCGACTGCCCAGCTCAACGCGCGCCCTGCGGCTGTCGGCCTGGTCGCAACTCTCGAGTCCGTGTCCCTCGGCATCGCTCCAAGCCGCGCATCGGCACAATTTCTGCCGCTGAGCCCTTCCGGTTTCGCCGTTACCGCTTCCTGGGCCGTCCCGGCTCACCTCACAACGCTGCGAGTGATCGCACGGGCTCCAGGTGCTTCCGAACATTCCGAGGGCATCACTTTGTGGGCGGAACCCGCCGGTCTTACCAACCGCCCTGACTCCCGTGTTCAGGCAGTTTCACTTCCCGCCACTAACTCCCTAACTCCCGAGAAGCAACTCCCATCCGCACCACGAAACATCACGCTGCAGCTCGAAGCTCTGTAGCTCGGCCGAGATTTTTAAAACCTCGTCTCGCACACGCGCACTTATCCGCGATTTTCCGCGTCGTTACCAATGTAATTAGTAATCAATAAGATGCGTGTTGTTTAAGTACTCAATACCCGTGATAGGATCACCTGCAATATCACACTGCCTCACGGAATCACTTCACTCGGAATCCTCCCTTCCCGAGAGGCGGCTCTGCGTTTCTCGTAGAGAAAATTTCACAGGAGAAAGTCGAATGATTACTCGTAAAAATAACTTAATCTGTAGGTCGCTTTCCGTGGCTACTGTCCTCTTTCTCGTAGCTACATCGGCAACCTTTGCCCAGGCCCTTAACTCGAATACAGCTACCGTTGCCCTGAACGCCACCCTGAGCGAATCGCTGACCGTCGCCGCTACGCCGGCAAATGTCACCTTTGCCCTGGTCAACGGCGGTACAGCCACCGGCAATGCACCGGTGGTCATGACCACCAAGTGGGTTCTCAGCGGCGCCCGAACCTCCGTCACGCTCGTTGGCTACTTCTCTAGCGCCACGGCCGCGCTCACTGATGGAGCCACAACTCCCACCAACATCCCGACCTCTGAAGTCTTCGGTCAGGTCACCAGCGGAACCCCGACGAGCTACACCGCATTCACTCAAACCGCGCCTCTTGGCACCGCCGGCGCCGGCCTCTCGCTCTTCACCCAGGCCATCAGCGCCTCCAACCGCGCTTCCAATCGCAGCGACAATCTCAACCTCCAGATCAACCTCACCGCACAGCCGCAACTGCCTGCCGGCACATACACCGGCACTCTGAACCTGCAGGCGCAGGCTCTCTGACACAACGCACTGCTCAACCGCGCTGGCCCGCATTTCCAGCGTCAAGAGGATCGTCGTGAGCTTCGTTCGTCTACTTTCCGGCGTTCTGCTGGCGGTTTGCGCCGTCTTCACCTTCGCTCAAACCGTGTCTCCTGTCATCGTCGAGTACAAGGTCAAAGCCGACGGAAGATTCGCGCTCACCAACAACACTCTTACGCCCATGGCAGTTACGTTGGAGCCGCGTAGCTTCAGCATCACTTCCGACGGCAATGGGGCCTACCGCACTCTCGATGCGGGCATTCATGTTCAGCTATCTGCCATGAGTGCCCGTATCGATCCCGGTCAAACCTATTACGTGTTCTATAAGGCGAAAGCAGACAGGCTTCCCGCATGGTTCACCATTTACTCGACATTCTCGTCTCTTCAGCACACCGGTAGTCTCGATGTGCGCATCCTGCTTCCTCATACTGTCTATATCTATCCCAAAAACCAGGCGTCGAACGACGTCGTCAAAGTCACTCAGGCCACCTTCGCCGCCTCTTCGAACAAAGTGATCTGTGAGCTTTTGAACAATAGTGCGGATCTGGAACGTGTCCAGGAAATCCGCGTGATCTCTAAAACCAAATCTGCCACAGCCGCGGGATTTCCTATGCTTCCTGGCGGACAACGTCACGTGGAAGTGCCTTGGAACGAATCCGAACCCCCCACAGGCATTCAGTTCCGTCTTGAACACTCCACGATGAATCTGCCCTTGGCAACGGCCGGTTCTTAAAGCCCGATAGAGCAATTGCAATGCGCTGGATCCTTCGCATCTCGTTCGCAGTTGTTCTCTCCACTGCGGTCACCGCCACTTCGCCTGGACAGGTATTCCAGCTCAGCGGCGGCGCCTCTGACCTCTATCAGGCGCAGGGAGGAACGCTCACCGCTCGCGGGCCCAGCTACGACGCATCCCTCAGCGCGGGCGTGATCGCCGGACGCTTCGTCGTCGGCGCCAACTTCACCAAGATGATCGGCCACTCCACCTACATCCTGGGCGATGACTACATTCACTTCCAGCTGCCTACGGACATCTTCGATTCCAGCCACTACCTCATCGCGCTTGGTGCCGGAGTCCAGGCAAACATCCACCATACCGACATTTTTGCATTCGCCGGCGCCACATCCACCGACTTCAACAGCCCTCTCTTCGAAGGCGTTCGCGCCGAAAATCCCGCGGGAATCCTGTTTCTTAAAAAACAGCTCCTCGACCGCCTGGCCATCTCCTCCAAGATGGTTTTCTCCAGCCAGACCACCGCCATCGAAAGCATCGAGTGGCAGCCTGCCGAAAAATTTACTCTGGCTGCATCCGGCGGAGTCGGCGCCAATCAGCCTTACGGTGCCGCCAGCCTCTCTTTCCTTCGCCCCTGGATCGACGCGAAGGCCGCTTATATTGAAGCTGGCTCCCAATTCCATCGCGTTGCGGTCTCCGCTCCGCTCATGAGCGAGCCCGATCGCGAAAATGTCCTTGTCTCGCTCAAGCCCACCCATTTCTTCACCATCAGCGGAGGCAGGCAGAACTACCTCACCCCGCTCAATAACACGCAAACCAACGTCCGCAGTACCGTCGATCAGGTGTCCTCGGGGCTCTTGATCGCGGGCCTCGGCCTCTCTGCATCGCTCTTTCATTCCAGCTACCTCACCAACTCCAACAACGCCTCCGCCTTCACGGCCGATCGCAGCTTCTTCTCCCGCCTGCACACGACCGCCAGCTATCTCGAAAGTCGTCCCAGCAACGCGCCCCGCACCAGCGCCTTCATCACCAACGTCTCTGAAATCATCTCGCCGCGCCTCAGCGTCACGCAGGTCATCAACCATTCGGCAGGCCAGACAACCGTTTCCTTCGGCGGATCGTTTCTCTCCAACATCGCTTCCGTCAGCGCCGAGTACCAGACCTATTACGTCCCTGAACGCAACGCTTCTCCCTTTGAGCAGGCCCTCATCATCGACGTGCAGATGCACGTATTCCGCGGAATCACAGTCCACGGAGCATCGTTTGTCGCTCCCGACGGAAGCCTGCGCTACACCGCCGATCTTCAGGCGGTTGCAGCCCGTCAGGGTGGCCTTGGCGTCGCGGACGGTACCGAATCCCTTGCCCGCAATTCCATCGGCTCCAACTTGTTTCGCGGTGTGGTCGTCGATGCTGCCGGTCAGCCCGTCTCCGGCGCCGCTCTCATGATCGACAAGCTCCTCGTCTACACCAATGACGAAGGCGTCTTCTTCATCCGCGAACGCAAACCCCATTCTCACGAACTGAAAGTCCTTCCCGATCAGTTCCTCGACGGTGGCCCCTACGAAGTCGTCTCCGCGCCCACATCCATCACCAGTGCCGAAGAAGGCACAACTCCCGATACCACCATCGTTGTCCAGCGTTTGGTTCGCGGCGGACATTAAGATCGATGCATATGTCCAAGGCCATCTGCAACGCCGTGCTCGTCTGTAGCTTGGCTTGCCTTGTATCGGCTCGCTCCTCCGCCCAGGTGGTTCACGTGGCCGGCCTCAAACCTAAGCCGCAAATGGCCGTCAGCTCGCTCTCCCTTTCCGCCATTCCCGCTTCCGTCACCTTCCACCTCGTTCCCAATGGCGTTGCCACGGGCTCCAGCGCCGTTCAAGTCACCACCACCTGGGACGGCAGCATCTGCTTCTTCATCTGCACCGTGAACGTCTACGCCTACTTCGCCAATGGCAATGCTGCGCTCTCCGGCGGTTCGCCCATCGTCAACATCCCATCCTCCGCCGTTCTTGGACAAGTCCCCACCGGCATCCCCACCGGCTTCACTCCCTTCACGCAAAGCAGCCCTTTTGGAGGCGCCGGCGCAAGCCTTCAGCTGTTCCAGCAGTCCGTCTTCCTTCTCACCTTCGGCACCACGCGCACCGACGCCCTCAATCTCGAAATCAACCTTTCCAATCAGCCCGCCATGCCTGCCGGCACCTACACCGGGACCCTCTACATCCAGGCCCAGTCGCTCTAACCCGTTCCCACCCGCGTCTTAGCCTCTTGCTCCCATCTCTCGTTCCCTCGTCACCCCAGGTCCCCCGTACCCGGTTTTCTTCTTCCTCGTTCCCGTGGTCCATCCGGGGTCCCCAACGACTCGCCTTCGTCGCTGGGGAGGACAGTCCCTGTTGTCCGGTCTTGCCCGCCATGCCCCCGGCTAATTAAAGTGGGTCCCACGCGGAAATTCATCGCCGCCCGCTGCTCCGGCACCCAGTTCCAGCCATCATTCACGTTTCCGCCGGTAAAAGGACCTTCATGTCATCCACGCCCGTTTCATCCCTTGCCAGCCAGGACCTCGACTCCATCCTCCGCGAAAATCGCGTCTTCCCCCCTCCGCCGGAGTTCAGCCAGAAGGCCCATATCAAGAGCCTGGAGGAATACGAAACCCTCTACAAACAGTCCATCGAGGATCCTGAAAAATTCTGGTCCGGCGTGGCCCAGGAACTCCACTGGTTTAAGCCGTGGGACAAAGTCCTTGAATGGAATCTTCCCTCCGCTAAATGGTTTGTCGGTGGAAAGCTCAACCTCAGCTATAACTGTCTCGACCGCCATCTCGAAGGACCGCGCGCCGGAAAAACTGCCATCATTTGGGAAGGAGAGCCCGGCGAAATCCGTCGTCTCACCTACGCCGAACTCCATGCGGAAGTCCAGAAATTCGCCAACGCCCTCAAAGCCCTCGGCATCAAGAAAGGCGACCGCATCGCCGTCTACATGGGCATGACGCCCGAGCTCGCCATCGCCCTGCTCGCCTGCGCCCGCATCGGTGCCGTCCACTCCGTGATCTTTGGCGGATTCGCCGCCAACGCCATCGCCGACCGTGTCAACGACTGCGGCTGCGTCGCCATCCTCACTCAGGACTCCAGCTACCGCCGCGGCACAGAAATCCAGCTAAAGCGCACCGTCGACGAAGCCATGCCCGCCTGCCCCACCGTCCAGCATGTCGTCGTCTACAAGCGCACCGGCTCGCCCGTCACCATGGTCGAGGGCCGCGACCGCTGGTGGCACGATCTCATCGCCAACGTGCCTACCCTGTGCCCGGCCGAGCCACTCGACTCCGAAGATCCGCTTTACATCCTGTACACCTCCGGAACCACCGGCAAACCCAAGGGCCTCGTCCACACCACCGGCGGCTACGCGGTCCAGACTTACCTCACCAGCAAATATGTCTTCGATCTCCACGATGACGACGTCTACTGGTGCACCGCGGACATCGGCTGGGTCACCGGCCACTCCTACGTCGTCTACGGACCACTCCAAAACGGCGCCACCGTCCTGATGTACGAGGGCGCGCCCAACTACCCCGACTTCTCCCGCTTCTGGAAGATCATCGACGACCACCGCGTCACCATCTTTTACACCGCGCCCACTGCCATTCGGGCCTTCATCAAGTGGGGCAACCAGTATGTCGAAAAATTCAAACTTGACTCGCTCCGCCTCCTCGGTACCGTCGGCGAACCCATCAACCCCGAGGCGTGGATGTGGTATCGCGAGAAGATCGGGCGCAATCGCTGCCCCATCGTCGACACCTGGTGGCAAACAGAGACCGGATCCATCATGATTGCGCCCATTCCCGGCGCCGTCCCCACCAAGCCCGGTTCAGCCACACGCCCCTTCCTCGGAATCCAGCCGGAAGTCATCACGCGCCCCGATGCCAACGGCAACTTCCACACCGTCCCCGCCGGCTCTGGCGGCCTGCTCATCGTGCGCAAGCCCTGGCCCTCCATGGCCCGCACCATCTGGGGAGACGCCGAGCGCTTCAAGAAGACCTATTGGTCCGACGTTCCCGGCTGCTACTTTACCGGCGACGGCGCACGCCAGGATGCTGACGGCTACTTCTGGCTCATGGGCCGTGTCGACGATGTCATCAACGTCAGTGGACACCGCCTCGGCACCATGGAAGTCGAGTCCGCCCTCGTTGCCCATCCCAAGGTCGCTGAGGCTGCCGTCGTTGGCCGTCCCGACGACCTCAAAGGCCAGGCCATCTCCGCCTTCGTTTCCCTCGAGTCCGGCAATCAGCCCTCCGAGGAATTGAAGGACGAACTCCGTAAGTGGGTGTCGAAAGAAATTGGCTCGCTTGCCCGCCCCGATGACATTCGCTTCACTGAGGCACTGCCCAAAA
This sequence comes from Occallatibacter sp., assembly GCA_035487015.1. Taxonomy (GTDB): domain Bacteria; phylum Acidobacteriota; class Terriglobia; order Terriglobales; family Acidobacteriaceae; genus Telmatobacter. The sequence continues at coordinate 24,366 of DATHMP010000033.1, read as the reverse complement.
CCCGCAGCGGCAAAATCATGCGCCGCCTTCTCCGCGAACTCGCCACCCACGGCGAAATCAAGGGCGACACCACCACCCTCGAGGACTTTACCGTCATCGCCAAACTCCGCGAATCCGACGAAGGCTGATTCAATCCGGCAACTTCTCTAAGGAAAAAGGCTCGGCGGCAGCTGTGCCTTTTTTGTCGCCTACCCCAGATCCTCATCCTTTGTCTCCCGAATGAACAACAGTCCCACCAGCGTCACTCCAGCCGACGCGGTCAGGTAGTAGCCGACATACTGTAATCCGTGCGTCGTTGCCAGCCACGTTGCCACATACGGTGCCAGCGACGCACCCAGAATTCCAGCCACGCTGAATGCCAGCGAACACCCCGTGTAGCGCACGCCCGTCGGAAAAATCTCTGACACCACCGTCCCCAACGGCCCATACGTGACGCCCATCAGCGTCAATCCCACAATCAGCATCGTCAGCGCGCCGCCCGTTCCCGCAGTAAACAACGGAGCCAGCGCCAGCCCAAAAACGCCAATCAGCACCGTCACCCAAAACATCACGGGCCTTCGTCCGCGCTCCGCCAGCCACGCCGACACCGGAATCGCCAGCCCAAAGAACACGATCCCCACCATCTGCAGTATCAGAAATCTACCGCGCTCGTAGTGCAGCGCGGTCGTTCCCCACGACAACGCAAACACCGTCATCAGGTAAAACAGCACAAACGTTGCCAGGCACACCATGATCCCGGCAATCACCTCGCGTGTGTTTCGCCGGAACACCGCAAAGATCGGCACGCTCACGCGCTCCGCGCGCTTTTGCGCGGCAGCAAACACCGGCGTCTCCGTAATACTCAGCCGCACATAAAGCCCCAGCAACACCAGCACCGAACTTGCCAGAAAAGGAAGCCGCCACCCGAACTCAAAGAACTGCTCATCCGTCAGGTACCGCGACAACAACAGAAACGTTCCGCCCGAAAGCAAAAATCCCACCGGCGCTCCCAGTTGCGGGAACATCCCGTAAAGCGCGCGCTTCGACGGTGGCGCATTCTCCACGGCCAGAAGCACCGCTCCACCCCACTCCCCACCCAACCCAATCCCTTGTCCAAAGCGGCACAGCGCCAGCAGCAACGGTGCTGCCAGCCCGATGGTGCGATACGAGGGCAGTGTGCCAATCAAAAACGTCGACAGCCCCATTGTGGTCAACGCCAGAACCAGTGTCTTTTTCCGTCCCACCCGGTCGCCGAAATGGCCAAACAGCGCTCCGCCAATCGGCCGCGCGATAAAAGCGATCGCAAAGGTGGCCAGCGACGCCAAAACTGACGACGCCGGGTCTGTCTTGGGAAAAAACAGCTTCGGAAACACCAGCACAGCCGCCGTCGCATAAATGTAGAAATCGAAAAACTCGACCGCGGTGCCGACGAGGCTCGCGAACAGAACTTGGCGCGGGGTATTGATGCGCCTGTGGGGAAGGGAACTCGAGGGCATGGACAAGCCTGAATTGTATCGAAGCGCGCAGCAATGCCGCATGTCGAGCACTGCCGGTTACCAACAGTCCACCAATCCTCTTCAAACTCTCTAAAACCTTGCTAAACTGTTCGCCTCATCATGTTCAAAAGAACCCTTGTCGCGTCTACACTGTGCCTTGCGTCCACGTGTGTCGTCCACGCAGCACCCGACCAGTGGGTTCAAGTCAGCAGCAGCCACTTCAAAGTACTCACCAACTCCAACGAAAAGCAGGGCCGGCATCTCGTCGATCAGTTCGAGCGCATGCGCTGGGTTTTTCAAACGCTTTTCCCCAAAATCAACACCGACCCGCCAGACCCGATCTTCGTCTATGCCGCAAAGAACGGGAAATCCTTCCAGGCGGTTGAACCGCAAGCCTATCTCGGCAAGGGGCAGCTCAATCTCGCCGGCTACTTCCTCACCACGCAGGATCAGAACTTCATCCTCCTCCGTCTCGACGTCGAACAGGAGCATCCATTCGCCACGGTCTACCACGAATATACCCATCTGCAGTTTCGCGCCGCCGGCGAATGGATGCCTCTCTGGCTCAACGAAGGCATGGCCGAGTTCTTCCAGAACACCGACATTCGCGACAAAGATGTGCTCCTCGGCGAACCCAGCGTCGACGATATCCTCTATCTGCGCCAGGAACGTCTGATCCCTTTGCCTGTGCTCTTCAAAATCGATGCATCTTCGCCGTACTACCACGAAGAACAAAAGGGAAGCGTCTTCTACGCGGAAGCATGGGCGATTACGCATTTCCTGCTCGTTACCGACCGCGAAAGAAAGACCGACAACGTCACCGCATACATGAACTTGTGCAGTCATCACGAGGATCCACTCATCGCTGCTCAAAAGGCCTTCGGCGATCTCAAGCAACTCCAGTCCGCATTCGAGACCTACATCCGCGCCGGCCAATACAAGCAGTTCGTCCTGCACAGCGCTGCCGCGCCGATCGACGAGGCTGCCTTCACCGTCAAGCCCATGACTCAAACCGACGCAGACGCATCGCGTGCCGAAATCCTTTCTCTCGTCGATCGCGAAAAAGAGGCCCACGAACTTATCGATGCCATTCTCAAATCCGATCCCAGCAATGTGCAGGCGCGCGATGCCATGGGCAGCATCGAGTTTCATGCCGGCAATCTTGATGGGGCGCGCAAATGGTATGGCGAAGCCGCCAAGCTCGATCCCAAAGACTTCCTCGCCGACTACTACTTCGGTACGATGGCACTGCAAAATCAAGGCGACGCAAGCGATGCCGACATCGAGTCCAGCCTGCGCGCCGCCATCCAGATCAATCCCAAATTCGCTCCGGCCTATGACAGGCTTGCCTCGTTTTACGCCATGCGCCGCCAAAAGCTGAATGAGGCCTATTCCCTCATCACGAGCGCCGTCAAACTCGATCCCGGCAATCTCAATTTCCGCATCAATGCCGCCAACGTCGCCAGCGTCATGGGCCGCTACCCTGAAGCTCTACTCATCCTCCACGCCGCCACCGGTCTCGCCCGAAATCCAGGCGATGTCGCATTGGTGCAGGTCCGCATCGACCAGCTCAAGCAGTTCCAGCAAGCCCAGGAACAAGCAGAAAAAGATCGCAAAGACTTTGAGGCTGAGCAGCAGGCACAGGCTGCAACTCCGCAGGCCGTCCAGCTAACCGTTGCGGATACCGCTCCTAAGCATCCCGCTGAAGCCAACGGTCCCCGGCATGCGTTTGTCGGCGTCATGCACGCCGTTGCGTGCAGTTATCCCACCGTCATCGAATTTCGCGTGGATGGTCCCAAAAGCACGGTTCACCTCTACAGCAACAACTTCTCGAAAATCGATCTCACCGCCAGCGGCTTCACGCCCAAGGACACGATGTATCCCTGCCATGACTTTGAAGGCATGTCAGCAAAAGTCCAATACGCTGAGACCACAGACAAGACCGTCGACGGCCAGGTCATCGCCATCGAGTTGCGCAAATAGCTCTGTCCCCTCAGAGTCTCTGCGCGCGGCATTCTCCTGCTCACCTACGGCCTCTCCTCCGCCCGGAGCCTTGTCTTTCATTGCGTCGCCAACACAGCGCGCTTTTCTCTCCCCAACATCCACGTCAAAAAATATCCAGCCTCCAGCAACGTCAACCACAACACAGGATCGCGGTAGCGCACCTCGGTGATCGTGATGTAGTACATCAGCGGATAAATCGCCAGGCTCGCAGCACTGAACCACGCAACGGACCGCCGGTCGCGGACCATCAGCCAGTACCCCGGAATTGAAAGCAGTGTAACTATCCAAATGGAATACGCAATCCGCCTCTCCCGAAAATTCCATTTCCTCATGTAATCGGGATCGCCAAAATTTTCACCAAACGTGTACCCCAGCGGAATCGGCACTGCATCCGGAAACCAGAAGTCCCGAATTCGGGCCAGCGTCAGCTCCGCAAACCTGCCCGGATGCGCATGGATCCACGTCTTCGTATCCTCAGTGCGAATCTTGTCGTACGCAACCTCTCCAAGCTGTCGAAACTTCTCAGCCTCCACCACATTCGAATTCGGGTGCAATTTGTGGAAGCACCCATTCAACTGTTCTTCCATGATCGTGGGCTCGGCGCAGTCGTTGTTCGACACATACAACTCCAGTCCCAGTCCCGTGCGTACAGCAAAGGTTCCAACCGCACTTTCATTGCGCGCGCACCATCCCATCACCATCACAAACGCAATGCCTGCGATCGTTCCGCTGGCTAAGAGGGCCTTCTGGTTGCGAAGCCCCGCCTTCCAAGACAAAAACATGAGCCATGGAAGCCAGACAAGCAGTGTTGAAGGATTCAGCAGGCACAGGCATCCCGCCCCCACACCTGCGATCGCCGTCCACAATGCGCGGTTCTTGCCTTTCCCTTCGAAGATCGCTGCCGTCAGGCAAACAAACCAGAGCAGGCCGACTGCCGCGTAGTTGGTGTCCCAGCCGGGAACCACTTGCATCGTGAAAAGCCAGAGAATCGCCGAAAAAATGCCCGGAACCGGATCATCGAAAAATATCTGCGACACACGCGGTAGCAAGGTCGCGCTCGCTGCATTTGCCAGTATGCTCAGAAGCGATGAAGACATGTAAATAAGGTAGGGAACTCGAAACAGAAGGATAAGCCCTGCCGTAATCACCGATGCCAGGGGAGGATCACCGGCAGTCGGTCCGGTCGGAAGCGTCGACAACGGGTTCGCAAAACTTCCATGTTCGGCCAGATTCCACGCAAGATTCCATCGTTCGCCTCCGTGCCGCGCCGGCAGCATCGACTGCGAAAGGACGCCGATGAGCCCTGCGAGGATGAACAGCACGAGAGAGACGTCTCTATGGTGGCTGCGCAACAAGTCCAGCAGCTTCTTCAATCGGATCTCCGCAATAATGATGCGTACATTCTAAGCCCGGGATGAACTCCGGCTTGAACTAAAGCGCCTGCCTCACCCCTGCGAGTTCTGCGCGTTCGTCGGATTCTTCTTCGTCAGCGCCCCGCGAATATGGTTTGCCGTCACAATCCACGGCACCACGATCGAGAACACCAGGCGCGCTGCTAGCACATCCAGTTTCTGTGTCCATTGGAAGAGCCAATCCAGCCTGAAAGCAAAATAAATCTCCAACGCCAGCACAAGCTCCAGGGGAGTCCAACTCCACTTCACCGCTGTCAACGCCGCGAATTGCGCCACGCAGCGCGCCGCATTCCGCATCAGCCGCGGACTCCGCACTCCCAGAATGCCATCGCCCATCGCGTACCGCATCATCTGCTTGCACGCAGAAATGAAAGAGTTCTGCGGATGATACATGGCCCGCGCCTTCACAAACGCCGGCTTCGTCAATCGCCGCGCATCCAGGTCAAACAGTGTGTCCTCGCTCAGCAGTACCGTCTCCGGAAATCCCCCAATACGCCGCCAAAGCGCCTTCGTAAACGCCATCGACCGCGCCGTGCAAGACTTGTTCGTCGCATTCACATCCAGCTTCACGCCAAAAAATGGCGCCGAAGCCCAGTCCCACACCGTCGCATCTTCCATCGCCAGGCACGAGCCTCCCAGCGCATACTCGGCTTCGCCCTTTGCCAGCGGCTCCGTCAACCGCGCTAGCCAATCCGGCGCATACGTGCACCCTGCGTCCGCGCACGCAATCAGTTCTGAACTCGCCGCTTCGATGGCTACATTGCGACCCTTCGACACCGGTCCCGGCGTGAACTTAAGGCTGCAGGTTTCATCGCGGATCGGTCGCAAGGTCGGGTGCGCCGTCGCTTCGTCGCGCAGCCATTCCCAGCTCCCATCGGTCGAACCGCCATCCACGATAATGATCTCCGCAGCGGGCGGATCCTGGCGCAAAAGACTCTCCACCAGGCGGGGAATATCCTTCGCTTCATTCAAAATGGTAGAGATAATGCTGACGGGCGGCATGTGCAGAGTATAACGATCAGCGACCTGCGTTGAGATTTCAGGCAGCAAAAAGCCCGGCGTATCGCATTCGATTTGCGCCGGGCCAACGGATCCTCCAAATCAGAACTTGTAGGTCACCCCAATCGCCGCGTGCGCGTTCCAGCGCATGTGCGGCGAGTAGCCGGATTGATACGGCGTCAGCGTAAATGACGATCCAATGTCGTCGCCGTAGGCACGCATTCCCAAATGTGGGCTCAGTTTGTAATCCAGGCCCACGCCCACCCCTCCGGCGAAGGACTCGCTCGGTTGAATGCTGATCTCCCCCGTATGTTCCGCACCCACAAGCCCATGCACAAAGATTCCCAGCTTGTCATAGAGCGCCGCATGAATCACGGGTCCCACCAGGTATTGGTCCACCGTCACCTTGTTCGGATTCGCCCGTGTGATCGTGAAGAAGTAGTGGCCGCCCTCCGCGGTCACGCCAAAATACTTGCCCCAATCGCGTGTCAACGAAAGGCTCACGCCTCCCAGGCCGCTGTTCGACTGGTTTACCTGGTTAAGGCTGGTGTACCCAAATCCTGCAAAGGCTTCCCACTTGTACGTCGGTTCCGTTGTTGTGACGGGCGCCTTCTCTTTTTCAAGTTGGCTGTGCGCTGAGAGCGGCATCAGTGCCGCAGAAACCAGGGCCACAAGGGTGATCAACTTCTTCCTGTTCAAATCCAAACTCTCCTCACTACCTTGCCGGGCCACTGTGCGAGCGCTCAGGGATTGCCCCCGTCGCGGGCGCCGGATTGCGATTGCTGTACCTTCTTAGACTAACGTCTGACCCCCGCTTCGACGAAACACCCTTAGCGCGGCTGAACCTCGACCGGGGTCGGCAATACAACCGTTTTGCCGGACTGGCTGCTTACTGTGACGCTCGTCCCGCCCTTAAGATAGCGCGCAATCACCTCCGGCCTCGCCCAATCCAGCTCCCAGCCATCTTCGATCGCCACTACCGTGTACCGGCCAGGCACCACATCGCGCAGTGCAAAGCTTCCATCCGAGTCCGATTGATCCCGCCGGAACAACGTCAGGTTTGCCGCCGGGTTCTGGGGAACCAGCACAATCATCATCTCCGGCATCCCCTTGCCGTTCTTGCGCGCAAATCCAAGCACCCGCGTCGCGCCCTGTGCCAATTCCACGGTTAATTGCAGAGGTACCGTTTTCACGGCAATCCGGCTCCCTTGCACATTCCCGTGCGCCGACTCCACGCCTACCACCGACAGCCCCAGATTGTTGCTGAATGCAGAAATGTCCCAGACTCCCGGCGTCACCGAATGAAAATGCGTTCCTCCCTGCAACGTGATCCGCCCGTCTCCCGCACCCCCCGTCAATTCGTCGGGAGTCAAAGCAAATTGCACCGCCTCCGGCACCGCGCTTCCATCCGCCATGTGTGCTTTCAAGTCCACGCTCACAGTAGCCTGGGCTCCTGCCATATCCACTTCCTGCTCGCCGCTCCCGCTCGCATCTACGTCTACAATCCTCGGCGGAGTTCCCTCCATCACCGAGTAGTGCCCCGGTGCAACGCCGGAGATTTCCACCAGGCCTGATCCAGGCGGTCCCGGAGTTTCATCCGGCCCCCCTCCCATCTGTTCCTCTCCAAAAATGGTCTGTCGCAGCATCGGAGTTTCCACAAAGCCGTCCGGCCTGTCCCGATTTCCCCTGTTCGGTGTCTCTCCCGTGTGCACCATCAAATGCACGGCCGTCACGGCATGGAGCGCAAGGTTCACTTCTGCTCGATCCCCGCTCGTCAGCGTGATGGGCGTTGCTCCTGCCTCCTCCGTCGTTCCGTCGAAATAGGTCACCGGATAAGCCACGTCGAGTGCCGCTGTCTCTTGCTCCGTACCGTCTGCTGTACGACCGCTCAGGCTCGGATGGAGCGCGTACCAGGGCGTCGCCTTCACTGCCAGGAAGTAGGTTCCGGGCATCAGGTCCCAGAATTCGAATCCGCCCATGTCATCGGTCGTTCCGCTGATTGAGCGCACCAGCTTCTCGCCCAGGCCTGTCGCTTTTGATTTACGCATCAGCAGCACCTGCGCCTGCTGTACCGGTTCGCCTGCATCGTCCGTCACCACGCCGTGCACCGTCGCTCCAGGCCTCAAGCGAAACGGAATGTGCTCGGTATCCAGGCCTTCTCCCGCCACAATCGCCGAACTGAATCCATCGTGCTCGTCAAAGAACGAGGTGAGATACCCGCGCTTCGTCACGCGCAACCCATACTTCGCCGCCGGCACCCGCTCCAGCGAAAACTGCCCGTCATTGCCCGACTCAACAGACCACAGCGTGTCCCGTGCCTCTTCATCCACCAGCGAAACCGTCGCGTGCACCACCGGTTCGCCCGTCATTGCATTCGTGACCGTCCCGGCAATGCGATAAAGCTTCTGCCCCTGCCCGGCTCCGGGTCGCGGCGCACCCTGTTGCGCCTGCAACCGAATCGCCGGCAATCCCATCGCTAGGCACACGCTCAACACCAATGCTCGACCAACAAATCTCCGCGCGTTCATCATTGGGTCGGAGCCTCCAACACAACATTCGCGCTTCCGTTCGGTTCCAGTGTCACTTCCTGGCTCGGTCCTCCCAATCTTTCCAGCGCTTCCGGATTTTGAAACTCGATCACATGCGGCGTGGTAAATGTGTAGATGCGATACGTCCCCGGCGTCAGATCTTCCAGCCTAGCCGTGCGATCTCCGGTCGCCTGCAGGACTCCTTCACGCAAATCCCCCACAAAATCGAATGCCGGAATCACGGAATAGAACAGTGTCCGATCCTCTCCCGGCATCTCTCCAGCCAGCCCACCCGTCAGTTGCAGCGTCAACTTCGCGCAGTCTGTGCGCACCACAACCTCAATTCCTTCTCCCGCGCCAGAGGGTCCTGCCACCCACGGCGTGTGTGCCAGGCTTTGCCCGCCCGTCGTCGCCGCGCCCAGGCATGTGCCGCGGCGACTGGTCGCAGCCCCAATCCAATAACGTCCCGGCGACAGCATTCCCAACTCCGCATCTTCAGAACCCTCCGTTGACATAACGATCCCGCCGTCGCCCTTCGCGCCAAGGCCATTCACCCGGACAGCCGCCAGCGTTACAGGATCACCTTCGCCTTGCCCTTCAACGCCCGCATTCCCGCTCGTCGGTGCCGGCGCTGCCGGCTCATAGTGGATGTGCACCGGCGTTCCAGTCCCGCTGCCAAGAGGCACGCGCAGCCGCAATTCGGCGTGACCTTCCATGCTCAAGTTGAGCATTCCCGTCAATGTTCTGTTTCGATTTGCCTCCCTCACCATGGACCGCACAAAACGTTCCGCCACGCCATTCATCGTTGCTGTTGCGGTCAGCACATAATTTCCATCCGGCAAATAGGCGCAGAACACGTGAGTCTTCTCATCCTGCCGCAACGGATACTCAAGCTGCACCCCGTCCGGATCTTCCAACGCTCCTGAAAATTGCCATGGACCCCCCACCGGCGCTCGCGTTGGCGTCACCTGCACCTCGTGAAATTGCGCAGTCGTCAATGTCATGTTTGCGTGACCCGTCTGGCCGCCACGGAGTACAAGCCGCGCCGCTCCGCCAATGTCCGCAGTCCCTCCGTAAAACGTCACCGGATACCCTGACACTTCCGTCGGCGATTGTCCTGAACACGAAGGTGCGTCCGCCGGCCCGTTGTCAAAAACAGGCCGCGACATCAACAGATACACACCATCGTCCAGGCCAGAAAATCGGAATCGCCCATCCGGTGTCGACTGGCGCCGATCTACCTCGCTCCAGCTTGCCCGGCCGGCTTGCACCGTCTGCCGCAACAGCGTCACACCCACGCTCACCGCCGGATCGCCCGTCGAAAGCGTCACCTGTCCGTCCAGCGCGTTCAACGGCGCCAGTGGAAAACGCACATCCGCCATCTCCGCCGCCACGCGCACAGTGTGCGAAGTCGGCACCAGGAAGTCGGTCATTGCAACCGTGCCGCCGAATCCCGGCTTCTGCACATCAAACGTCTGCACTCCGGTCGGTACACCCGAGATTGCAAACCGGCCATCGCCGTCGGTCAGCGCCCCCAGCGCCCTGCCGCTCGTCAGCCGTACCAGCACGCGCGGCACCGGTTCGCCCGTTGCGGCGTTCACCACAACTCCATGCAAAGTCGCAGTCGTCCCAGGCGCGGTTTGCACATTCTGATCCGCAGGCGGGGCAGGTTCCTGCTCTCTCCCCTCGCTCAGCAATGAAACGCTGCTCACCGGCTCTTGCGTTTCCTCGGGACTCTCATGTCCGTGGCCCGTCTGCGCCCATCCCCACCCTGCCATGACCAGCCATGCCAGCGCACACTCGCACGCGCAACGCAAAATAAGGCTGCGTTTCTCAACCCGGCCTGCGTGCGTTGTCATTGGAATGTTCTTTGGGTGCACTGTCCATTCTGACGGATTCCAGTGCCAAACGAAATCCTTTGCGGCGAAATATCCGCCTGCCATCCCTGTCGCCCGCGCCTCCGCGGCACCAGGCGCTAGTCTCGCTTCAGATACCACGGAATGTTCACCACAACGATCCGCTGGTTCCCCCGCAGCAGCAGGATCACTTTCAGCAAATCGGCTCTCCTGTTGTGCAGCAGGTTCTCCCACCAGTGCCGCACCACAAGCTCCGGCACCAGCACGCACACCTTGCGCAGGTCCGATTCCTTCTCCACTTTCAGTACGTATTCCACTACCGGCTGCAGCACATACCGATAAGGGGAATTCAGCACTTCGAGCTTTGGCACGCACTTTCCCGCTTTCCGCAGTGGCGCTGCCACATCCTTCTCCCATATCTGGCAAATCTTGTCCGGTTCATCGGCAATCTGCACATGCAGGCAGCGAATGTCGTTCGACATCGAAAGCGCAAACGACAACGCCTTTTCCGTGATCCGGTTCCATTGATCCACCGGCAGCACCACGATCGGCTCCACGATCTCCGCCGGAGCAATCGGCCGGTCCAGCGCCGTCTCCTTCGCCACCCGTGTGTAATGGGTCTTCACCGACCGCATCAGCACGATCATCACCGCAATCAGCAGCGCCGTGATCCACGCGCCCTCGGCAAACTTCGCCACCAGCACCACCAGCGTCGTAACGCCCGTCGCCACCGCGCCCAGCCCGTTCATTGCCATCCTGCCGGCAGACTTGCCCTTCCGCCGCCAGTGCACCACCATCCCCGCCTGCGACAACGTGAACGCCATAAACGCGCCAATCGCATACAGCGGAATCAGCCGGTCCGTCACACCGCCAAACAAAATCAGCAGCAACGCCGTCAGCGCCACCAGTACGTAGATGCCCCACGAATACAGCAGCCGCCGCCCGCGCAGCAGGAACACGTGGGGAAGATAGTTGTTCCCCGCGATCGCTCGCGTCAATCGCGGAAAATCCGCAAACGCCGTGTTCGCGCTCAACGCCAGTACCAGAAGCACCGATCCAATCGTCAGGTAATAGAACCAGCCGTGCCCCATCACCGCGCGCGTCAGCATCGAGAGCACGCTCTCGTATTGCGCTCCATTCGGATCCGTCGCCCCGACCCCATAGGCCTTGCACAGCAGCGCAATGCCAATCAGCAGAATCGCCAGCAGCACAATAATGATCGTGAGCGTGATCTTTGCGTTCTTCCGCGTGTCGTCACGGAAGGCCATCACTCCGTTGCTCACCGCTTCCACGCCGGTCATTGCCGTGCAGCCCGAAGAGAACACCTTTAGCAGCAGCCATGGCCCCAGCACCGCCGTCGCCATCGGCATCGCGGGCAGCGGCGTCACCGGAACTGCATGGCCTCCAATCGCATGCCACGCGCCTACTCCAATCACAATCAGCAGCGTTCCCGCAAACAGATACGTGGGAATCATGAACACCACGCCCGTATCGTGAACGCCGCGCATATTCACTATGGTCAAGACCAGCAGCACGCCAAGACACAGTTGCAGCGTGTAGGGATGCAAACTTGGCACCGCCGAAATCAGCGCACCCACCCCCGCCGAAATCCCCACCGCGGCCGTCAAAATGTAATCGATCATCAGCGCCGAGGCCGCCAGCAACCCCGCATTCGCTCCCAGATTTTCGCTGGCTACCGTGTACGACCCGCCGCCCTTGGGATACGCCTCAATCGTCTGCCGATAACTGAAATAGACAATCGCCAGCAAAATGACAATCGCCCCGCTCACCGGCACAATGTAGCGGACACCCAGCATTCCCAGCGGAATCAGCAGCGTCAGCGCCGCCTCCGGTCCATAGGCCGCCGAACTCAACGCGTCCAGGCCAAAGATCGGTATGCCCGCAATCGGACCAATGTGCTCGGCGCGCTCCTCGCTCGTGGCAAGAGGCCGCCCGAACAGCAGATTTTGGATCTGTGTCAACTTTGAAGACTTGGCCATGGAGTATTTGATGCGACGGCTCAAAAAGGGCAGGGAACTCCGTCTTGCGCATTCTCTCATGGCCACGATGACAATTGCGCAATCCTGAAGCTTGTTTCAAAGCTCCTTTGTTCGCATTTCTAGAACTTCCAAGTCAGCAAGAGAATGCCGGCTGCGGTACAGGCCGCCGAAACGCCAAGTTGAATCCATTGGGAATAGGATCTCTCCGAAAGGTCTTCGTACTCGAGCGGCGCTACTGACCCTTCCTTACCGAAGATCACCAACGGCGCGTCTTCGGGCGCGGCTTTCGAAACACGCGACTCGACCTGAGACATCTCTACATATGGTCTCAGCCCGCGGCGATACCAACCTTGCACTTTTACGCGCTCTCCCACCAAACGATTCGCGCTGCGCAATGCAAAAAATAGCCGCCCCAGGGGTATCGACGAGCGGTAGTACAGAAACATCATGCCCGTTTCATCACGCAACACGAGGTCCGGGCTCCAAAACGCGCCCGGCAACCCGTTACCAATGATCTCGCCTTCAATTTCTACCGCTCTCGGCTGCATCTGCGAGACGTTCAGATCATCGATGAGTTCTTCGATGCGGGCACGTTCAAAACGTCCTCGATAGCGAAACGCAATCCGGGCGGCCCATGTGACTCCGAGGCCGATAAGCAACCAGGGGGCCATGTGAGGAGGGGCAATCACTCCATGCGCTTCCAGGTTCTTCCCGATCCACATCCAGCTTGCCAGTAAAAATGCGCACGCGTACGGAGCCACCCAGAAGACAAACTCAATCGGAAAATTGAGTAGTTTCGTCCGAGCATCACTGGGTAGACGATAGGTCACACTTTGTCCTTGGCGTTCGGCTTCGCGGCTCAGTGCTCGAAGTCGCAAAGCCGTCAATGGATGCGTTGAGCAAAACTCATAGAAACGCGCCCAGGGATTCACCAGATCCCAGCGCATCGCGCGCGAAGCTTGCTCAGGACTCGCCGTAAGATGAAGCGCATTAGCACCACCCACGCTCATGATCCCCATCAAAGCGACCGTCCGGCCGAGGTCCTTCTGCCGTCGCGCCGCTTCTCGCGCTTTCTTGTCTCCTGCCTTTGCGGAATTCTCCGCTTCCTGATCGACCAGCATGCGACCGTAAGCAATCTTGACCAACGCCGTGCAGAGGGCGTTTGGTGTTCGCGTTTCCTGGGCGGAATAGTGATCCGCGCCATATTCACGAGTACGGTTCAGTAGCAATACTAGGAAGCGGCCAACCCAATAGGCCAGGTACGCAAAATAACTCACAAGCCGCAGGTGATTCACTCGTCGGGCTATCACGTAGATGTGATAAAGCAACAACGGCGCCACTGCAGCCAATGCCATGACCGCAAAGTCATAGTGTTGGATGTGCCCGATCTCATGGGCAAGAACGGCATTCGTCTCGTCCTCGGTAAGCACATCCAGCAATCCCCGTGTGACTACAACCCGCGCATCGCTCTGAATGCGTCCGAATGCGAATGCATTCGGCGTCCCACTCTCAATCACGCCAAGACGGGGCGTCGGAATTCCATTCCGCCGGCAGAGCTGTTCTACAAACTGCTTCTGTCTGACTGGCAGCGCGTCTTCATCCCAATGAATCCGAAAACAGTGCTCAATCAGCCATGGAGAAGTGTGGTACTGCATGCCGATCAGAGCGACAATGAGCGAGACACCCCACCACATCGGCGCTGCGCCTTGCACAAGGAGCGCGTCCCCCACCGCAAACACAAGCCCATACAGCGCGAACAGTAAAAGCAGCGACCGGCCGATGAATCCCATATCCCCCCAGGAAACCTGAATCCACAGTCGAATAGACGCAAAGCTGAAATTGATTGTTCGGAGTGTAGATCAGAAACTCTTGAAGGTAAAGAATCAGAAGGGAATGTTAGTAACACAATCCAGTAAGTTACTGCGAGCTATCGCGTGCTCGCCGTCGCTCCCTCATTTTCGCTCCCGCCTCAGTTTCCCAGCCCCGGCAGCTTGCAGCAATCCCCTGCGCCCGCTGGCTCATTTGCCCCCGCGTCCAGCACCACCTTCCAGTTGCCGTCCGCCTGTTTCCTCCAGATTGTGATGTAGCGCCCCGACGTCGTCACCGGATTCCCATTTGCATCCTTGCTGTGTCCCTCAAAGTGGCCCCAGGTATACCCCATGTCGCCCGACGGACCCATCGCCGCATCCGTAGGCGCCCACGTCAACTGGTAATCCTTTGGCAGCCACGTCGCCGAACGTGCAATCGCCTCCCGCCCCACATTCGGTGCCGCGCCGTTTCCCAGCTCCACGGCATCCTCGGCAAACCAGTCGGCAAACGCAGCTCCGCCCCGCTTCTCCACATCTTTCGCAAAGCGCGTATCCAGATCGAACAATTGCATCTTCCCCGCGTTGACTGTCGTATCCGCCAGAGGATTCGGCGTCGTCGATTGAGTTCCCGGCTCCGGCAATTGTCCAAACCCCCGCCCCGCCCCGGCCGCTGCCAACATCAACAAACCAAACCAAATCGCCTGCTTGCCCAGCCGCATCGCTCGTTCCTCCCGCTTCTCGTCCCAATCTTTCCCGGGCCCTACAGCCGCAATCCTACAACGCCCCCAAACCCCCGCGCGTTTCCCCGCGCCAATCTCGCCCAAATCACAGCAACTTCACACGTTACTTTGCGTCTAACCCCTTTAGCTCAGGCAACCTTGCCGATTGTTATACTTGAATCCGTCCATCGCGCCGCCAGAAGGCAACGGACGGCGCAGGAAGCAGGTTAGTCCGACCGCCCTTTTTCGGCTGTAGGGACTTTTGAATCTTTGCCCCAGAGATTCTTTTGGATACCCGGCAACTTCCCGGGGGAAGGACGCACATGGGATCACTGCTGGAATCCATCCAATCGCCGGCCGACCTCAAGAAGCTCAACGAAGCACAAATGGCCGAGCTGGCTGAAGAGATCCGCGCCTTCCTCATCCAGACACTTTCCAAAACCGGGGGCCATCTCGGTCCCAACCTCGGGGTCGTCGAACTTACCCTCGCCCTGCACACCGTCTTTGACACGCCCAAAGACAAGTTCGTCTTCGACGTCAGCCACCAGGCCTATATCCACAAGATTCTCACCGGCCGCCGCGATCGTTTCGAGACCGTCCGCCAGCCCGGCGGCCTCAACGGCTTCATGCTCCGCACGGAAAGCGAACACGACAGTTACGGCGCAGGCCACGCCGGCACCGCGCTCTCCGCCGCCCTCGGCATGGCCGTCGCTCGCGATCTTGCCGGCGGCAAAGAACACGTCGTGGCCGTGGCTGGCGATGCCGCCTTCACCAACGGCATCTCCTTTGAAGCTCTCAACAACATCGCCGAGCAAACCAAGCGGCTCATCGTTGTCCTCAACGATAACGAGTGGTCCATCGACCGCAACGTCGGCGCCATCGCGCGTTACTTCCATCGCATCGTCACCAACGATCGCTATCGCAACTTCCACGAGTCGGCCGCCCGCCTCGTCGAGCGCTTCGGCGGAAAAACCGCCATGACCGTGGTCCGCCGCGCTGAAGAAGCAGCCAAGAGCATGCTCTGGCCCTCCATCCTCTTCGAGGAGTTCGGCCTCCAGTACTTCGGCCCCATCGACGGTCACAATCTTTCGCTTTTGATCGAGACCTTCAACTTCCTCAAAAAGGAAGAGCGTCCCGTCCTGCTCCACATCCTCACGGAAAAAGGACGCGGCTTTCAGCCCGCGATCGATGGCCAGAAAAAGTTCCATGGCCTCGGACCCTACGATCCCGAAACCGGCAAAACCTCAGCCGGACAGACCACCTACTCTGAAGTCTTCGCCAATACCCTTGTGCAACTGGCCAACGAAGATCCCCGCATCGTCGCCATCACCGCGGCCATGCCCAACGGCACCGGCCTCGATCTCTTCCGGCCCCATCACCCGCGCCGCTACTTCGACGTCGGCATCGCCGAAGAACACGCAGTGGTCTTCGCCGCCGGCATGGCCACCCGCGGCTATCGGCCCGTCTGCGCCATCTATTCCACATTTCTCCAGCGCGCCTTCGATCCCATCGTCCACGATGTCGCGCTGCAAAAGCTGCCGGTCCTCTTTTGTATGGATCGCGCCGGTCTTTCCGGGGACGACGGCCCCACGCACCACGGACTTTTCGACATCGCTTACCTCCGCGGCATTCCTGAGATGGTTCTCATGGCGCCCAGCAACGAAGACGAACTCGCCGACATGATGAAGACCGCGCTCACCCTCCCGGGCCCCAGCGCCATCCGCTATCCGCGCGGAGCGGTGATGGGCATTGCCCGCAAGTCCGCCGCCGAAGTTCTTCCCATCGGCAAGTCGCAGGTCATCGCCGACGGCTCAGACGTCGCCATCCTCGGCCTCGGCAACCTGCTGCCCCTCGGCCAGGAATTAGGCCAGCGCCTCGAGCGCGAAGGCTTCTCCGCCGCCGTCATCAATCCCCGCTTCATCAAGCCGCTCGATCGCGAGATGCTCGAGCTCTACGCACGCCGCGTCGCCTGCTTCGTCACCTTCGAAGATCACGTGAAAATGGGCGGCTTCGGCTCTTCCATCGTAGAAGCCCTCGACGACATGGGCATGTCGATTCCCTTCGTTCGCATCGGCTGGCCCGACAACTTCATCGAGCACGGCAAAGTCGACGCTCTTCGCGCCAAGTACGGCATCACCGTCGAAGCCGCACTGGCCCAGGTCCTGCCTCTGCTCGCCCGCCGCAAGCGCCCCACCCTCGTCGCCAGTTAAGCTCGATCTTTTACGGCCGCCGCACCGATACACCGCACTCCCTGCGACCCCGGTTCTATGCAGGCATGCATTATCCGTCCCTCCAACCCTGCGGAGTCCCGGCCTGCAACACGCAATCACGCCACCATGGGGTCGGTGCGCGTCATCGTGGCTTCTTGCGGGGGAACGGCTTGCCTTCCAACGGCGCGGCTTGCAAGGAACTCAACGAAGATCCAGCATGCCCCGATCGCAGCCACGTTGTAGACGGCAGCGCCCCACGTTGCCTCATCGTGCAGTCGAACAAAAATAGGAGGCGCTTCAACCAGGCCTTCAAACAGCAACAGCATCAGCGCAAGAAGTCTGGCCGCCATCCCATCCAGAATCCCTGAGCAAATGGCGCCTCCCGCCAGAATGAAGGCGATTCCCGTCACCGCCGCCCAGAAATATCCAAACGGCATCCACTGCGGCACAATGGTCGCAAAGACGCGAATGCCAATCAGGTGAAACAGCCCGAAGACGACAGGCGGCACTCCGAGCATCCAGCGTGCAGCGACTGCCGCCCTCTTCTGCCACGGCGAATCCGTCGATTCAGGAGAGAAGTAAATCATGGCCGCCGGAGCCACCAGCATCATCTGCTGCGCAAGCCCGAACGAGACGCCGAAAAAGACATCGATTCGCCAGCCATACGCATGAAATCCCGCAGAGTATCGCAGCAGCCAGAGCGCCGCAAAAATTAAATAGGCAATCCCGCATCCCGCGGCGCCCATCCTTACGCTGCGCCGCCACAACAGGCCAAGACCTGCTGCCACCAGCCACGCGCCCGCCGCGTAAGCCAACATCTGCTGTCCAGCAAGATTCTTGCCGAGCACCTGGATCGGTTGATGCGAGCCATCGAATGCTCCCCAGGCAATGTCCAGCATTCCGGCAAAAGCCGTGCCCAGGCCATAGAACCAGTTTCCAACTTTCATCTCTTCTTCTCCCATCCGTCGCTCAGCGGGAGGCCGGAACCCGAGGACGAGACGCGTGGATTCGATTACACGGCTGATACTATGGCCCCAGTGGTACATCGAACAGAGCCATTTTCTTCAAATCGATTGGACCATTCGCCATGCCCAAAACCGTCAGCTCGTTCGAACTCACGCTCAAGAGCCGCCCCCGCCATCAGACCCTCACCACGTGGTTGTATGGCGAACTGCGCTCCGCCATCCTCGAAGGCCGCCTCGCGCCAGGCGCGCGCCTGCCGGCATCCCGAGATTTTGCCGGCCAATATCAGCTCTCCCGCGGCACCGTCGTCAGCGTCTTTGAGCGTTTGCAGGCCGAGGGCTATATCACCTCCCGCGTCGGCTACGGCACCTTCGTCAATCGCGTGGAGGTGCCTCGACCCACCCGCCCCGCAACCACCACTCCGGCCTACATCCGTCGCGCCCTTTCGACCTATCAACGCCCGCAGCCTTGGATCGACCTCGCCTTCGTCGACGATGTCCGCCCCTTCCGCATCGGGGTTCCCGCCATCCACGAGTTCCCATCCGAAGTGTGGGGACGCATCGCCTCTGACCGCGCGCGTAATTTTCGAACATGGTTAAAGAAAGAGGCGGATCGGCGCGGCTACCGGCCCCTGCGCGAGGCAATTGCCGACTACTTGCGCACCTCCCGTGGCGTGCGCTGCACTGCGGAACAAATCGTTCTCGTTTCCTCCATCCAGCAAGGGCTCGATCTTCTCGCGCGGCTGCTCCTGAAAAAAGGCGATCCGCTCTGGATCGAAGATCCCGCATACTTCGGAGCCAGAATTGCCTTCGACAACGTCGGAGCCCGTCTCATTCCCGTGCCCGTCGACGAAGAAGGGCTGTCTGTCGCCGCGGGCATCAGGATCTGCCCCAACGCGAAAGGCGCATACATCACGCCCGCTCACCAATTCCCGCTCGGTGTCACTCTGTCGCTCGAGCGGCGCATGGCCCTCCTTTCCTGGGCCGCGCGCACCGGCGCTTTCGTCATTGAAGACGATTACGACAGCGAGTACCGGTTTGAGGGGCCGCCCGTGCCTGCCCTGCAGAATCTCGACAATCACTCCAGCGTGATCTTCATCGGATCGTTCAGCAAAACGCTCTTTCCCGCCTTGCGCGTCGGCTACGTCGTTTTGCCTGCGCCGCTGATCGATATGTTCCTCAGCTTCCGTTACCGCACCGACTTCCGCAACGCCTCTTTCGATCAGGCCGTCCTCTGCGATTTCATTGTCGACGGGCACCTCGCGCGGCACTTGCGGAAAATGCGCACTCTCTACTCCGAGCGCCTCGCAACACTCATCGAGGGAGCCAGGCAATATCTCGATGGGCTGCTCGAGATCTCAAACGTCCGGGCTGGCCTCTACACCATCGGGTATCTCAAAAATCACATGCCTTCACGAAAGGCAGAAGAGTTGGCCGCGGCTCAGGGAGTTGAAGTCCTTGCCGTCGATCGATGCACCCTGAAACGCCCTGACCCCCAGGCAGTGCTCCTCGGCTTTGGCGGCTTCGACGAGCTTTCCATACGCCGCGGACTCATCCGGCTCGCAAGGGCATTGACTCAAGCCAACCTCGCCCAATGAACCGATGGCTGACCCACCCATTGCTTTTTCCGCGCGTGCCTGCCTGTGCCTTACTAGCGAAAAGTGAGACCATCTAGGAAATGAAATCCCATATGGAGTGTGGCCCGGGTGCCGAGGAGATCATCGACGAAGGGGTTCCCGGCGACAGGTCTTCGTCGCCGGGGCGAGACGGCGATGGCAATCGGGTATCGAAACGGGTCACTTCGGGTGGCGTCACGACGACCACTTCTTACCTGATTGACGACCTGAACCCCACGGGCTACCCGCAGGTGATTGATGAGCTGACGAACGGCGTGGTGAGCACCACGTATACCTACGGGTTCCAGCGGATCAGCGAGGACAGAATCGTCAGTGGCGCTTTCACGCCCAGCTTTTATGTCTATGATGGCGAGGGAAATGTTCGGCAACTCGCCAGCGCAAGCGGCACCGTTACGGACAGCTACGATTACGACGCCTTCGGGAATGAGATCAGTTCAACTGGTTCCACACCGAACTCATACCTCTACCGTGGGGAAGCCTACGACCCCGACCTCGGCCTCTACTACCTCCGCGCCAGATACTACAACCCCATCACCGGCCGGTTCGTCAGTCGCGACCCGGACGATGGAGATGTCACTGATCCCAAGACCTTGCACAGGTATCTCTATGCGGGCGGTGATCCGGTCAACAGAATCGATCCCAGCGGCCGCGACGATTTGGCCGAGGTTGATCTAGAAGAAGGGCCAAAATTCGCTGAAGTTGAGGTCGGCACATCAGAGTTTGCCAAGGATCTTGCGCTTTGCTTCACCGGCATTGGACTTACCGTTTATAGCATCGCAGAAAAGGATTACCTCGTTGGCGGTGCGGTGGGAGGCGCTGCCGCCTTCTTGGGCTGTTACCGCAGCTTGAAACCGTATTTTCCGCCACCGCCCCCGCCCGAACCGCCGCAGCCTCCACCGCCCCCTCCACCGCCTCCGCCAGGGCTTCCACCTGGCTGGTGTGGCTTGGAGTGCTGGAATCCTCCTCCAGGTACGCCGATCAATTAGCGCTATCGGGACAGCAACAGCGGAGCAGGTGATCTTGCCAGTCTTCTTTGACAAGGCTCTTTGGTGCACATCAAGGAGTTGGAGGACGAACGAACAACGGAGAAATGCAGATGGGTAAACTACTCGGAGTATCCACGCCGGATCGACTAGGCTTCGCCTTTGTCGGACTGTTTGCTGGCGGGAATCATCATCTCGGGGCGGAGACGATTCTGCTAGTCACAATCGTCTTCGTACTCGTTCTTGATTTTTCGTGGCGAAAGCTTAGCTCCCATCCCGCGTACGGCACCGGGCTCCTCTGTCTCGGCACGGCAATTATCTTTGTTGATGCTTGGATCAAACGAGGGCCCTCGGACGGCGGCACAATGCTGGGTGGTGCGGCATTCGTTATGACTTTGTTTAGATTGGTCGAGAAGGTGCGAAAAGATCGTCAGCCGATCACGGAGGCCAAGCAGGGATCAGCGCGGCCAGTTGTGAGCGCATCCACCACCGGATCGAGCGAATCGTACAGATTTCCGATGGTGCCTCTTCGGGATATGGTGCTTGTTCCAGGGATGAAGACTCCATTTGTGGTGGGACGCAAGTCCAGCGTCCGCGCCCTCGAATATGCCATAGCAAACGATCACAAGGTATTCCTTGCAACTCAGCATGACGCCGTCGTTGAGGATCCGAAAACTTCGGAGATCTCGCAATTTGGTTGCATTTGCAGAGTCCTGCAGAGCATCAAGATGACCGACGGAAAGTTCAAGGTGTTGATAGAGGGCCTGGAGATGGCGAAGTCAATCGCGGTCGACGACCGCGACGGGGTTTTTTTCGCCACGGTGGCAAGAGGCCCCGGTGCCGATGACCTATCCAAACCAGTCTGAGGGTGCCCAGTCCCTCGTTTTTGTAAACGGGAACAGCGTCACGACGAAGAGTCTACATCTATGACGGTCGCCGTAACTTGCGCAATCGACCCAGCGCCGAGTTCGCCGGTCGTCATCGACAGCTACGAATACGATGCCTTCGGGAACCTGCTCAACAAGACCGGCTCAACACCGAATGAGTTCCTGTATCGCGGCGAACAATACGACTCCGACTTGGGGCTATACTACCTCCGCGCCAGATATTACAACCCGCTCACCGGAAGGTTCATGTCCAGGGACCCAGAAGAGGGAAAGATCAGGGACCCTAGAACACTGCACAAATATCTGTACGCGATCAGCGATCCTGTTAACCGACGTGATCCCAGCGGGCGAGCCGCTTTAGTCGAAGTAGATTTGGAGAATGCCGAGATCGGATTTTCAAGTCACGGTCTAGACCATCTCGTTGCCGAAGGGTTGGAGCTTTCGGAACCAGAGATTGAGGAGTACATCGAGGAAGTCGTAAGGGAGTATATTGCCGACGTCCAAGAATCGGGTGGCACAGTCGGCAACATATTCGATCTGATGTTCACGATGGATATACTCGACAATATTCCATGGGCCGTACGCGTTTTTGTGGTCTCGGCGGCCGACCTGCGGGTCAGCACCTACTTTCCGCAGAACATACCTTGATCATTTTTGAAGTCGCGGAGGCAAAGTTGGATACCGAATTTCGAGAGCTCAGCGTTCGAGAGCGAGGCCTATTGGAGAGACTCCTGGAAGCCGCAATTCACGGGCGTGTTGAGTTAAAGACGCAACTGAGCCATGTGAAGGGGAAGCAAATTCAAGACGATGGGACGTTGACACTGCAGTGCGATGGAGGGACTGGAGCTCCGGGGAAGTTTGCACCTGTTGCGGAAGCCAGCTGCAAAGATGCGGACGGAGCAGACATCGCAGTGATTCTCCATCTCGGAAAGGGTGGATTCATGTCGATGCTTGAAATCATTAGATACGATGGAATGCCGATAATCGACCGCCCTTCCGCTCAGAGTCTCGTTCTCTTGATGCCTGAAAGCCCAGGACAGAATCCGGCAAAAGGCGCATGAGATGCACAATAAGCGTGGCCGCACAAGAGCTCCGTTTACGGCGGTGGCCCAGGTCTCGGGATGACGACTGACCCTCAAATCGGGGTGCCCCATGTCCCTGGGTTTGGGAAATGGGATAATGCCTACGATTGCTGCGCCTACAATTACGACGTCAGTCCCGACATTGCTCGCCAGTACAGCGTCCCGTCATACCGGCCATTACCGCGGCGAACAGTGGGACAGCGATCTAGGTCTCTACTACCTCCGCGCCAGATACTACAACCCCATCACCGGCCGGTTCGTCAGTCGCGACCCGGACGATGGAGATGTCACTGATCCCAAGACCTTGCACAGGTATCTCTATGCGGGCGGGGATCCTATCAATAGCTGGGACCCTAGCGGGAGATCAACCGCTGTCGCTGTCAGAGGAAGCGGTGGAATCGAATACGGCGCTCTTATAATCACTTCTCTTCAGGCCGCTTCCGGTGCGATCGCTACTCAAATCGCAATCACGTGCGCATACGACTTTCTTGCGAGTGAGACTGAGAACTGGACAGCCGTTGGACTCTCTGGAGGCGGTGGCGTAGAAAGGGAGGGGCGTGCTCGGTCAAGAGCTGCAAGAAAGCCAGCAAATGGCAATTTGGACTCAGCCAGAATCGATGATCCACACGCGTTCAAGGCGGATTATGTCGGCAAGAGCAACCTGAGTGCCTGGGACATCTGCGCATGCTCGGATGGATCGATTTCGATAAAGCCTGTAGGCACGTGTGGCACAGGCGTCCCAGGGATCGAAACCCATGCTACTTGGAAGTGAACAAATGAGGATTCACGCATACATTCGGGTGGTTAGTGACGAGACTGTGGTTCGCGCGATTGACCACGAAGCGAAGCTCCGAGAGGCCGTCGTCAAAGAGACGAAGGCCCCGAAAAACAACGGCTCAGGAGCCATGTGGTGGAATTGGAATACTCCACGGGTCCTCCTTGATGCGAATGACCCAGATGCTGGGTTGAAGAAGCTTCTAGCGGAGTATAGGGCGATCTTTCCGATCATTAGGAAGCAGAGCGGGCCGGACTGCGTTACATATCTTCAGCTTGTCACTGAATACGAGAAGACCGAGGAGCCTCGTGGGCTGTACCTTTCCAATGAGACCATCGTCCTTATCAACGAAATGGGTGGATCGTTGGACAATGATGTTGTCCTCCATGAATGACTCCATCCTCTGCTCTGCGATCGTCGCAAACGCCGCCTGTCGGCGCCGGGTTGAGGTGGACACGTCTCCCCCAGTTGGGAGCTGCAGAGGAACTTCGGTTGCTGCAGGGTAAATCGAATGGCGAAATCAGCGTCTAAAGGAAAAAACGTCTCACGGTGTTCGTGAGCCCTGAGTGCGATGCACGCTTGCTCGGGGTGCACCTGGATGCGACTCCCTGTCGAACCAAGACGCAGAGATTTTCCTTTTAGCTGCCTGCCGTTGAACGCAGCCTGGGCCGCACGCGAGTCGTGCGGCCTTGGTGCGTGTGGGGGTGGGCGGGTGGCGCACCCATTCGCTTCGCGATGCCGATCGACGACGAACTTGGGGTGCGAAACCTTCGACCTTTCCCTGCCGACTCGCCGACTCGCCGACTCGCTGGCTCGCTGACTCGCGCCCATTCCCAAAATGGAACCCACCCATGACCAACGTTTCCAATCCCTCATTCACCTTTGCAGTCCAATACCCTTCGAACGCGTAGACTTGGTTCAGGAGTAGAAAAAGAAACGCGGCGATCCCATCCGGGTCGCCGCTTCCTTTTGCGGCAAATCTCCGTTCGAGCCAATGCAGCAAATGTGCACATAAGTGCGGTATAGAAC
>DATHMP010000032.1:0-51291 GCA_035487015.1 Occallatibacter sp. | reverse complement strand
ATGCGGGCTCGTCACCACGTTCGCAATTATCTCCGTGGCCACAGGGTAGGGAACCGACGGCTCCAGCACGCCCACCACCACCGCGGAGCGCGCGCCGCTATAGCTCTCCAGTCGCACCGTCTTTCCCAGC
The DNA here is from genome assembly GCA_035487015.1 of Occallatibacter sp. Taxonomy (GTDB): domain Bacteria; phylum Acidobacteriota; class Terriglobia; order Terriglobales; family Acidobacteriaceae; genus Telmatobacter. Next base: position 51,161 of record DATHMP010000032.1, on the reverse strand, counting down.
ACGCTCGGATCAGAGTGCAACGACGACTTCCAGAAGTGATAGGTCAGCACGATCGCCCCAGGCGCATTCGGCCCGTCATCCGAAGGCGACAGCAGGCGCCCCAGCACTGGCTTCAGCCCCATCACATCGAAATAATTCCCATCCACCACGCCTGCCGGAATCTCCCGCGGCGTCCCCAGGCCAACCACCGTAAAGTCGACCTCGGAGAATGTGCCGAGTTCCTTGATCGTCTTCAGACTCGTACCAATGTCCTTGATCTCGGGAACCGAAAACGTTGTATTCGCGGCGCCAATCCCGGGCGCGCTCTGCCGTATATACAGCAGTCGCCCCTCGTCCTCGTTCGCCAGCGGCCGCAGCAGCACCGCGCGCACCACGCTGAAGATCGCCGCATTCGCGCCAATGCCAAGCGCCAAAGTCAGCGCAACTGTGAACCACAACGTGCTCACATTCGATAGAGAACGGATCGCAATCTTCAGATCGTGTAGGAACCGCATGAGGACCTCCCGCAGGGAATAGGCCCAGGGAAACAGGCCAGGGGGAATCAATTGACAATTATGTTGATATCAACTATTATTTCCTCGTGTCAAGCAAAAAAAGGCTTCCGTTTGAAGCTACTCTCATGGTTCGTGATTGCTGCTTATGTTTGCACCTGCAGCGCGCCGCCCGCACCATCGCCCGACGCTTCGATACGGAATTGCGCCCATTCGACCTGACCAACGGGCAGTTCTCACTGCTCATGTCTCTCAACCGCCCCGAACCGCCGCCTATGGCGCCCGTTGCGTCGCTTCTCGGCATGGATCGCACTACGCTCACAGCAGCACTCAAACCCCTCGAACGCCGCGGCCTGGTCAAAGTCTCCAGCGATCCTGCGGATCGCCGCAGCCGCGTTCTCACCCTCACGCCTGCGGGCCACGAACTCATGCTCCGCGCCCTCCCCGTCTGGCAGCGCGTTCATCGCGAAATCGAGAAGCACATTCCCGATGGCAACCCGGACGACCTTCGCAACAATCTTCGCGCCCTATCATAAGAGCGGTTCCTGCTCCGCCGCAATCCCCGTCTCCGCCCACGCGCGTGCTTCAGCGCATCTCGGTCAGCGCTTCCGTCGCCTTGCTCATCTTCGCCGTGCGCTCCAGCTTGTCCCAATTGAACGGCTTCCCATCGATCGCACGCTTCAGTGTCTTGAACAACACGATAGAGAACACCTGCCGATACGCAAATCGCTGAAGCCAGATGTGGAACAGCAGCCAGCCATCGCCCTTGTTTGCCGGATGCCGCCGTTCCAGGCTGAATGCCACCGTCGACGTCACGAAATCAATCAGCAGGAACGTCCCAAAATACGCCAGCAGCTTCATAAAGCTCGCTGCCGACGCCGCTTCCGGATGATAATGCCGGTCGATCAGGTAGTGCACAATCCCCGCCAGAAACATCAGGTCGATAAACGGCGACACCAGCGGCAAAAACATCTGGAAGATCAAAATATTCGGCAGCGCAAACAGCCCCATCGCCTTATTGCGCACAAAAGCCGCGCGATGCTTCCACACCGATTGCAAAATGCCGAACGACCACCGGAACCGCTGCCGCATCAACCCGCTCGCATCAATCGGCGCCTCGGTAAACGCCAGCGCTCGGTCTTCATACACCACTTTGTACTGGTGTTCGAGCAGGTTCATCGTCAGGTCTGCGTCTTCCGCAACCGTGTTCAGCGGATAGCCGCCGGCAGCTTTCACTGCCTTCGTGCGCCACGCGCCGATCGCGCCCGGTACCACCGTCACCACGTTGAACAGATCAAGAGCGCGCCGCTCAAAATTCTGGCTCGTGATGTATTCCAAAGCTTGCCAGCGCGTCCAGAGGTTCACGCGGTTGCCCACCTTGGCGTTGCCTGCTACCGCACCCACTGTCGGGTCTTCAAAATGAGGCAACAGCTTGGTGATTGAATCGGCCGCAATCAGCGTATCCGCATCGATGCCTACATAGAACTCTTCCTCGATGTTCTCCAGCGCATGATTCAACGCCGCAGCCTTGCCGCCGTTTGCCTTCGTCAGTACCTGCACGCGCCCTGCTTCGATCTCGCGCCTATAAGCCTCGCGCGCCACTTCAAACGTGTTGTCGCTCGAACCGTCGTCGATCACAATCACGCGCAGATTCTCGTAGTCCGAGTGCAGCACTGACCGCACAGTCCGAACAATCACCTTCTCTTCGTTGTACGCCGGAACAAGTACCGCAACGCGCGGATTGAATCCCTCCGAGGCCACCCGGTGCGGCCGCCGCAAGCGATCGATCACGGCGAACAATCCCACCAGCAGCAAACGCGCGCTCATCAGCACATCGCCCACGAAGAAGACAAACACGATGAAGTTGCCAATCACCGCCAGCGTCGAAAACGCCATCGAGTCAGGAAGCGAACGCATCTGCTGCCAGAAACTGAGCGGCGGCATCACTTCCGCGGTGGTCTTTCCCATCAGCGCCGACACGGGCACAAACGTATAGCCGTGCGCCCGCAGCGTGTCGATCAGCATGGGCAATGCCGCCAGCGTCGCGGAGCGGTCCCCACCGCCGTCGTGCATCAGGATGATCGAGCCCCTGAACTGCGGCTTCGTCTTCATCCTGTCCAGCTGCTCCAGCACCGACTCCGTGATCTCCGTCGGAGTCTTGTGAACCCGCTCGTCCCAGTCGTCCGTGTCGATCTTGTTGCCGACAACAATGTATCCTTCGCGTTGGATCCGTTCCACCGGCGCAGCCTGGTCATCGGTGTCCGGTTCTTCGTCCACGTCGTAGGGCGGTCTGAAATAGAGCGGTTGCACGTTCAGCTTGCTGGCAAACAAGCGCTCCGTCAGCTTCACTTCCAGGTCCAGCTCGCGTGCCGAAACTTCGCTGATATCGGGATGCGTGTACGTGTGGTTCCCGATCTCATGCCCTTCGCGTAATTCGCGCTTTATCAGGCCGATGTTTTCTAGCGCTTCTTCGCCAATGATCAGAAACGTTCCCTTCACGTTTCTCTTTTTCAGCGCATCCAGAATGCGCGGTGTCCACTTCGGGTCGGGACCATCGTCAAACGACAGCGCCACTTCATTCGCGTGATACCCGTAGTACTGTACGGTGTACGTCCGCGGATACACGTCCATGTGTTCATCGATAATGAGCTTCTTCCGCGGGTCCGTCTCATCTGTATCGACTTCGACGGTGCGCTTGCCCTGCTGCGGCAACTCCGTCACCCGCATAATGTCGCCTTCACCCTCGGAATCCACTTCGTGCCCGGGAGCCACCGCGTCCAGCGCCTGCAGCGAGGTGGGATTGCTCGGCTTGTCCCACACATTCCACAGCGAGCTGTCCTCCGTTCCCAATCGCCACAGCGCAAACGTCTGCAAGCCAAGCTCGCGTGCCGCACGCATCTCGTTCAGTAGCGTTACTCCATCCAGGAACCACACCACGTGCCGCTGGTTCGCATCTTCATCGATATATTCGAAGTGCGGATTCAGTGAGTTGTAATCGAGATCGAGATCGGCGTCCGCGTCCGACGCCCGCTGCCACGCATCGCTGACGGGCAGATCCACTGTGTCCACCACCTGCGGCTTCGCTGCCGCATGCCCGGACTTCACCGCCGGCGGAATCGTCAACGTCCAGTCATATCCGTAGTTGCCCAGCGCGCAAATCAGCTTCTGTTTCGGCACCACCTTCAGCACCCGCGTCAGGTTGCCCACAAACCACGTCTGGCTCGCAATCGGTCCCGGTTCGCTCTCCACTTCGTGCTCGTCATAGTTCATCAGCACAATGCCATCGGAGTTCGCCGCGATCGTCTTCAGTTCCGCCGACTCCGTGCCCGCAGCCGTCGTTACATAGAGCCGCAGATTGTGCGGGTGCATCTCCGCATAAAGTTGCTGAATGAACGTTGTGTACGCCGGGATACTCGCATCCGGCAGGCTCTCAAAATCCAGCGAAAGCCCGTGATACGCCGGAAATGCCGTCAAAAACTCCAGGATCTGCTGCCGCAGCATCGCGCTCTTCTGCGGATCGGCCAGCAGCGCGCCCACGCCCGCGTCCCAGGTCTGGTTGGCCGAATCGTAGTTGTTTACGTGCGGAAAGACTTCGGTGTCTTCCTTGGCCAGTTCGATCGCCTTCTTCACGCGGTCCAGATCATCCGGATCATGTACCGTATTGCGGTCGATCACCGGAAACGTCCGGTGACTCTCGTTATCCACCGCCAGCAGCGTCGGACCCGAAGCCTGCACATGGAGCCACTCCGGAAACAACATGTCGATCTGGTGAATGTGCTGCTTGAACGACGAATAGCTCGCCTCGTCGTAGGGCACATAATAGGCCGCCCGCAGTCCTTCACCCGTGTTAAACGGAATCTGCGAGGGTTGCCGCGTGGTCTTGCGGCGCGCCGGCTTCTGCGGCTTGGCATTTTTCTGCGCGGCCGTGCGATCCGGCAGCGCCTTGTAGTTGTGGCGCAGGCTGGGCAGCAACAGTTCAGGCAACGGCTGGCCCCGCAGGATGTTGAAAATGAAGCCCGCCAGCACCAGTGTGGTCACCACCGCGGTGATATCCAGAATTCGGCGTAGGCGCTTCCACCGCTTCCTCTGGGGATCGAAGAATATTTGCTTCTCGGGCATGTCTATCTATATCGAGTGTTTCACGAACTCCCGGCGCAACAGAAGAGCCGCGAAGCCCAAATGCCGCAGGAGTCCAGTCAATCAACCGCGCCTTCAGGCCGGTTGAGGCTGTACAGTTTGAATCGTATGAAAGCTGCAGCGGCCAGTCAATCGAGTCCCGCGCGTCCCCGCGCCGTCCCGACGCAGACCCTGGTTTCTATTGCATTTGCCTTGCTCGCCGCAGCCATCCTCCGCCTCTGGATGGTCCACAAGTTCTTCGAAGTCAACGGCGACTCGCTCATCTATGGGGGCATCGCCAAAAACCTGCTCCTCCATGGGCGCTACGCCCTTACCCTCGACCACGGCGAAACCTTCGCTACCCTCATCCGACTGCCCGGCTACCCTCTATTCCTCGCCGCCTGCTTCCAGATCTTTGGCATGGAAAACTACGCCGCCGCCTCTTTCGTTCAAATAGCCCTCGAACTCGTCGGCTGCCTTTTTCTCGCCGACTTCGCTCGCCGCATCGCTCCCTCTCCAATGCAAACCCGCGCGTTCCACGCTACACTCTGGCTCGCGGCCCTTTGCCCCTTCACCGCCGTCTACGCCGCCAATCCACTCACTGAAGGCCCGACCCTCTTCTCGATCGTCCTTGCCCTCTGGTCCGCGCAACTCTTTCGCGAACTGCCCGCCTGGCTTCCAGCGCTCTCATTCACCTTCGCCGTCACATTTGCCGCGCTCCTCCGGCCCGATGGCGCCCTTGTCGCCTGCGCTCTCGCTCCAGCGCTTCTCTTCGCCATCCGAAAAACCCCTCCAGCTCAATCGCGCGCCGTCCTCCGTATCGCGATCGTCTGCGCTCTTCTCGCTGCCACTCCCTTCGCCCTTTGGACTGCACGCAATTGGAGCGTCTTCCATGTCATTCAGCCCCTCGCGCCCAAGTCCGCCACCGATCCCGGCGATCCCGTCTCTCCCGGTTGGGATCGATGGATGAAAACCTGGTGCCTCGACTTCGTTTCGACCTATCAGATCGCTTGGAACGTCCCCGGCGATGTCTTGGACCTCAGCAAGCTGCCTGGCCGTGCTTTCGATTCACCCCAGCAGCGCGCCCAGACCGCTGCCCTCGCCGATACATACAACAGCAACGGCTACACCATCACCCCTGAACTCGACGCCGCATTCGATCGCCTCGCCCGCGAACGCATCGCCGCCCATCCCCTGCGTTCCGATCTCTGGCTTCCCCTGGGTCGCGTTGTCGACATGGCGCTGCGCCCCCGCGTCGAAAATCTTCCCATCGATCTCGACTGGTGGATCTACGCACACCACTACGCTGAAACCCGCTTCAGCTGGGCCTATGCCGCGCTCAATGTGTTCTATCTCGTCCTCGCCATTGCCGGTTTTTGTCTGCGCCCCAGGATGGCCGCCTGGATGCTCGCCTACATCCTCCTGCGCTCTGCCATGCTCTTCACCGTGTGCCCGCCCGAGGCGCGCTATACCCTCGAGTGGTTTCCCATGCTCTTCGCCCTCGGCGGCGTCGCGCTCGCCCGCGTTTTTACTTCTCGCGCAAAAAGTTGAGCCCCAGCTCGCGCCGAGGCTCACTCCATTCCAAGACTTTCCATTCAATCAACAAAACACAAAACCAATCGCTCCGTCATTTGAAAGCTGCACCAGCCAAACTATTGCCTGCATTCCGGCGGCAATAGTCGATCCGGCGTCTCGCGCAGCACTTCCAGATCGAAGCACTCTGCGCCTACATCGCTCACCTTCTGCGCGTTTGCAGTCGCTTTCAAAATCGCTTGCGTCTCCGCGGCGGTTGTCGCAGCATTCGCCGGAGCTTGCGCCGCCGCCGGCGGTGCTGTAAATGGCGCCAGCTTTCTTTCCAGCATCGCCGTCGGCACCTTGTAGCTCGCAAAAACCGCCTGCACCGTCGGCGCATCCTGCGCGGCAACCGAAGCCGGCGCAAACCCGATCAGCAGAATGTTCTTGTAAAAGCCCGCCGAATCCACCGGAAGCGAGCAGATCGCCCCCATGGCCTTCGACGGCGTTGACCCCCCCGTAAGGCTGATGACGAACCGCCCGCATTGCCCCAACTGCGCAGGCAACTGCAGCGGCAACGCTGTCTGAAAAGCAATTTGCGGAATCGGCTTGCCTGCCAGCTTCGCTCCGTTCTGCAGAATCAGCACCAGCTTGTCCGTCAGCTTCGTCGAATACGGCATGACCAAGTCCACGCCTGCCGGCACACGCTGTCCCGCCGCGTACCCGCCGTTGTGCGCAATGTAGGCAATCCCCAGCGAAAGATTCTCGCCCTGTGGCCCGGTCATTTGGATATAAGTCCCTTGACCCTGGGTCACCTTCCATCCCGATGGCACACCGGCAGAAGCGCTCTGATCGGGCGCAGTGTACGGCTGCAACGGTACCGCACTCGCAGCGCCCGCCGTTCCCTGTGCTGCCAGAGGAACCGAAACAACTCCAGCCACCGCCATCATCACGCCCACGTGCACCAGAAATCCGTTCTTCTTCGCCATGCTCATCCTGCCTCCGGTCTCGCCTTTCCGTTGATGTCTGCCGCATCCCGCGCACAATAAGCTCGGCCCATTCCTGTCCCTTGGACCCTCGCCAAAAGATCCAGAGACAGGATCAACCTGACTTTGAAGTCAGAGCCCATGCCAACCCGGATCCCTCAGACGCGCGCTGATCTCTACTGCGGTGCGCAGAAGCGTATCACCCGCAGCCGCGCGAGCGCTATGGATTTTTCAAGAAGACTGTACGGAAATGACAAGGGAATCGCGCAACATCGAAACTCAGTGAAGCCGCATCGTTGCGCTGGGCAATTCCCAGGCTGAAAGTGGTCGGCTCAGAGCTTTTTCCTAATGCTCCACAAACTGCGTCTTGCTGTCTGTCTTCAACTTGAACGCATCCGCCGGTAGCGGCTCATTCAACTTGATGTTGAAGTACACGCTCACGCGGCTCTGTCCCTGCCCCTCGTCAAAAATCTGCTTCAAGCTCACGCCGCGCGCCGTATCCATCCACACCGTCACCTTGGGAATGTTCTTGCGGACGGTCGGGTCCTTCGCCACCAGCTCCAGCTTTTCCGTCTTCACTCCGTCCACCGTCTCCGGCCCCACGTAACGAATGTCCCACTTGTCTGAAAGCTCTTTGCCGCTCGCTCCGAATCCCAGCATCACATAACTTTCAAACTTGCCCGCGTTCTTGAACGTCGTTACCTGGTCGATCAACGGCTCATCCAGCTTGAACACGCCCTCCGAATAGGAGTAAATCTTTGGCACTGGCTTCCCGTTCATCTCCTCAATGTGGGCAGCCATCTCGAACGCGGTCCCTTTCCGTTCGTAATAGATCGTGCCCTTCTGCACGTCTTTCTCAGGAAAAGGATCCGTCTGGTACGTGTCAAACTCGAAGTCCGCCGCGGTCGAGTGAAACTTCGCCGCCGCCGCATCCAGTTCGTGCAGCACCCGCTGCACATCGTCCGCCGCAAACGCAGCGCGGACCGGCACGGCAATCAACGCAAACGCGACTGCCAGAATCAGGTTCTTTCTTAAGCTCATGATCTCCCCATATTCATTGGACGTGAGCGGCTGCTCTCGGGAACATCCAACCTAGCGCTGGGCCCAGATCTTCCAGATCAGGTTGCCCTGGCTGTCGCGCGCCGTCTCCCAATGCACCACAGATACGGCGTCTCCCGTCACAGGCTCAATTGCCTGGCGCAGCGCCTTCTTCACTTCCTTCTCTGTTGCACCCGCGGGAATCGCCACATCCCCCGCATCCAGCGAAACAATCACCCCGTGCTGCCCATCGCCTACTACTTGAATTGGATGCGCCGGGCCCGCCGCTCGCGCCGGCTTGTCCCCGAAATTCCAAAAGTGGGGCGTCACAAAAATAAACAGCAGAATCAACGACACCATCACGTCGTAGTGAACGTTTCCGCGCGGATATGTCCAGTAGAAATAGCTCTTCAGCGTCTTGTTCATCTCAACCTTGCTTCGTAATGCGTTCGAGGCCACCCATAGAGGGCCGCAACACCTCGGGAATCAGCACCGACCCATCGGCCTGCTGATAATTCTCGAGCACCGCCAGCCACGTCCGGCCCACCGCCAGTCCGCTCCCGTTCAGCGTGTGCACAAACTCGTTTTTGCCCTTGACCCCTGCCGGCTTGAACCGGATATTCGCCCGCCGTGCCTGGAATGCTTCGAAATTCGAGCACGACGAAATCTCCCGATACACTTGCTGTCCCGGCAGCCACACCTCCAGGTCAAATGTCTTCGCAGACGAAAATCCCGTGTCTCCCGCGCACAGCAGCACCCGCCGGTAGGGCAGTTTCAACGCCTCCAGAATCTCTTCTGCATTGCGCGTCAACTTCTCATGCTCCGCGTCGCTCTCCTCCGGCCGCACAAACTTCACCAGCTCCACCTTCTGGAACTGATGCTGCCGGATAATTCCTCGCGTATCTTTCCCAGCCGCTCCCGCTTCCGCACGAAAACACGGCGTGTACGCCGTCAGATTGATCGGCAGCCGCGCTTCCTCCAGAATCTCGTCCCGATAGAGATTCGTCACCGGCACTTCTGCTGTCGGAATCAGCCAGTGATCGTTGTCTTTGAATTCACCGCGGCTCACAGCCTCCGCATCGGCATCCGAACAGCGAAACAAGTCGTCCGCAAACTTCGGCAGCTGCCCCGTTCCAAAAAGGCTCTTCGAATTCACCATGAACGGCGGCAGCACTTCGGTATATCCATGGTGCTGCGTGTGCATGTCCAGCATCAATCCGATCAGCGCCCGCTCCAGTCGCGCCCCCGCACCCATGTACACCGCAAACCGCGCGCCGCTCAGCTTCGCCGCGCGCTCCAGGTCCAGAATGCCCAGTGCCTCGCCAATCTCCCAGTGCGGCTTCGCTTCAAAGTCAAACGTGCGCTTCTCGCCCCACGTCTTCACCGTCACGTTGTCTTCTTCTGAGAGTCCAGCCGGCACTTCGTCACGCGTCAGGTTGGGAATCCGCGCCAGCGACAACCGCATCTCGTCGTCCAGCGTCGCTGCACTCGCGTCCAGGTCGTCCAGTTGGAACTTCAGTGCGCGCGTCTCTTCCATCAACGCCGTCGCATCCTGTCCCGACTTCTTCAGCGCACCCACCTGCTGGCTCAGATCGTTTCGCCGCGCCTTCAGCTGCTCCGCCTGAGTTATCGCGTCGCGCCGCCGCTGATCCAGAGTCCTGAAATCGCCCAGCAGCGCCGCCGGATCGGCCCCCCGCGCCCGCAGCTTTTCTTCCACTTTTTCCAGGTTCCCCCGGACAAACCCCAGATCAAGCATGACTTTACCCAGTTTACCCGACCCCTTCGCCGCTATCCGGGGCTTTTCCCCCTTCAATGGTTTTGCGTTCTGCTCAGGCTCGCCTGTCCCAAACCGTCAGGGTCCCCATCAACTGGTTCCGTCTTCCGTCCCCACGGGACGAGACGAAAAGACCCCAGGATGAAGTCGGCACAGCCTGCACAATCCTGGGAACTCAAACCCAAAATTTTCCGCTGTTCCGGAAGACGGGGACGAAATCCCTAAATTCCGACGCAAATCCCTCATTCCATGAGGTCGGTGTCTCGCCCAGCTTTGGATTTCGCAGACGGATTCAACAAAAAGCGGATAGTGGAATTAAGAGGCGTCACGCGGAGCGTTGCCGCCTCACTGACTCACCGCAATGTCTAGCGCACCTCGACCGCGTGCGCCTCTTCCTTCTTCTCCGGGCCTGCGTCCAGTTGCTCCTGCCAGCCCGGAAGGCGTTGGTCACCCGTGATCAAGCGCGCTCCACGCGTGAACGTGAAATAGGTCCACACCCAGGCCGCAAACACTGAGATCCGGTTGCGGAACCCGATCAGGAAGAAGATATGCACGGTGATCCACGTCAGCCACGCCGGTAATCCGCTCATGTGCGCTTTGAACGGCCATTCCACCTTGGCCACCGCCGCCATGCGCCCGATCGTCGCCATGTCGCCCTTGTCGAAGTAGCGGAACGCAGGTCGCGTTTTGCCTGTCAAATCGGCGGTGATTACGCGCCCCACATGATCGCCCATCTGCATCGCGGGCTGCGCCACTCCAGGAACCTGGCGTCCATTCTGCTCAAAATGCGCCAGGTCGCCGAGGATAAACACCTCCGGCATCTCCGGAGGGTTCAGCTGATCATCCACCAGCACGCATCCGCGCTTGTCCGTCGGGGCGCCCAGCAGCTTGCCCAGCGCCGAAGCCTGCACACCCGCAGCCCACAGCGTAACCGCCGCTTCAATGCGCTCGCCGTTCGCTTCCACCCAACCCGCACCCACGGCGCCGACATTCGTTCGGGTATGCACTTCCACGCCGAGTTTGCGCAAAGTCTCTTCGGCCTTCGCCGAAAGATCCGGCGGGTAGGCTGCCAGCACTCGCGGTCCATTGTCCAGCAGCATCACGCGCGCCTTCGCGGGATCGATGTGCCGAAAATCGTGCTTCATATAGAGCTGCGCAATGTCGCTGATGGCTCCGGCAAGTTCCACTCCCGTCGGCCCACCGCCAATCACCACAAAGTTCAACGGCGGATGCCAGCCATGTTCCTGCATCTGCCGCTCGGCGAGTTCGAACGCAAGCAGCACGCGTCGCCGAATCTCCGTCGCGTCTTCGATCGTCTTCAACCCCGGCGCAAGAGGCGCCCACTCGTCATGACCAAAATACGAGTGCGTCGCCCCCGTCGCCAGCACCAGGTAGTCGTACCCCAGAGATGCGCCCGAGCCGAGACCAACCTGCTTCGCCCGCGTGTCGATCGAGACAACCTCATCCATCAGCACTTCGGTGTTTTCCTGCCGGTGCAGAATCGACCGGATCGGCTGCGCAATGTCTGCCGGTGAAAGAACCGCAAGCGCCACCTGGTAAAGCAATGGCTGAAACGTGTGGTGATTGCGCCGGTCGACAACTGTCACATCCACCGGCAGATGCGCCAGGCTCTTGGCAGCGTGCAATCCGCCAAAGCCTGCACCCACAATCACCACGCGAAGACGCCGTGCCGGACCTGCTTGGGAAATGGGCTTGGTAGGAATCAAGGTTCAACCTCGCTCAGTTTTATGATGCCCGAGCAGGCCCCAAAGAAGCAGGAAGTCCCACAGATGTACTGCATTATGGATGCTGCTCAATCTCCACCATCACTGCGCTCGCATTGCCGGTTGTAGCCAATCCGGCCAAAGCTGTCGGAACGCCAGCCAGCGAGGCTGGCGTAAAAATCACACTTCCGTCCATTGCAGAAACAGCGGTGGAAGTCTCGGTAGACAGCAGTTCAGACGAAGCGCAGCGTCCCTGCGGCGAACACGGCGGTGCCCACGCATAGAGCGCTTGATAGAGCGTGACGGTCCCACCGGCCATCGCATTGCCGTTCATATCGCGGACGCGCAAAACGATTTGTGCGGGCGTGCCGGAGATGCTTAGGTTCTGCATCGTTCCCGAAACAGGTTCAACAACTGCATACTCCGGCCGCGCTCCTGTTGCGGTAAACAACGCGCAGTTCGCCGTGCCATTCACACACGCCGTGTTCGTCACTTGTTGTCCTTCGTTCAGCGGTCCGACATTCAGAGTTTTGCTCGCGATGCCGCTTCCGTTCGAAATTGCCGCCATGGAGCTTTGCGCCAGAATTCCGGCGCTGCCCGATTGCCATGCAACGGTCTGTCCACTCATGGGCGTGCCATGGCTCAGCACCAGTGCCTGCTCGGTCCACGCCACTGTCGTTCCAGCAGCCACTGAAAGGTTCGGTGTCAACGCCGAGAGCACAGGCGCAGCTCCGCCCGTAAAATGAGCCTGCAGACTCGCTCCATTCGCGAGAGACGCAGTCACAATCGAGGCAGTGGTGCTCAGTGCCGTCACGCTCAAAGTAGCAGTTCCATCGCCTGACGTCGTCACGCTGCATTGGCTCTGACCGCAGCCTAGCGCCGCCGTCCCGCTCCCCGCGGAATAGGTAACAGTGATGCCTCCAGCTGGTGTGAGATTGGTTCCAAGCGCCGTCACCGTGAACGGAATCGGCACTCCGATGGGCACCGTGTTGGAGGGCGCCGTCACCAGCGTGAGCGAGTCTCCGGTTCCCGCGTCATAGCTCACACCCGCAGAAATCACCGCGGCCGCAGAGTAAATCGGCAAGTCGTCAACCTCCACATTGACGGATCCCGTTGAAGCGGATGCAGGCGCAATCGCCGTGATCTCGTTCGGCGAAACACTCGTGACGACAGCGGCTTTGCCGCCCACCAGCACCGAATCCGAAGGATGAAAGCCCATACCCTCAATCACAATCGGCCCACCTGTTGTAGGCAGATGCGACGGAATCACGGTATCTGCGTACAGGATCCATCCCTCATAGCTGTAATCGGGTCGGCCATCTCCACGCATATCCGAGATACCAATTCGGATCACATCGTCACTTGGCGACAGCGTTGTAAGAAAGGTTTCGCCTGTCCCGTACCCGTTCAAACCCGGTGCCCACAACGCTGGAGCCGCACCCGCCGCATCATATCCATCCCAAACGCCGACGGCCGGAATGGCCTTCCCTTCTGTCGGCACGCCGCCCTCGTTGAGAGCCTGTGTCACGACGGTAAAGGTTCGGTTAGCCCGCACCGGGAATGCGAACCAATCCGTCTGTCCCACTTGGCTGAGTCGGCCCGTCCACTCGCCGCTCGGCGGCACCGGCCGTGGTCCGCTTTCCGTTGCGATTGCGTCGCTGGAGTTCCCAACCGCCGAGTCGTCAACTGGCACAGTCAGCGTTTGAGAAGCGCCCGAGGTCATTCCCGAGACGAAGATCGTGGGCAGATCCCCAGACGGCGATGGCGAGCCATCGACATACGGACCAACAGAGCTCTGCATCATGTAGAGAGCGTTGATAGGCTCAAAACTCACTTCGTAGTTTGCAGTCGAGGTGCCCGGCGGCAACGGGATCCCGCTCAAATCGAAAAAACCCTGCAGTGTTGGATCGTCGGAACCCCAAGCGTTGAGTGGATTGCCGTTCGCATCGTTCCATCCGGAGACAGGATTGCCGCGGTTCCCGCGAAACAGCGCGCCCGAGACGGCAGTCACCGTGTACGCGTACAGTGGATTGCCGTCCGCATCCAGCGGACGAGCGACCACATTCACGCCTTCCATCCCTGTTCCTTCGCGAAACGAAACGGTCCCCTGAATTGAAATCGTGTGTGCGGCGGTGATTTCTTTGCCCGGAAAACTCGCTTGATTCAAAGCCGTGATGGGATAGAGACGATTGAGTGCTGCAATATCGTCTGGTCGCAGAAGAGTTGGCTGAGGAATGCACGAACCACCGAAAGATCCGCAAGCACCGCTCATTGGCTGCATCACCGCCATGCCCAGTTCCTTGTTCGGGTCGCCGCTGGCAAGTGCTCCTGGATTCACCTGGGAATAATCGAGCCCGAGAACGCGGCCGAAAGCGCGCTCCAATTGAAAACTCATCATCGCCAATCGACTCGAAGTGTTTGCGCATAGACCGTTCAACAGCAGGACCGCATGCGCAAACTTTGCATCGGGGTTGACATTGTCGACCCACGCAAAAACTCCGTTGTTCTGGCAGGCATTTGGATCGCTGGCGCCCGCGCCAACCAGCGCGTTGATCACCGAACCGTCTGCATCAAAAACCACGGCAACCGGGTAGTTGATTGCTGAGGGGGTCACATCGGCGGGCTGTGCGAACCTCGTCGTTGCAGCAACCGCACCGCTGCCGGGCAGCGCGTTCGTGCCGGCCACATCCTCATTCAGCGCACCGGAGTCGACCAACGTTACACCCGCGGTGGGCACCGCGCTCCAGAGCGCCGCAGCCGCATCCACCATTGCGACCGCTTGCTGATTGTCTACTGAAGCGCTCAGTGGACCCTGATCGACGAAGTACCGCACCACACCGCCGTTCCAACGGAGCGGATGTCCCACCACTCCAGCATTGAAGTAACCCGGGCCGGCGACATATTTCGGTCCCCCCGCGACAGCAGGCGGACAAAGAAACGCACAGGGCAAAAGCAAGAACGCTGCCCACCGCAACCGGTCTTCAACGCGGCGAAACATAAGATCGGAACCTGAAATATCTCTGCAAAACCGTTGCCAAATGGGTTCTGAAATGTTGGAAATCGCTGATCTCGTCGAGATCGAAAACACAGAAAAGCGACATTGCCTGTAACTCCTACTCTGCGCTCGCCGACTGCCCAAAAGGTAACCGCTATGCATTACCTCAGTTCTCCCGCCGAGCCAATTCTTCGCTAGAATGTGTCCTTAGTCGATTGAATTTGCTTGGGTTTGATGGTCACCCCCCCATTCGGTGACCCGCTTCTCGATTCGGTCTTGTCTTGACCATCGGAAGCTGCAACAAGGAGGACGTCATCGCTACTCGTTTGCGGCTAGGGGACCTGCTGATCCGGGCCAAGTTGATCACCGAAAAAGACGTGGCCAAGGCGCTCGAGCGCCTGACAACGTCGGGCGGGCGTCTGGGCGACAACCTCGTCGCGATTGGCGCCATCACCCGGGAACGCCTCGACTCCTTCCTCCACCGGATTCCTGCCGAACCGCCGGACATTCGCTCCACCGGAATCGACGAAGTCGACCTGATGGGTCTGCTGTTGAAACTCATTTACCGCGATCGCCTCGAAACTACCCGCCAGTTCATCGACGCCATCAAACTCCCCTACCACATCGTTCTCGACCTCGTGCAGATGGCCGTGAAGCGCAACCTGCTGCAGACTCTTGGTTCGCGGCAGGAAGACAATCCCATCGATCTGAGCTACTCCTTCACCGAAACAGGCCGCCAGTGGACGCTCGATGCACTTTCACGCCTTCGCTATACCGGTCCTGCCCCGGTCACGCTGGATGAGTTCAACGAACAGGTCAGCTTGCAAAAGCTCACCAACGAACTCATCACCTACGACCGGCTGCGCAAAGGTCTGAGTGACTTGACGTTTGACGAGAGCCTGATTGAGCAGGCGGGCCCCGCGCTCAACTCCGGCCGCGCCATTCTTTTCTATGGGCCGCCTGGAAACGGCAAGACCTCTACCGCGCTGCGCATCACCAATGTCTTTCAGGATGTCATCTACGTGCCGTACTCCGTTGTGGTGGAAGGCCAGATCATTCGCGTCCACGATCCCAGCATTCACATTCCGCTCGATCCGACCGACACCGCCGATGATGGTGAGTTCAGCGTCATTCGCCGCGAGTCCTTCGATGCCCGCTGGGTGCCCTGCAGGCGGCCGTTCGTTGTCACCGGTGGCGAACTCACGCTCGAAATGCTTGACCTGCGCTACGACGAAACCGGCCACTACTACGAGGCCCCGCTGCACGTCAAAGCCCTCGGCGGCTGTTTCATCATCGATGACTTCGGACGCCAGCTTGTGAGTCCCACCAACTTGCTGAATCGCTGGATTGTGCCGCTCGAAAGCCGCATCGACTTTCTGAAACTGCACACCGGCAAGAGCTTCAGCATTCCTTTCGAAGAGCTGATTATTTTCTCGACCAACCTGGAACCGGAAGACCTGATGGATCCGGCGTTCTTGCGCCGGCTTCCTTACAAAATTGAAGTGGGCGCCCCCAGTCTGGAGAACTTCAAACGCATCTTCCAGATCGAGAGCCAGAAGCAGGGCATGACGCTGCCGGATGAAATCTTTGAGACCATCGTGCGCAAGCTGCGCGATGAAAAGAAGATGGACTTTGCCGCTTACATGCCCAGGTTCGTCGTGGACCAGGTGGTGGCCACCTGCAAATTCATGGGGCAGCCGTCGCACTATGAGCCGCGCTACATTGAATACGCTCTCGATAACCTGCGCGTGAAGCAAAGTATCAAGGCCAAAGCAGGAGCGCAGACTTCAGCCCGCATCTCGGACGACTAGGAAAGCGGACTCAAAAGGCAAATTTCGCCTGAGAGCAGAGGCGCAGACTCCGAGCGACACTCCGGACGGGAAGCATGCGGAGCACTTAGATCTCAGGATAGAAGTCGAAGAATGCGTCGAGGCTCTGTTTCAGCTGGGTCTCAATCTGCTCGCGCGAACCCTCCAGAACATGCATGGTCACATGGGCTTCATTCCCATTGGCCAGCTTCAGCGTCGCGTCCTGGATTTCGCTCACTTCGCCTTCCGGCAGCAGCCGCATTCCGTAGATCAGAGTCAAATTCGCCATGTCCGTCATCTTTACATAGGATTGTTCGGTTGCGCAGTTCTCCACAGCGGAGCCTGAGCTGGGCCGGCGGGTGGAGGATTGGCTCCGTCTACAATCGAGAACGGGAAACCTGATGACAGAAACTCGCGATACCGTAATTCTGGGCTCCGGCTGCGCCGGGCTCACTGCCGCCATTTACACCGCACGTGCCGGTCTGAACCCCTTGGTTCTCGAAGGCCATGAGCCCGGTGGGCAACTCTCCATCACCACGCTGGTCGAGAACTTTCCCGGCTGGCCCGATGGAATTCAGGGGCCTGAACTGATCGACAACATGAAGAAGCAGGCTGCCCGATTCGGCGCAACGTTTCAGCTGGCGCATCTGAATTCTGTTGATCTCAAGAGCCATCCTTATCGCCTGAACACCTCTGCCGGAGAGATTCATACGCGCACCCTCATCATTGCGTCGGGCGCCAGCGCGCGCTGGCTGGGCATTCCCAGCGAACAGGCCTTGATCGGCCACGGTGTTTCCAGCTGCGCCACATGCGACGGATTCTTCTTCCGCGGCAAGCCCATCGCCGTGATTGGCGGCGGCGACTCCGCGATGGAAGAAGCGCTGTTTCTCACGCGTTTTGCCTCGAAGGTGACGCTGTTACATCGCCGCGATGCGTTCCGCGCATCGAAAATCATGTTGGAGCGGGCGATGGCTCACCCCAATATCGAATTGCAAACCAACACCGTGGTGGATGAAGTGCTGGGTGTTGAAGAGAAATCGGTGAAGGGCCTGCGCCTGCGCAACGTGGCCAACGGGGAGAAGAGCACTCTCGACGTGGAAGGAATGTTTCTCGGCATCGGCCACGAACCCAACGCCAAAATGTTTACCGGCCAGATCGATCTGGACGAGGACGGCTACATTCGCACCCAGAACAATGTCTTCACCACGCATCACGGAACCGTAGTGGCGGGCGTGTACGCTTGCGGCGACGTGCAGGACCGCCGCTATCGCCAGGCAATCACCGCTGCAGGCTCCGGCTGCATGGCCGCGCTCGAGGCAGAGAAGTATCTCGAAGATCACGGGCGGTGAGGCTTCGATGACAGCGCTGGCCGAGAATCTCGCAAAGCTCGAAGAAGCAATTCATGCCGCCTGCCGCCGCGCGGGCCGCAAGCGCAGCGAGATTGAGTTCATGGCGGTGTCGAAGACGTATCCCGCCGCGACCATTGCCGAAGCGGAAAGGCTGGGACTGCGGCTCTTCGGCGAGAACCGCGTACAGGAGTTTGCCGCGAAAGCCGACGAACTGGCGCCGCTGCGCGCAGAGGGCGCCATCGCCGCATCGGACACGCCGATCCTTGTCCATCTCATCGGCCATCTGCAGTCGAATAAAGCAAGCCGCGCCGTGGAGCTTTTTGACGGAGTCGATTCGGTAGATTCGCTGCGCCTCGCCGAGCGGTTGAACGAAGCTGCCGGAAAGCTCCGCAAGCATTTGCCTGTGCTGCTTGAAGTGAAGCTCAGTCCCGAAGAGACCAAAGAAGGACTCGAGCCGGAGTCTGCCGAAGCGGCGCAACTCCTTGAAGCCCTTCCGGGGTTTTCGCATCTCGATGTTCGCGGACTCATGACAATCGCACCGTGGGGTGCGCATGATGAAGAAACGCGCGCCTGTTTTCGTAGCCTGCGCCAATGGCGCGATCGCTGGGTTGCGACACATCCGAAGTTGAAGTTGCACACCCTTTCCATGGGCATGAGCGGCGACTTTGCGCTGGCCATTGAAGAAGGGGCGACGCGGATACGGATCGGGACAGCACTGTTCGGCAAGCGCGCGCCTTACGCAGGACCGGCCTGATGCTCCGCGCCGTTGCCGGCGGCGTGACGCTGGCTGTGCGGGTGCAGCCCGGTGCGAAGAAGTCGGCGATTCTGGGCATCTACGGCGAGGGCGCAGCGGCCCAGTTAAAGGTTGCGGTGCAGGCTCCGCCGGTGGAAGGCCGCGCCAACGAAGCGCTGCTCGCGTTTCTCGCAAAGACATTCGGCCTTTCAAAAGTGGCAGTGGACCTGGTCGGCGGCGCGTCATCGCGGAGCAAGGTGATCCTGCTGCGCGGGGCGATGGTTGCTGAGATCGAGGCGCGGATTTCGCGGATGGTTGGTACGTGAGGCAAGGCTGCTTCCGCCGGTCCTGCCTGTTCCTGTCAAGCGGGCAATCCCAACTTTCCTCGCAAACCCCACATTCCAAACATGCGATTCTTTCGCGTGCCTTGCAGTCTAATAGGCGCAAAAGTCCACAATAGAAGTAGTGATGAATTAGAAGTAGTGGTGAATTCGAGCGGTAAGTGGCAACCGCCGCCGGGGTTTGCACTCCGTAGGAAAATGCTCTGTGCCCGTCCTTGCGTTCTTTGCGGTGAGCGGGCGGCCGAACGCTGACTCGCCAACTCGCCGACTCGCTGCCTTGCTGCAAATGTGCGCATAAGTGCGGTATAGAACGCACTTTCTCAGCGCTAACCGGCCCTGAATGTTCAGGATAAGGGGAAAAATAGGTACCCCCCCCTCCCCCTACCCCCCGGGGGTATACCGATTGACCAAATCGCAATTTCGGGCCTCGAAAATTCGACAGGATCAACGCCATGCCGGCCGCTCAGCTGGTATTCCGGGTGAAACTGCTATTTCGGGTGAAGCTGCCCGGAGCAAGAGTCTTTGCACTTTACTCCCTATTCCCCACTCCCTTCTCCATGGTTCCCCGCTAACTCCGCTTCAATCGGCAGTGACCCTGTGAATCTGTGAAACTGTGAATCGCGGCGCGAAGCGCGCGAGCCGGACGGACAGTCCCCCGTGCGGTCAGCACCTGTGAAGCTGTGACGTCCCTGCTTCCCGCGCGCAGCGGGCCTGTGCGTCAATGGCTGCAGGCGGCGAACGCCGCCGCCATCGCTTCTTCGGGTTCGGGCCGCACGCGAAAGTCGGCGTGGGCTTCGGCATACACAACTCGTCCACCGCGATCGAGCACGTAGGTTGCCGGCAGCGGCAGGCGCCAGCTCTTGTCTCCATTGACGAAGGGGATGTTGACGAGGATGGAAAGGTAGTAGTCGCGGTGGTACTCGGGGATGGTGTAGACGAGGCCGAACTGCTCGGCGACTTTGTTGTCCGGGTCGGCGAGGATGGGGAAGGGAAGACCGTGCTGGCCGGCCATGAAGTCAGACTGGCGTGCGATCTGCGGGCCAATCGCAACCAGGAAGACGCCCCGGTCGCGCAGGCGGCCGTAGAGGTCGCGCCAGACTTCGAGCTCCGTCATGCAATAGGGACACCAGCGACCACGAAAAAACTTGAGGACCAGCGGACCGAGCGCGAGCAGATCCGCGGAGCGAACGAGCTTGCCGTTGGCATCTTTGAGGGCGAACTCGGGAGCTTGCCCGCCGACCGGCAGAATCTTTTCCTCGACGTGGGAGGCAAATAATTCTTCGACCGCTCTTTCGCCCACGGCAAGGCGTTCGGGCTGCACCAGGTGGCGCGTGCGGGCAGTGATTTCGTCGAGTTGGTCCTGGAGAGGAGTCATGGACGCTATCGCCCGAACTTCTGCCTGCCGCCCATGCCCAACGCGCCCATGCCGCCGCGCATCATGCTTTTACCGAGGCCGCCTTTGCCCATCTGCTTGAAGACCTTGCTCATCTGCGCGTACTGGCGGAGGAGCTGGTTCACGTCCTGCACGGTGGTGCCGGAGCCGGCGGCGATGCGCTTGCGGCGCGACCCGGAGATGACCTCGTGATTGCGGCGCTCGAAGGGCGTCATGGACCCGATGATGGCTTCGAGGCGGAGGAATTGTTTTTCGTCGACGTGTTGCGCGGCCTGCTGCAGGCCGGCGAATGGGCCGACCGACGGCATCATCTTCAAGATGGATTCCATCGAGCCGAGCTTTTTGATTTGCTTGAGCTGATCGCGGAAGTCTTCGAGCGTGAAGCCGTCGCCGAGCAGCGCTTTCTTGGCGAACTCTTCAGACTTTTTGCGGTCGAGCTTTTCTTCGGCTTTCTCGATGAGCGACATCATGTCGCCCATGCCGAGGATTCGGCCGACGATGCGGTCAGGATGGAAGGGTTCGAAGGCATCGGGCTTTTCGCCTACGCCGATGAACTTGATGGGCTGTCCGGTAACGTGGCGAATGGAGAGTGCTGCGCCGCCGCGCGCATCGCCATCCATCTTGGTGAGCACGACGCCGGTGAGGCCGAGACGGGAATGAAAATCCTGCGCGGAGTTGACCGCGTCTTGGCCGGTCATGGCGTCGGCGACGAAGAGAATCTCCTGCGGGTTGAGCAGCTTTTTGAGCCGCTCCATTTCGCCCATGAGGTCTTCATCGATGTGGAGGCGACCGGCCGTGTCCACGATGAGTGTGTCGAATCCGAAATTGCGCGCTTCGCGGCGGGCTTCGGCGGCGAGCCGCTCGACAAGCGCGGAGCCCGGCGCTTCGCCTTTGAGGTCGCCCTCGTAGATTTTGGCGTCGATGGATTTGGCGACCACCTTAAGTTGCTCGCGCGCGGCAGGCCGGTAGACGTCGACCGAGACAAGAATAGGGCGATGGCCACCCTTCTTGAGCCATGCGGCTAGCTTGCCCGAGGTGGTGGTTTTGCCGGAACCCTGGAGGCCGGCCATCAGAATGACGGTAGGCGGCTGCGAGGCGAACTTGAAGCGCGCGGTGTCGCGGCCCAGGAGCTCGATGAGCTCGTCGCGCACGATCTTGATGACCTGTTCGGAGGGTGAGAGGGCGGTGAGCACCTCTGTGCCGACGGCCTTGGCGCGAATGTGTTCGATGAGGTCTTTGACAACGTTGAGGTTGACGTCGGCCTCGAGAAGCGCCACGCGAATGGCGGCGAGGGCTTCCTGAATGTTTTCTTCAGTGAGCGTGCCCTGGCCGCGGAGGGTTTTGAAGGCGCGCTGCAGTTTGTCTGTAAGGTTTTCAAACATAGGTCAGTCCTAAGTTTACAGAAAGAGCGGCGAGGCGGGCATCCGGGCGGGCAAAAGCAGTCGGCTGGAGGGGTCTGCGGCAAGAAGGGTTGAATTGGATGAGTCAGCGCGAGGCCGGTGCGGTACCGGGAGTCAGGTCGGAGAGAATCCACGAAATGATCGGGCCCCAGTAGTGGGGTTTTGGCTTGTAGAAAGGTTCGTTGTGGGAGCGGGCGGGCAGGACGAGGAACTCGGATCTTGAGCCGCAGACTGCGACCAGTTCGCGGCCCATTTTCATACGAAAGAGCTTGTCTCCGTCACCCTGGACAACCAGTACAGGGAGGTGGCGGTTGAGCAAAGAGTTTTTTGCGGACCAGATGGGTGGGACGAAGCGGGAGAGAATTTTGGGAATGCGCGCGGCATGGGCAGCGCTGCGGAAAGATGAATATCCGGCGCAGAGGATGAGGCGCTCTGGAGTGACGCGATCGAGAACCGCGGGAGCGATGCCGGTCCCGAGGGAGAATCCGAGAAGCGAAATGGGAAGGTTGGGAGCGAGTCGCTGCAGCAGTTCGACGGCTGAAACGGTGTCGAGCTCGCACTGGGACCAGGCGATGGATCCGGTGCTTCGGCCGTAGCCGGAGTAATCGAAGACGAGCGAGGCGATTCCCGCCTCGGCGAAGATGCGCTGAATGGGAAACCATTGCGCAACAACCTCTCCGATTCCATGACAGACGAGGACTGCGGCGCGCGGCGGGATGGAGGTGGGTTCGACGTAAACCGCATCGAGCAGGTTTTTGCCGCTGGGGATGGAGTGCTGCGTCGCGGTGATTTCTGGGCAGATCGGGCGGCGGCGCGGAACTCTGCCGAACATGCGGTCGCGCACCTGGACTGCCCGGCTGGTGCATGTGAGAGCGACGGTGAAGAGAGTTTTATGCATCGCTAGTCAGAGGGTTCGACAAAGTATTGCTCGAGCTTGCCGTCGGGATAGGTGTACGTGGTCAGCAGCAACTTTTTGGCCGGGTAGACGATCTCAAATCGGCGGAAGGTCATGCCTCCGCGCAAGGTGACGCGGCTCTGACGGAAGGTAAGCGGTTCACCCAGTGGCCCGAGGCTGGTTTTGAAGTCCGCGATGGTCTGCGCGTTGAAATATGCATTGAGATTGGGCGCCAGCAGAGTGCGATCGATGGCGCCATTTTGCAGGCCGCGGTAAATGGCGAGCGCCTGTTTTTCGGCCGCGGACTCGTGGGGATTGCCGGCTACCGTGGCGGCAACGAGCTGTGCGATTTCTTCTGCTCCGCCTGCCATGTGATTAGTGACGACGGCGACAGCGATGCCGTTGTCGATGAGGACTTCGTTGTCGGAGACGAAGCCGTTCACTTCACCGCTGTGCTCGATGGAGCGGAAACCGCCACGCTCAGTGACTTCAACGCCCAGTCCGTAGTGCGTGCCGGAGCCGTCTTTGAGCTTCACCTCGGTGAACATTGTTTTGTAGCTCTCAGGAGAGAGCACGGACTGGTTGAGCAGGCTGATATCCCACAGGGCGAGGTCGTGCGGGGTCATGGCGAGTTCGCCGGCAGCGAACATCCAGCCTTCGCCGCCGTTGGGCGCCAGACGCGGGGGGCCGAGCGCGGCACGGATATACGGTGCGGCGTCAGTATGGGTGAGGGCTTTTTCGTCGCTGTTCCAGGCGCTCTTCATGTTGAGAGGGCGGAAGATGTGTTCGCCGAGATAGGTGAAGAGCTTTTCGCCGGTGACTTTCTCGATGATGAGACCGGCGATGACGAAGTTAGTGTTGGAGTATTGCCACTGCGTGCCGGGTTCGAAGTCGAGCGGCTTGGTGGCCCAGGTGTCGAGAATCTGCTGCGGAGAAACTGGGCCGAGTTGCGATTCGACGGGGTAGTCTTCGGGCGCGTAGTCCTGATAGCCGGAGGTGTGCGAGAGGATTTGCCGGATGGTGACTTCGTCGCCGCGGGTGAGGCCGGGAATGTATTTGCCGACGGGATCGTCGATGGAAAGTTTGCCCTGTTCCTGGAGGAGCAAGATGGCCGTGGCAGTGAATTGCTTGGAGATGGAGCCGATGGAGTAGCGCATCGTCGGCGTGGCGGGGATGTTGGGCCCGAGGTGCGCGAAACCGTATGCGTGGGTGTAGACCAGCTTGCCGTCCTGGACGACGGCAATGGAAGCGGACGGCATGCCGCGCAGAGCGAGAACCTGGCTGGCGATGCGGTCGATACGTGCTCTCATTGTGGGGTCGAGGCCGTCGACGGCTTGAGCAACGGCGTGGGATGAAGAGACGGTGAGCAGGACAAAGGCAAGAAAACTGGGAAAGAACCGGCGCACAGGAATCATCGGACTTGGGAAGCTCCTCTGGATTAAGGGTATCAATCGGTGTCAGGCTGTGCAGGCCAATGCGACGGCCGCGACGTCGTAGGGCTGTCACCTGGGAACAATAGCATGTTGGCAGACAGCGACATGTTGGCCTCTGACCGAGCCAACTCCATCTCAGGGCGTGGGATACTTAGCAGCCAAGAGAATGCAGGAAACGATAGGCTCATAGTTGAGTGAGGGTTCACAGTGGAGCGGTTGATTGCAGGGCACAAGAAGTTTCTTGCCGAGGTGTTTCCCGCGCGGCGTGGCCAGTTCCATCTATTGGCGGAATCGCAGGCTCCGGAGTTTCTATTCATTACCTGTTCGGACTCGCGAATTGTGCCGGACCTGATTCTCGGCACGGGGCCCGGCGATCTTTTTATCACCCGCAATGCGGGCAACGTGGTTCCGGTGGCGGGCAATGACGCTGACGGCTGCACGGCGACGATTGAATATGCGGTGGAAGTACTGAAGGTGCCGTATGCCATTCTGTGCGGGCACTCCGACTGCGGTGCAATGAAAGCGGCTCTGGAGCGCAAGGGCCTCGAGAAGCTGCCCAAGGCGAGCCGCTGGCTGCACCACGTGGAGGCGGCGTTCAGTCATCGGCAGCCGCTGAATCCCGCGGACGGCGCACATGCGGAGCTGTGTTCGCTGATTCGCGGCAATGTCGTAGCGCAGCTGCTGAACCTGAGAGCGCAGCCTTCCGTGGCGCGCGCAGTCGTCGACGGCCGGCTGAAGGTTTTTGGCTGGTACTACGACATCCTGACCGGGCGCATCGAGCAGTACGACGAGCAGATGCGGCGGTTCTTGCCGTTGCTTGGGTGAGGTTATTTGCGTCAGCAAGAAAATGATGCGGCCTTAACAGCCGCATTTTTTTGTTGGGTGTCAGTGCGCGCCCGGAGGCGGAGCGGCGTTTTTTGGCGGCTTGCGAAAGAGCCAGACAGCGAAGGCGCAGAAGAAGGCCAGCAGGGCGGTCCAGCGGAAGACGTCGACGTAGGCCATCAGACCGGACTGCTGGAGCATGAGGTTGTAGACGAGGCCCATGGAACCGGGACGGCCCTGGGCCCGGCCGAGCGCGTGGCCAAGGTATGCGCTGATCTGCGCGGATTTCTGCTGCAGGACGGGGTCGGACGGGGAGAGATTGGCGCCGATTTCGGTTTGGTGGAGCGCAGCGCGGCGAATCAGCGCCGTTGTGGCCATGGCGATGCCAATCGATCCGCCGATGTTGCGCAGCATGTTGAAGAGGCCGGTGGCGTTGCCCATTTCTTCGCGCGAGAGCGTGGAGGTGGTCATGGTGGCGAGAGGCACGAAGACGAAGCTGAGGGCAAAGCCGGTGAGCATGATGGGGATGAGCAGCGTGTAGGGTCCGATGTCCAGGTTGACGGTGCCGAAGAAGAGGGCGCAGACACCGAAGCCGATGAATCCTACGCACAGCAGTTTGCGCGGATCCATGCGCGAGCCGAGTATGCCGATGATGGGCGAACCGATGATGGAGCCGATGCCGCGCGGACCGACGACAAGGCCGGCGGTGAATGCGGTGTAGCCCATCACCTCCTGGTAGTAGAGGGGAAGGATTGTGATGGTGATGTAAATACACGCGCCGAGAAGGGCGATGAGGAAGCAGCCGGTGCGGAAGTTGCGGTTTTTAAGGACATGCAGGTCAACGAGCCCGTTTTTCTTTGTCCATGAGCGCCAGATCCATCCGATGAAGCCGAAGATGAGCGCGGCGACGGCCCAGCGTACCCAGGTGGCGGCGAACCAGTCATCTTCCTGGCCTTTATCCAGAACGACCTGAAGGCAGCCGGTCCAGACAATGAGCAAACCGAATCCGATGTTGTCGAAGGCGCCGACTTTGGCGTTCCTGATGTAGGGCGGGTCGTGCACAAAACGCATGATCATGAAGATGGCGAGGATTCCGACGGGAATATTGATGTAGAAGGCGTACCGCCAACTGAAGGTGTCGGTAAGCCAGCCGCCTAGTGTGGGCCCGAGGACCGGGGCCACGACAATGCCGAGGCCATAGGCGGCCATCGCCATGGAGCGTTTGGCCGGAGGGAAGCTTTCGAGCAGGATGGACTGCGACAGGGGTTGCAGTGCTCCGCCTCCCGCACCCTGCATCACGCGAGCGAGCAGGATGATGGCCAGGGAAGGCGCTGCACCGCAAAAGAACGAAGCGATGGTAAAGATGGCCACGCAGGTGAGCAGGAAGCGCTTGCGGCCAAAGCGGCGGGCAAACCAGTTGGAAGCGGGCAGGATAACGGCATTGGCAACCAGGTAGCTGGTAAGGACCCAGGTCGCCTCGGAGTTGGTGGAGGACAGGCTGCCGGCGATATAGGGAAGGGCCACAGAGGCAATGGCGGTGTCGAGCACTTCCATAAAGGTGGGCAGCATGACGGAAACGGTGACCAGCCAAGGGTTTACGCCCTGGGTGAGGGGATAGCGGGCTTGGGCGTCGGCCGAGGTCATTTCGCTTCGAACAGATGAGGTTACATGAATCGGCGGCAGGCTGGTTGTGACGGACGGCCAAGGAGTTGTCGTCGGAATAGGGGACGCTCGATGAGATAAGAATTACGTCTGATACTTTATGGGAATTGAATCAAAAAAAGTTGACACTAAGACACTCAATGCTGCATCTTATAAGAGTCTGAATCCGATCTGTAGGCAGGAAACCATGGCAAAGATTATTGGTATTGACCTCGGCACGACCAACTCGTGCGTTGCCGTCCTTGAGGGCGGCGAACCCAAA
The DNA here is from genome assembly GCA_035487015.1 of Occallatibacter sp. Lineage (GTDB taxonomy): Bacteria > Acidobacteriota > Terriglobia > Terriglobales > Acidobacteriaceae > Telmatobacter. The sequence goes on along the minus strand of DATHMP010000032.1, from coordinate 24,427 downwards.
GTGATTCCAAATGAAGAGGGTGCGCGCACCACGCCCTCGATCGTCGGCTTTTCGAAGAGCGGCGAGCGGCTGGTAGGCCAGGTGGCCAAGCGCCAGGCAATCACCAACCCGGAGAACACGATTTTCTCGATCAAGCGTTTTATGGGCCGCCGTTACAACGAAGTCGACAATGAAATGAAGATGGTGCCCTATAAGGTTGTCCAACAGGGCGACCACGTGGCAGTTGTGGCACAGGGCAAGGAGTACACCCCACCTGAAATCTCGGCCATGATTCTTCAAAAGCTGAAGAAGAGTGCGGAAGCCTACCTGGGCGAGCCGGTGAGCGAGGCGGTCATCACCGTCCCGGCCTACTTTAACGACGCGCAGCGTCAGGCAACGAAGGACGCAGGCAAAATTGCCGGTCTGGATGTGAAGCGCATTGTGAACGAGCCAACGGCTGCAGCATTGGCCTATGGGCTCGACAAGAAGAAGGACGAGACGATCGCCGTGTATGACTTTGGCGGCGGCACGTTTGATATTTCGATCCTGGAAGTGGGCGAAGGCGTCATTGAGGTGAAGTCGACGAATGGCGACACGCACCTGGGCGGCGACAACCTTGACCAGCGGATCGTGGACTGGCTCATTGCCGAGTTCAAACACGAAGAGGGGCTCGACCTGGCCTCGAAGGGCAATGAGATGGCGTTGCAGCGTTTGAAGGACGCAGCAGAAAAGGCCAAGATCGAGCTCTCGACGACGGTGGAGACGGAGATCAATCTGCCGTTTATCACTGCGGATGCAACGGGACCGAAGCACCTGGTGCGCAAGTTGACCCGCGCCAAGCTGGAGCAGATGGTGGGCGACTTGCTGGAGCGGTCCCTGGAGCCGTGCAAGAAGGCGTTGGCCGATGCGGGCGTGACCACCAGCCAGATTGACGAAGTGGTCCTGGTCGGCGGCCAGACGCGTATGCCCAAGATCCAGGAACTGGTGAAGGGCTTGTTTGGCAAGGAGCCGCATCGCGGTGTGAATCCCGATGAGGTGGTTGCTGTGGGCGCTGCTGTTCAGGCGGGCGTGTTGGCAGGCGAAGTGAAGGATCTGCTGTTGCTTGACGTGACGCCGCTCACGCTGGCCATTGAAACGCTCGGCGGCGTGGCCACTCCCATGATTCCGCGGAACACGACCATTCCGACGAAGAAGACAGAGACGTTTTCGACGGCAGGAGACTCGCAGACCGAAGTTGAGGTGCATGTGCTGCAGGGTGAACGGCCGATGGCGGGACAAAACCGCACGCTGGGCAAGTTCAAGCTGGCGGGAATTCCTCCGGCGCCGCGTGGTGTGCCGCAGATCGAGGTTACGTTTGACATCGACGCCAACGGTATTTTGAACGTGACGGCGAAGGACAACGCGACGGGCAAGGACACCCGCATCACGATCACTTCGAGCTCGGGATTGAGCAAGGAAGAAGTCGAGCGCATGGCCAAGGACGCCGAGGCACATGCGAGCGAGGACAAGGAAAAGCGCGAAGAGATTGAAGCGCGTAATCAGCTCGATTCAATGGTTTACAACATCGAGAAGATGCTGAAAGACTCGGGCGAAAAGGTGCAGGCGGCGGACAAGACCGATGTGGAAGCTGCGCTGGCCGAAGCCAAAAAGTCCTTGGAAGGCACACCGACAGCGGCCGAACTCAAAGCGGCGAACGAAAAGCTGACGGCCTCAAGCCACAAGCTGGCCGAGGTGCTTTACAAGGCGAATGCCTCTGCTGCGCCGGGTGGTGCCGCGGCAGGTGCGAGCGAGCCGGCTGCAGAACCGAAGAAGGACGAAGGCGTAATCGACGCCGAGTACGTGGACGTGGACGAGAAGAAATAAAGCGGAGTTGGCAGAGTTAGCCCCGCTTTGCGGGTGCTAGCGGTTTTGAGGACGGGGCGAGCGATGGAGAGTCGTTCGCCCCTGATTTCTGAGGGAGACCTCGAAGGGTACGATCTCGCCGACAAGTAAGTGAATGCCTTTCAGAGGATCGCAGGCTTTTGGGATGGTATGCACCGTGTAGGCTGATTTGAGACAAGAAGATACGAATGCCAACGAATCAAAATAAGGATTATTACGCGACGCTTGGCGTGAAGAAGACAGCCAGCGCGGAGGAGATCCGCAAGGCTTTCAGGAAAGCTGCGCGCAAATATCATCCCGATGTAAACCCGGGCGATAAAAAGGCTGAGGAGAAGTTCAAGGAGATCTCAGAAGCCAACGACATTTTGAGCGATGAGAAGAAACGGAAGATCTATGACCAGCTCGGTTTCTACTCTGACCAGATCGATCCAGCGCAGGCCGAGGCATATGCGCGGCAACAGGCACAGGGCGGCCAGCCTCCGGTAGATTTTGGTGGTTTCGATTTCTCAGGGTTTCAGGGGGGTGGTGGCACCCAAGCCGGCGCCGGCTCGGGAACCTGGGGCAGTTTCAAAGACATTTTTTCGGGGATCTTTACCGGCGCGCAAACGCAACGTCCGCGCGGCCCCCAGCAGGGGACGGATCTGGAATACCAGGCGACGGTCGATTTCTGGACTGCGATTCGCGGCGGGCAAGCGCGCTTGCAGGTGCATCGGCAGGAAACGTGCCCAACGTGTCATGGACAGGCGCACACTGGCGGTCCGATGCCATGCCCCGAGTGCAATGGCACCGGTCAGGTGACGCAGATGGGCGGGCGGATGAAGTTCAACATTCCCTGTCCGCGCTGCAATGGATCAGGACGCGTTTCGAATGACTGCCCTACCTGTCACGGTGAAGGAACGGTAAGCCGCACGGAAACAGTGGAGTTCCGGATTAAGGCGGGAACGCGCGACGGGCAGCGGATTCGCCTGCAGGGCAAGGGCAATGCCGGCGTGAACGGCGGCATTCCCGGGGACTTGTTTGTGATTGTGCGGACGGGAACGCATCCCGTGTTTTCGCGTTCGGGCGATGACATTCACATCACGGTGCCGGTGACGGTGCCGGAGGCCTCGCTGGGCGCGAAGGTGGATGTGCCGACGATTGATGGGCGTGCACAGTTGAAGATTCCCCCGGGTACGCAAAGCGGCCAGAAATTGCGCATGCGCGAGCGCGGCGTGGAGAGCGCTTCGCACGCGGGTCAGCGCGGGGACCAGATTGTGACGATTGAAGTGATGGTGCCGCATCTGCAGGACGAGCGCAGCCGCGAAATCATGCGGGAATTGGCGCGGTTGAACAATCAGGACCCACGTGTGAAGTTGTTCGACAAGATGTAACGCGGGGTTGAGAAGACTTACGGTAAGCTGGTGGCGATAACCCGATGGCAGCGAAGCGCAAATCGAAGGGCGTGTACATGATTTCGGCAGTGGCCGACATGTACGAGATCCATCCTCAGACGCTGCGCCTCTACGAACGCGAAGGGCTTCTGAAGCCGTCGCGCACCGATGGGAATACCCGCTACTTTACCGACGAAGACCTGGAGAGGTTGGAATTCATTTTGAACCTGGCGCGCGACCTGGGCGTAAACATTGCTGGGATTGCCATCATTCTGCAAATGCGGGAGCGCATGGAAGAGATGAACCGGCAGATGCAGAGCTTTGTGGAGTACGTGCGGTCGGAGATGCTGACCCGCTTCCAGCAGGCCGCACCGGCCCAGCCTGGCGCGATTGTGCCCTTGCGCAAACCCTCAGTGGTGTCGCCGCGGACATCGAACAAGCGCGATGCATAAGTCGTCCTGACACTTCCTGACAAGTGATTGTGGGCCGGTGTGAGTAACGGATTCGGCCTCGTCCCATCGGGCAGCGTGCGGGTATGCTGATACCTGCATGTCGTTCGCGTTGCTTGCCATCGCCGGGTTCGGCCTACTCTCGTCGACAGTCTTTGCCGGAATCGTACTCTGGGCCGTGCCGGGGTATTTGTACGAGCGTCGCGCGGCACTACTGCAGTTGGGATTGAAGCCGGGGTTCACTCCTCCTCTGTCGCTCTTGAAGCCGTTGCATGGCGCGGACCCGGGACTTGAGGCGTATCTCACGAGTTTTTTTGAGCAGGACTACCCGGCATTCGAGGTGCTCTTCTGTGCGCGCACGCTTGACGACGCGGGCATGACCATTGCGCGCCGGGTTGCGGATCGATTTCCGCTGGTCCCGGTGAAGTTTCTTGCGACCGGCGAGCCGAAGTACATCAATGCAAAGGTGGCTTCGCTGGAGTTGATGGAAACTGCGTCGACCCACGACATCCTGGTGATCAGCGACAGCGATGTGCGCGTGACGCGAGATTACTTGCGGGCGGTGGCGCTGCCCTTTGCCGATGAGCGCGTGGGCGGGATGTGTTGTTTATACCGTGGAATTGCTGCAGAGGGCGGAATCTGGGCGCGACTTGAAGCCGTAGGCATGAGTGTGGAGATGACGGCCGGGGTGCTGGTGGCCCGGATGATGGAAGATATGCAGTTCACTTTGGGCCCGACGATGGCTTTTCGACGCGAGACGGTGCGGCGCATGGGCGGATTCAGGGTGACGGCTGACTACTGCGCGGACGATTTTGTGCTGGGCAACAAGACATTCAAGTTGGGAGAGAAGGTGGTTCTCAGCCACCAAGTGATTGATCATATGGTGATCAATTCCAGCTTTGTGGGGTCGATGAAGCACCAGGTGCGCTGGATGAAGTCGACGCGCTTTTCGCGTCCGAAGGGGCATTTCGGTACGGCGCTTACGTTCAGCATGCCGTATGGATTGCTGGCTTGGGCCGCTGCAGCCGGGCTGGGACGGCCTTGGCTGGGTGTGGGGATGTTTGGATGGGCCGTCGCGACTAGGCTTGCATTGTCTCTAGCTGTAGGAAGCGCAGTGGTAGGAGATCCAAGCTGGTTCGATCTGCTGGTGCTGTATCCGATCCGCGACTTGATGGGCTTTTGCTTCTGGGCGGCGAGCTACGGATCGAGCACGATCCTCTGGCGCGGACGGACATTTCAGCTTTTGCCTGGCGGCAAGATGCGTTCGGCGCAGTAGGGCGCAGGGTTTAATGCAAAGGCCTGTCGGTCCAGAGGGTTTTGTCGGCGATGGACTGGACAGGAATGAGTCGACCGGCAAGAAGCTGTTCTGCCTTCGATTCGTAGGTATCCTGCGCGAAGAGCCATTTGCGCTCACCGGTTCCCCACATTTTGGCAAGCTGGTCTTCGTTCAAGAAGATGTTCGGCGCGTCGGGATAGCACGAGCCCCACAGCAGAGATGACCCTGTTCCATGGGGTGAACAGCGTTCGAGGATGAGGTAGGCGGGCTTGCGCAGGAAGTTGTGCGTGTAAAAGACGACGGAGGACGCGTCGGATTGGTCGCCGTAGATGATGAACGAGTCGGACGGCGAGCCGTCGTGCAGCAGCGTGTCAGCGAGTTGTTTCGAACTGAGCATCGGTTCGAAGCGGGCAAAGGCGATATGCGCGGCGACGAGGAATACAGCGGATGTGATCGCAACCGTGATTGTGGCGGCCAGGTGACTTTTCCTGAGGCGCAAGAACCAACTCGTTGCGGGACCTCCGAGAAGTGTGACCAGCGCCAGTCCAGCGGGAAGGCGCAAAGCGGCGAAGGACGGCCCCGTAAGGTCGAAGATGTGCGACATGGAAAGCGTGTAGCCGCCGACGTCGCGGTGGGCCAGCAGGGTTCCGATGTCTCCGACGAAAGGAAGATTGCGGGACTGCCACAGGCCCCACCCAAGAGCCGTTGCAGAGAGGACGCCGGCGATAGCGAAGACAGCCTGGGCGCCGGTGAGCCACGCGGTGGAGAGCACGGGTTTGCTGCCGTCGGGGCCTGAGCCCTCTTCAATGGAGACCAGGACGCCGGCGACGAGCATGAAGAGCGGAGGCCAGGCAGGAAAGGTGTAGTACTCCTGGTTGGTGGAGAGACTGAAAAACAGCAGAATAAATGCGGAGAACAAGCCAAGAAGCCACACTGTGCGCACACGGAACTTGAGCCGCTCAATATACGTGGCCACGTCTTCGCGGGCGGCATAGTCGAGGTAAAAGTCGACAGTTCTACCGGCATCACTGCGCATGTGCTGCAGCCAGCTGTGGCGAGTGCGCCAGGCTACAACGAGCAACGCGGGCAGGAACAGGCTCCATGGAAAGAGCCATACCAAATGCCCCAGCCAGTACCAGAGGAAAGGCATCTTGTTATAGTCGTGGGGAAACCGCTCGCCGAGGAAACGGAAGAAGTGTTCGTTAACGAAATAGAAGTACCAGAAGCCGTGGACGTTGCCGATCGCCGGGTGATTCCCAACGGGGTGTCCCTGATCAGGGTTCGCGAGGCCGGCGAGGATGTGCCAGGGGGCGGCGATGGCGAGATAGAGCAGCAATCCACTGAAGGGTTTGAACTGGAGCCAGCGACGCCACTGACCACTGAGCAGGAGGAGTGGAATGGCCGCGGCGGCAAAGAACACCGGTGCGATGAGGCCTTTGGTGAGCGTGGCTAGAGCCAGTGCGCCCCACATGGCGTAAATCCGAATGGGCCGGCGGGACTCCATTCCGGTAAGGAAGCAATAAAGCGCGAGCAAGAAGAAGAAGCTCAGGAGAGCTTCAGGAATTGCGAAGCGTGTGAAGAGGAATGGTCCGATGGACGTGAGCACTCCGAGCGCGGAGTAAAGCGCGGCGCGACGGCCCCAGGCGCGACCAGCCCAGACCCAGGCGAGGCATGCACAGCCAAGCACCGCGAGCGCGTTGGGCAAATGGGTTGCGAACACGTTTTGACCAAAGACGCGATAGAGAGCGGCGTCGATCCAGTAGGGTAGGGGCGGCTTTTCAAGGTAGCGGATGCCATTGATCTTGAGGGTGACCCAATCGCCGGTTTCTGCCATGTGCTGAGCCGCTTCGGCGTGGCTTGCATCGGCATCGTCGAGCAGCGGGGGAGTGAAGAGCGAGGCAAACTGCACGGCGGCAAAGATGGCCACCAAAAGCGCCCAGCATGCGAGCGCGGAAGGCGCGCGGCGCGCGGAATGCGTCAGTGTCGAGTCGTTCGTCATGGTCGTTTGCAAAGAAATCGCATGGCTCCGAAGTTGACTACTCTGGCCGAAATCGGCAGAAGGTGACGGGATTTGCCGGGACAAACTCGTCGCGTTGAGGCCGTTCGATAAGATTGCGCCCGGAAGACTTGCGTGCGGTCACCCAGTTGTGCCGCAAAGCTTAGGAAAACTGCGTTATGGGCGTCAGCCGGGACTGTGACGCACTGGTCAAGGAGACCGAAAATCGCGGCCAACATCAGGATACCAGCGAGACGAGGGCGAATGTTTCAGAGAACAATACGTTGCCCCGCGGCACTCAAATGCTGTTTGGAAGCGAAGCCTGGGGGCTGCTCTATAGTAGGGGAATGGTTAAGGGACGATGAATTTCGTTGGAATCGGGCGGCGCGGTCCGTCGCAATTGGCGGGTCAACCTGCCTGGCAGGAGAACATCGAAGCATGGCGTGAAGCCCTGAAACGATGCGGCCGGAGGCCGGGCAGGAAGCGTGTACACGCGATGCGCGTGACGACGGTGCGACTGCAAGCTCCAGTGGAAGTGTGGCTGCAAGAGCAGACCATGGACGATGCCGCCGGTCGAGCGGCCCGCCATTGGATGAAACAGGCGGAAAAACTGCGCAAGATCCTGAGCCCGGTGCGCGACCTGGATGTTTTGTTGCAGATTCTTCGTGGAATGCGATCGCCCCAAGCGGGAGAGATTGCGGAATTATGCCGGGCGGGCCGCGCATGCTTGCGCGAGATGGATACCTTGGAACGACGGCTCGAACGAAAGCGCGCTTCGGCTGAGAAGAGATTCAGCGCGATGATCGCCAAGAAACAGAACGCCTTCGATGAAGCCGGAGTCGGGCTTGCAAAGTTGTTCTGTGGAGCGGAGGTTTCAAGGTCGATCGACACCACAGCAGCTATTTTGGGGATCATGGGCGGCCTGGAGCTGGAAGCGTCGATGTTGACTGCAGAGACGCTGCATGAGTTTCGCAAGCGCGCGAAGACGGCGAGGTATCTCGCTGAGATTTCTCAAAGCTCGGACGCAATGGCGAAAGCGCAGGCTGCACTGCTGAAAAAGATTCAGAACAAAGTGGGAATCTGGCACGACTGGTTGACGCTGGCGGAAATTGCCGAATCCGAACTCGGTGCCGGCGGGGGCGACGGGCTTGTTCCGCTGCTGAGGTCGCTGGAAGAACGATCGCTGGAAAAAGCACTGGGCGAAAGCCGGCGACTGGCAGGTGAGTTAGGGCGATTGGGCGAAGGCGATGAGGGGAAACTGCAACGTGTCCCAAGGAAGAGGCCAGTGCAGGGCATTGGCCGCAGCATGAGTGCCAGCAAGCGGCGGGCGTAGCAGAGCCGGTGGCCCAGTCGGTACTGCGGGTGGGATTTTTCAGGATTGTCCCTACCGACTTTGGCGCATTTTTCGTCAAACTCTACATCAATCAGGCAAGACATTCCCGAAATCTTCAAGGGAGGGTGCAGTCATGAAAGCGAAAGGTCTCGTGCAGGCCATTGGCTTCCTGCTTCTCTGTAGCGCCAGTGCGCCTTCGATGGCGGCGAGTTTCTCGATCTCCGCGAACAACGTGACGATGCCGAGAAGCGGCACGGCGAGCAGCCAGTTCGCCATCAGTTCCATTCCAATGACGGGCGACATCACGCTGAGTTGCAGTTACTCGGGCAAGCTGTCCCCTACGAATCTTCCGGTTTGTCCGCTGACCCCGGCGATCGCTTATCAGGTGACCGCGGGCGGCGCGCTGACCGGGTCGGTTGTGTTCTACCCGGCGGGTGTGGCCGTTCCGGCATCGATTCCCGGCGGAGGGGTTGCCGCAGCGGCTTTGGCGCTCTGCGGACTGGGATTGTTGCGCTGGAGAAGGCGCTGGTCTTCCCTGGTTTCGCTTGCGGTGCTGGGAGCGGCGGGATTGATGGGAGTGAGCGCCTGCGGGGGAAACAATGGGCCGGTGATGCCTGCAGGAACTTATCCCTACACGATCACAGCAGAGAACACAGCGAGCATCAACAACCTTGCGGCGGGAGCCAGCGTGACGATCCAGGTGACGGTGCCGTAAGCGCATCGTGCCGATTTCCTGAGAACAGCATCCTTCGCGTTACAGCGAGGTTTAAATCTGGCGGCGCGCTGGTCGTGTATCTTGACCGCAGAACCTCAATTCGCTGTTTTGGAGTGCGTGCGCCAAGCCTATGCCCACCTTTGCCGCCATAGATGTCGGTTCAAATTCCTGCCGTTTGAAAATTGCAAGAGTAGTGGCGCATCGGTTGAAAACCGTGCACGAGGATCGAGAGGTGACGCGGCTTGGGTCGAGCGTCTTTGATTCCGGGCTGGTTTCGCCCGACGCGATGGCGGCCACGCTGCGGGCGCTCAAGCGATTTCAGCGGGCGGTGCAATCGCACGGCGTGGACCAGATGCGCGTGGTGGCGACGTCCGCTATGCGCGATGCACGCAATGCGCCGGCGTTTCAAGCGTGGGTGAAGGCCGAAACCGGCTGGAACATGGAGATCATTTCCGGCCTGGAAGAAGGCCGGTTGATTCATCGTGGACTGATGAGCACCGAACCCGGAACGGGCGGTCGTGTGCTGCTGATCGACCTTGGCGGCGGAAGCTGCGAGATTACTCTTTCGGAGCATAAACGCATCAAGGAAACAATCAGCGTTCCGTTGGGCGCTGTGCGGCTTACGGAAGAGTTCTTGCAGAGCGATCCTCCGGCGGCGGAGGGGCTGCGGCGGATGCGTCAATTGATTGCGCGCGAGCTGCGCAAGGCACATCGTAAGGTGAAGGCGACAAAAGTCCCGTTGGTGATTGCAACGTCTGGTACCGCGGCAGCATTAACCGAAGCCTGCGCGGCGATGGGCAAGTACATTAAGCCGCGACGTGGAGCCGATGGTCTTGCGCCAACGTCTGCGGTGCGCAAGCTGGCGTCGAAATTGTCGAAGATGACGCTGCCGGAGCGCGAGGCGGTTCCCGGCATCGGTCCGCGACGCTCGGAGATTATTGTTGCCGGAGCGCAGGTGTTTGCAGAGTTGCTGGAGAGTTACGCGCTGAAGGGCTTTCGTTACTCGCCTTTGGGGTTGCGGGATGGGATTCTGGCGCAGATGCTGGCCGAGCAGGATGCGCGCGCCGCGGCGCATCGAGAGTTCGAGCATGAGAGGTGGCAGAGCGTGCTGGCAACGGCCAAGAGATATGGTGTGGATCCGCGGCAAGCAGAACCGGTAAGAGCGCATGCAATGCAGCTGTTTCGCGAGTTGGAGCCACTACATCGATTGCCGCAAGAGTATGAAACGTGGCTGGCTGCAGCGGCTGTATTGCGGGACACAGGCAAATTCGTCAATCACCAGGGTCATCACCGGCACACGCAGTACATTATTTCGAGCTCTGAGATGTATGGGTATACGCAGGTGCAGCGGACTGTGGTTTCCGCTCTGGCGCGCTATCAGGGCAAGAGTCGTCCTCAGCCGGGCGATCGCGCATTGCGGAATATTCCCGCAGACGAACACAAGAACGTGCAGCGGGCGGTCGTGCTGCTGCGGCTTGCTGTGGCGCTGAACCAGGATCGGGCCAGCGATGTGCTGCGAGTTGTCGCGCGCGTGTATCCAAAGAGGGTTTATCTGGAAGTGCGACCGGGGCGCACAGGAGCCGAGTTGGAACTATGGTCGCTGCGCAAAGAGGCGGACTACTTCCGGGACGTCTTTGGGCGGGAACTCTTCGCGACGCTGGCGTAGATGAGCCGCGCCATTCGCGGATCAATGAGCCACTGCAGCAGCGGCGGATGCTTTTCCATGTCGATGCGGGCCACGGAGCCCTTGCGCATACGTACGCCGGCGCAGCCGTTGCCCGTAATAACCCGACCGAGGAAGTTGAACAAGTTTGGATTGTGCCCGACCAGCAGCACGCCTTCGCGGTCTGCATACTTCTCGATTAGCTTTTGGAACGAGATGTAGTCTGCGCTGAGACCGAGCGCAGGGCTCACTTCGACTTTGGCTTCATAGCCCATTTCAGTGCCGACGAACTGCGCGGTCTGGAGAGCGCGTTTGAGGGGGCTGGAGACAATGACATCGACCTGCACGTTGAGCGCGCTCATCATGCGGGCCATGAGAATGCACTGTTCCTTGCCCTCCTTGATGAGTGCGCGTTTGGCATCCTGAGATGGGTTTTCACGCCGGATGCCTGCGTTGGCATGGCGCATAAGGTAAAGGTTCATAGGTATGGATTTGGCTTCGAGCAGGAGGGAGGGCCAATTCCTTAGATCATGATTTTAACATGAATGTAACATTTACAGTGCGGGTCCGAATCCAATATTAACCTCTTTCTATTTAGAGCTTTACACGGGATACCATCGTTCGCTGACGAGCAAGCCGCCCAGACGGGTTTTGCTGATCGAAAGGTGGAAGCCCGCTGCAGTGAGGGCTGTCTGATGGTCAGGCAGCGAGAGGCGGGGGACACCGGTGAGGAGTGCGAACGCGAGATAGAGTGCGGTTACGATGGGGCGCGCGATGAGCCAGCCGAAGGCGGTGTTGGGGGTGGCGAAATCGGAGATGATCCACTGGGCGGATGGTGTTATGCGACTGCGGAGTCGCTGAGCGAGAGCGGCGACTTCACTCGTGGATAGACAGTCGAGGAAAAAGTGGGTGACGACGAGGTCGTAGGGCGCGCTGGTCGGATCCCATTCGCGCGCGTCGGCCTGGTGAATGCGTACGCGGCCCGCGAAGGCTCCGACTCGACGCATTAGCTCGAGCAACATGGCTTGGCTGGCGTCGACCGCGTCGATGAGGACGGCGGCATTTTCCTGGAGCAGGCGTGCAGTGAAGCGCCCGTCGCCATCGCCGTAGATGAGGGCGGCGCGGCTGCCGTGCATCTGGGGCAGGAATTCATTGCGGCAGCGATTCAGAAGCGGGCCGAAGGTGAAAACCTCCATCCAGCGATAGGCGCGGGCGAGAGAACTGAAGTTTGGAACGCGCTTCATCGCAGAAGGAGCAGAACCGGCGTAAGCAAGACCATGTCAGCGGAGGCGCGAAGCGCGATGGGCGTGAGACGCGTGCGATGGCGATCGAGAAGCGCCAGGAGCAACGCGCTGGTTGTGGCCGCGAGGACAAGCGCCGCGATGCGTGGTTGTGCGAAGGAAAAGAATAGGGCAAGCAGGAGGCCGGCGCCGAGGATGGTTGCGGAGGCACTGCGAATCGAGCGAGCGGGAGAAGATTCCCATCGATCGATGGCGAGGCAGTTGAGCCAGGCCAGGGCAGCGAAGAATCCGACTGCGGCGACGAGCGAAGCGAGATGCTCGGTGCGCAGCCGCGTGAGAGTGGGCAGAGCGCAGCCAGCCGCGAAGAGAATGCCAACCAGCAATTCCTTGGTCAGAACAGGCGCGAGCCAACGAGGGCGGCGCGGCAGATGGACGCCGGAAAAGTAGGCAAGTGCGGCGACGGCGAGGACGGAGTCGCGTTCGCGAAACGCGAGGGGCATCAGGGTAAAGATCAATGCCGTTGCAAGCAGAAAAGCGACGCAGGCGACGGACACGAGCACGTGGCGGTGACGCCAGTGAAAGAAATGGCGATCGCGCAGTGAACCGGTGGTTCCGGAGCGCAGAGCAGAGCGTGCATCGAGCAGGCGATCTCCGATGTAGACGGCCCATGTGCCGAGAACGAGCAGTGCAGAAATCCACGCCGGAAGCCGAATGCCTGCGGCCCACGCAAAGGCGAAAGACCAGACGACGGAGACGGTAGGAGCGTCGAGGCTGGCCAGGTGCCAGAGACGCAGCGGCGTAGGTGCATCGTAGATTGAGGTGCGACGCGGGCGAGTTGCGACCGGGATCTGCGGATTGGCCAGGGGAAGCGGCACTGTATTGATTTTAGATTCCGGGGCGGAGTTTCGCTTTCACAGGCCCGCGATGGACTGTTCGACAAGGAGTTTGAAGCGGGCTTCAATGTCGTCGAGGGTGACGAAGAAAGGGGTTTTAAGGGACTGGAGGGTGAGTTGCTGCGCGGCAGGATTGTAGTTCCAAGTGACTTCGACGCCTAGTTTGGACGTGGTACCCGAGTTGCCTGAGATAGGGGTGCCGGAAGCGGCGGCTTTGGCAGTGAGCTGCACGAATTGTTCGGGTGCGATGCCTTTAAAGACGAGTGGCGCGTTGAGGGTCATGACGGGCTCCAACAGTAGGACGTACCGATGGGAGCAATGGCACTTGGCGCCGGATTTGCCCGCTTCTTATATCGTGTGCGCGTTTCTGCCAATCAGACTGCAAATCGCGCCTGAGAATCGTTCGAGTGGAGTGAGCTCGTTGCAGGAGAATTTGAGAGGAAGGTCTTGACAAGATTTTGGCAGAACTCGCTTGTAAGGCAAAAACCATCGAGGACGGGGATTCGCATTGGGGCGCGGGGACGCGCATGCATCCCCCGAGGGGGACGTTTATCCCGCACGTTGTGTGGGTTTCTTTTGAAATCATTCCATGAGGAGATTGGATCGGGCATACTGCATGGGACATCGGCTAGGCGTTCTTGAAGGGGGACGGTCCGATGTAGCGCATATCGTAGCGGGCGAAGAGGGCGGCCTGATCGTGCTCTGGGATGCCCCCGTTAGTATCGCGGAAGAACTGCTCCATTTTTCCAGCGGGCGTAAATCCGATGAGCATGCGGGCAGGGGTTTCGCTGCCGGCAAATGTGTGTGGGATCATGCGAGGGGCGAGCACGGACTCCCCGGGCTTGAGTTCGATGCGCTGTTCGCCGACCTGGAAGGCGACGCGGCCCTCGATCACGTAAAACCATTCCTCCTGGGAGAGGTGGACATGCAAAGGTGGCCCGCCCGCCCTGAGATGCTGGTGCTCGATGAGGAAAAGGTTGCCGCCGGTTTCGCTGGGCAGGACTTTGTACAGGAGGGTACTGAAGGCTGTGGTGTGGGCTGAACCGGATCGATCTTCGCCGAAGGGAACGGGGTGAAGCGCACGCTTCTCCGCAGGAGCCTCGGCGTGCGCAAAGCTGAAGAGCATTTCGTGGAGACCTGCGGCGGGGATGACAGCGGCGGCTGTTTTGAGGAAAGAGCGGCGGCGCATGGGCCTCCTTGTGTGCTCGGGGAAAGTGCACGAAGAATAGCGGACGGAAGCGTGAAGCGACAAGCGGAAAGGCGGGTGTCAGTCCGCGGCGTCAGCCTTTTTTGCGGGTGCTTTGGGATGGGGCGCGGATTTTGCCTTGGGCGAAGCGGGTTTGGCGATCTTGGAAGGCTTCACGTCCATGGCGACTTTTGGAATGGCGTCGAGGTCGGCTTTTCCTTCGGCAAGCTTCATGAGGAAATCCTGCGCGGAAAACTCAGGTGCGTCTTTCAGCAGCTTTGAAGCGCGCAGGTAGACGCCGTCGGATTGCTGCAGGCGGGCCTTCACAGTGTCAGCGAGGTAGGCGGGCAGGATTTCGTCGTGGATGCGGGATTTGGCAGCGGCATCGCGGACGGGGAAGACGACTTCGCAGCGTTCGAAGAGATTGCGCGGCATCCAGTCCGCCGAGCCGAGGTAGATTTCGTCGTTGCCGCCATTGGCGAAGTGGAAGATGCGGGAGTGCTCGAGGAATCGGCCGACGACGGAGCGGACGCGGATGCGATCGGAGATATCTTTGACGCCTGGGCGAAGAATGCAGAGTCCGCGGATGATGAGGTCGATTTCGACGCCGGCCTGCGAGGCCTGGTAGAGTGCGTCGATCACCGAAGGCTCGAGAAGCGCATTCATCTTGGCGATGATGTGCGCGGGGCGGCCGGCGCGGGCGTGTTCGGTTTCGCGGCGGATGAGGCCGAGGAAGCTTTCGGCCATGGTGAGCGGCGCGACGAGTAGGGGGCTGTAGTCGTTGATCTCAGCATGGGCGGTGAGGTAGTTGAAGACCATGTGCACGCGCTCGGTGATCTGCGGATCGCAGGTGAGGAGGCTGAGGTCGGTATAGAAGCGCGCGGTGACGGGGTTGTAGTTGCCGGTTCCGAGGTGGCAATAGCGGCGGGTGACTCCGTCTTCGTCGCGCCGGACGAGCATGGCGAGCTTGCAGTGGGTCTTGAGGCCGACGACACCGTGAAAGACCTGCACGCCGGCATCTTCCATGCTGCGCGCCCAGCGGATGTTGGAAGCTTCGTCAAAACGGGCCATGAGTTCGACGACGAGTGTGGCTTCCTTGGTGGCGGCCGCCTCGATGAGCGCCTGGAACATCGGCGAATCCTGGCTGGTGCGATAGAGGGTCTGCTTGATGGTGACGACGGCGGGATCAATGGCGCCGTTTTCAATGAACTCGACGACAGGTTCATAGGAATCGTAGGGGTGGTGGAGCAGAATGTCGCGGTGGCGCAGCTCCTCGTAGATATTGGCGGATTTGCGCGTGAGGGTGAGGGGCTTGGGCGTGTAGGGCGGGAACTTGAGGTCGGGCCGCGCAACGTCGCTGTAGAAGAACATGAGGCGCGAGAGGTTGACGGGACCATCGCCACGGAAGACCTGATCGTCGTCGAGTTCGAAGTTGATGCGGAGGCGTTCGGCGATTTCGGGATCGGCGCCGGTTTCGATTTCGAGGCGAACGGCGTCGC
This sequence comes from Occallatibacter sp., assembly GCA_035487015.1. Taxonomy (GTDB): domain Bacteria; phylum Acidobacteriota; class Terriglobia; order Terriglobales; family Acidobacteriaceae; genus Telmatobacter. Next base: position 8,946 of record DATHMP010000032.1, on the reverse strand, counting down.
CTTTGCGGCGGTTGTGGAGCTCGACACGAATAGTTTCGAGCAGGGAGCGCGCTTCTTCCTCTTCGAAGTAGAGGTTGGAATTGCGGGTGACGCGGAAGGCTGTGCGAGCGAGGACTTCGTAGCCGCGATACATGCCGACGAGGTTCTGGGCGATGAGGTCCTGGAGGAGCAGGTAGTCGTATGCGCCCTCAGCGGAAGGCAGACGGACGAAGCGCGGGAGGGCTCGCGGGACCGTGACGACGCCGAGGACTTGCGGACCAGAGCTTTTGCGCTTGCGGCGCAGCAGCAGCGCAAGGCATAAGGCCTTGTTGAGCACGCGCGGAAAGGGATGAGCGGGATCGATGGCAATGGGAGTGAGAAGCGGATCGACTTCGCGCTGGAAATACCCCTGGGCGTAGTTACGGGCCTCTTCGTCGAGCTCTTCCCACTCAAGGAGGCGGACTTTTTGCTGGCGAAGCGCGGGCAGCAGGTGATCGTTCCAGCAGCGGTACTGTGCGTCGACGAAGGTGTGGATTTCGGCGGTGAGGGAAGCGAGGGATTCGTCGGGGCGGAGGCCGTCGTAGCCGGTTTCGCGGTAGCCGTCTTCAATGCGCTGCATGAGGCCGGCCTGGCGGATTTCGACGTACTCGTCGAGGTTGGAGCCGGTGATCGCGAGAAACTTGACGCGCTCGAGCAGAGGATTGGTGGCGTCTTCCGCTTCTTCGAGGACGCGGCGATTGAACTGCATCCACGAGTGGTCTCTGCCGTTGAAGGGCTTCTGTTTCTTCGTGCTGCGGGCCATTCCGTCCGTCCAGTTAAGTAGGTGACAGTCTAACGCGTTTGGGATCGGTCCGGCATCGATCCCGGGATGGGCAGAAAGGGGAGGCCGCATGCCAAGAACGAGCTCGCGGCCGGCCCGACTCTGGCTATTCCTTGAACCCTTATTTCTTGAACCCCAGGAAGGCCAGGATCAGGACGCCGACGGAGCCTAACCCGGCGCCACGCCAGGCCCAGCGGATTTGGCCGGTCATGAAGCTGCCCGGCAGGATATTGACTCCCTGCAGAACCCATATAAGACCGACTACGATCATGAGCAGAGCGAGGATACGCAGGGCTTTCTTCACAGTGCGTTTCAGTGTAGCCGAACTCCGAGGAAGCCTTCGAAGTATCGAATACAGGATAGCCGGGCGGGATGGTGTTAAATTCCTGCGAACCATTACACCGGTCGGGACAATGCATCCAGCGGATGATCGCAATGCGGTCATGCCTAAAACGGCCGGATAGCGATGGGTCTTCGCGTCAAACCACGCCGGCCAGATCAAACCTGATGTAAATCTTCCCTTGACCGGGAAACAGGGCCGAATTCGGGATTCTTGATTCCCGATCCGGCTGCAGTCGTAACCGCCCATTTTTCGCATCCAAGTCTCTGAGGTGAATTGAGATGCGTGAAAGAATAGCCCTGGCGCTCGTGGTAAGCGGGCTCTTCGCATGTGCAATTGGTTGCAAGAAAGAAGTGGATAAGGCGCAGTTCAAATCCGCGATCAACAAGTCGTTCACCGGCCGGCACGAATGCGTGTGGCCCCAGCCCATCGAGTTGCCTGCTCAGACCGACCCCTCCAAAGACGAGAGTACTCGCGTATTCAACGCACTGACGGACGCCGGCCTTCTGATTCGCGGGTCGGCGGAAAGGCAGCGCTTTCTCGTGGGCTCCAAACAGGTGAATAAGTACGATCTCTCCGACAAGGGCAGGCCCGCGTGGACTCCCGATCCCAGCCAGCCCGGATACGGCAACTTCTGCTTCGGCCATTTCAACGTGACGGCGATCAACAGTGCCACGCCGAGCGATCCGTCGAACCCCACGCAATACACGGTGAACTACAGTTACGAAGTTGAAGGCGTTCCTGACTGGGCGCGCACCCCTGAATCGATGAGGACCTTTCCCAAGTTCGCCGCGGACACATCGATCCAGACCGCAACGGCTATGTTGGCGAAAGACGCGAACGGGGACTGGGTTGTGGTGCCGCAAACTGCGCAATAACCGACGGAGGGTCGATTACGGAGGCCCAACAGGAAGTAACCGCATTTTTTTGGGAATTTCCTGTTTGGCGCCAAGAGCGAAAAAAGCTTCGAATGAAGTTGGCAAGCAATGTCGAAGCGTCGAGCCATGGCAATGGGTGTTTCGGTCCTTTTGCGAGGTCGAATTCTGATTTGTCCCCCATGACGTCCAATTGAATTCGATCGTCTTTCACGACGCAATCCCAGGGCGGTTCAACAAATGTTGACCAGAGCTTTTTACCGAAGCAGTCCCATGCTGCCAATTCCAATTCTGCACGCATGAGAACAACCTCACCGTGCTGCTCCCATCCCCAGAATCCCATGTCGCATGTGTCTTCCCATAACCGCTCAAATGGACCGAGGCGGTAAGCCAACGGGCGTTCGCCAGCACCGATGAACAGGGTCTCTGTCTCCTGGACAAGCAATACACCCGGTTCGAATCCACCTGCCGACGGCGAAAAAGTTTGCGCGACGACAAGTTGCGGCCAAACCGATGCTCGAGCAACAGAGACGAAACAATGGGTCCGCTCCGCGTTCTGCAAGTCGAATTCATCAGACAAAATTGCCCGCCTGGCGTACTCGGGGTACAGCTCCGGAAGTTTTCCTTGTCCGGTTTGAATGAGATAGGGTCCGATTGAAAGTTTGAACACACGCGCTCCCAACGAACGGGGATTTTAACATTCTTGTTGTTCAAACGGTTTGAGTCATAAGAGATCGGAACTGTCTTGAGGAAAACCCCGTAGCTCTGGCAGTGGCGTCGGTTTCGACGGAGAGGTGCCTGGATGGCTGCGCGACTCCCCGGTTTTGCGAAGAGTCCGTGGGTTCTGGCGATCTGGGACTGGTCATGGTTGCAAGCGGATGGATGGGGACCGAAGGATATCTCGAACACCGGGCGTGTCTTCGAAGAGGGAAGGCGCTGAACGCGTGGGTGGAGAACTTGAAAAAGGCGGCAGCCGAGCGGTTGAAGATTGGCACGCGTGGAGAGGATGCATTTCGATTCCTGAAGGAGAATGGTCTTTTAGTGTCGGTTTATAACCAGAGTCCGCCAGCGAAGATCGAAGCAGTGGTAACGAAGATGGGCTGTGCGCAGATTTTTGGGTGTGGGGACGAAGTGACAATTGTCGTCGATGTGCAGCTGGATTCTGATGGCCGGGTGGCGGACGCTCCAAAGTTTGATGAACGATTGATGGATTGCATGTAGCGGCTACTTCACCTCGCCCGCCTGGTTGACGAGCAAGACATTGGAGGCGATGCCGGTGTCGAGGGTGGCGGGTAGATGGGAGCAGAAGCCGATGCCGACGTAGAACGGTTCAGTGAAGTGGATCTGGATGGGCGGGCCGAACTGGTGCATGGGCTCGCCGGTGAGGCTGATGAAGATGGCGATCGAGTCGCCGTGCTTCTCGATGCCGACGCGTTTGGCGTGGATGCCGTTGAGTCCGCCGCCAAACCGATATTGCATATCGGTGATCATGGCGCCGGTGGAAGGGCGCTGCGCGAGATGGATCATGCCGGCAGCGTGTTCGCCGAGCATGGCTTCTTTCGAGTCGTCGTCGAGGGACTGGCGGATGACAAGGACAACTTTGCTGTCCCCATACCCGTTGGGATTCGGAAACGTGACGTCGGCGGCGAGGGAAACATCGCCGGACATCTTTTTCCAGAGGTAGCGGAACTCGTCGCGGGTGTACCAGATGTTGTAGCCGGCGGAGTGGATGGTGTATTGGCCCGATGCGGCGTCGAAAGAAGCGCTGCCAGGCACTACGGCGCTCCCCACGTCGGACTGGCCCTCGAAGAGGCCGATGGGGGTCGCGAAGGTGGTGGTGGGACGGTGGAATCCTGCGGGCGGAGGGACCTGGTTGTGCGTGGCAGAACCGGGGAGAGCCCAATCGGGGACGGCTGGCTGGGATTGCGCCTGGGCCAGGAGATTGGCGGTGCAAAAAAAGGCGGTAGGAAGCAGCAGGAGTGCGGGCAAAATATTTTTCATCGTATGGGCTTTCGAATCATCTTTCACAGCAAAGCAATTTACCAGATGGCTTGGTCTGCGCGGCGGATCTCTGTCACCCGTCGTGAAGACGTCACAGCAGATTGACCCCGGCAGGCAGTCGGCGCGAGGATAAGGGGACGATAGGCCCGCTTTTGCTCCCGCCCGTTCCAGAAGGAGCCCTCCATGTCACAGATCCGCGATTGGCACACGGACAATCTGATTCCCCAGCAACCTGTGCCTGCCGGCGCCGAAGAGTTTGCCGAGCGCATTCATGGGCTGCTGGATGGCCAGCCCAAGGATGAGGAGTCGGTGCAGCAGGCGTCTGCCGCGATGGACTCAATGTTCGAGATGATTGCGGCGGGGCTGTACAACCTAGCGTCGATGCTGGTGGGCGAAGGCGAAGACAGCGTGCGACTGGTGGAGACCGCGGTGGCGACGGCGAAGATTTCGGCCAATGATGATGCGCTGCAAGCACGCAAAAGCATCCGCCTTGTGCTGGCGAGGGCGGCAATTGCGCTGCTTTTGCAGCGGACGCCCGGAAGCCTCGATACTCCGGGGGGGCTGGAGCATGTGAGCACTTGCATTGCCGACGATGATCTGGATAATGCAAGCGCGTCGGGCGAAGAGTTCCAGAAAATGATGGCGGGGCCGGATCGCGGACGGGTGCGAACGTGGCTGGGAAGCCTGGCGGTAGAGCAGAGGGTCATTTTTGTGTTGCGCGCCGTGGCGGGTTTTACCTCGGCAGAGACGGCGGAGCTGCTGGTGAAGCAGGGAGGCGAAAAAGTCTCAGGATGGAATGCCCAAGCTGTGCGGGAAATTTTCCGGCAGGCGCTCTGTTCGCTGGCCTCGCAGCTGATCCACGAGTCCACCACGTATTGAGGTCCATTTAAAGTCACTTTTTGGCAATTTCCCGATCCCGGCGCTGGGATTTGGAATAAACGTGGAGGTGTGCGCGGCAACGCATCTGATTTGGAGGTTTGTTGGATACACTAACTTAAAGAAGCCAGGTGCCGGGCGGAGGCATCCATAGTAAGGCAAACACTTTCCAGCAGAAGCGCACACGCTCTGCAATGGTTCGAAACGATCGTCGATGTTCTTGAATAGTTCAGAAAAAAGGCGTTTTTTGATGTGTGTCCGGGTGCTGGCGGCGCTGAGCCTCGCGGCGATGACGGCGCGCGCGGCGCATGCGCAGGCATTGCCAGGCCAGGCCCTGGGACAAGCCTCGGCGGGCCCGACGGCACAGAGTTTTCAAGGCAGCGTGAGCCAGGGCGAGGCGACGGCTCAGCCGCTCGATCTTTCGCTGGATGACGCGATGCAACGGGGCTTGAGGACGAATCTCGGCATCATTTTGAGCGGGACGCAGACGGCGAGCGCACGCGGCCAGCGGCTGAGCCAATTGCAGTTGCTGCTGCCAGCCATTGATTTCAAAGCGCAGGAGAATCTGGCCCAGGTGGATCTACCGGCAGAGGGGCTCCGGATCAAAGGATTTCCGACAATTATTGGCCCGTTTGGCTACACGGATCTGCGGGCGACGCTGAACTGGACGCTGGTGGATGTGTCTTCGCTGCGGAATTACATGGCGGCGAAGCATGACTTCGCGGCAGCGCAGTTGTCCGCCGATGACGCGCGGCAGATGGTGGTTTTGACAGTAGGCAATGCGTACCTGCTGGTGCTGGCGGATCAAACCGAAGTGAGCAGCGTGCAGGCGCAGGTGTCGACTTCGAAAGTGTCGCTTGACCAAGCGTCGGACAATCATCAGGCGGGCACGGCGCCACTGCTGGATGAATTGCGGGCACGTGTGGACTACCAGTCGCTGGAACAGCAGCTGATTGTGGCGCAAAACAATTTGGAGAAGGACAAGCTCGCGTTGGCGCGGGTGATTGGTTTGCCGCTGGCGCAGCAATTCAACCTGACGGATAAGGCGCCTTACGCTGCGTTTGACGAGATCGACGTGGATGCAGCGATCAAGCAGGCGCACGCGAACCGCAAGGACCTGGCAGCGATGCTGGAGCAGACGAAAGCGGCACAGGACCAGCGCAAGGCAGCGACCGATGAGCGTTTGCCGAAGATTGCGGCGGAGGCGGATTACGGCGATATCGGCGTAAACGTGCGGCACTCGCACGGCACAGGGGACGCGCAGGGTTCGTTGAGCGTGCCGATCTTTAAAGAATTTGGACTGCGCGGCGATGCAGAGGTGGCGCAGGCAAAGCTGGACACGGCACAGGCGCAGTTGAGCGATGCGAATGGACAGGTGGATGCAGATGTGCGCGATGCGCTGCTGGATATTATTTCGGCACAGAAGCAGGTGGAGGTTACGCGGTCAAGCGTGGATCTTGCCAATGAGGCCTTGAGCGAAGCGCAGCAGCGGTATGCCAATGGCGTCAGCGACAACCTGGCGGTAAGCCAGGCAGAGCAGTCGGTGGCGCAGGCCAATGATCAATACGTCGCCAGCCTTTACCGGCATAACGTAGCCAAGCTCAGCCTGGCACGTGCCCTGGGCGCGGCAGAGAACTACAAGAATTATCTGGGAGGTAAGTAGCCGTGGCGGAATCAACACAAACAGCGGTCCGGCCTGAATCGGATGAAAGCACTGAGACGGTGCAGCCGCAGTCCCGCCGCAGAGGCATCATCATCGTTGTCCTCGTGGTTGTGGTGCTGGTGGCGTTGGGACTCTGGTGGCGGTCGACATTCAGCGAGGATACGGACGATGCGCAGATCAACGGGCATCTGATCCAGGTGAGCTCGCGGATTGCCGGGCAGGTGATTCACGTGGATGTGGATGAGAACCAGTATGTGAAGGCCGGCGATCCAATCTGCGAACTCGACCCGAGGGATTTCCAAGTGGCGGTAGAGAATGCGCAGGCGGCATTGGCCAGCGCACAAGCGAATGCCGCGGCGGCGCAAGTGGCCGTACCCTTGCTTTCGGTGAATACGGGCAGCAACCTGTCGGCAGCAGGAGCTGATCTAAGTGGAGCTCATGCTTCGGTAAGCCAGGCGCAGCAGCAGTTGCAAGCAGCCGAAGCACGTGTCGCACAAGCTGATGCCAACAATGTGAAGGCACAGGCAGATTTGACGCGGTACACGCCGCTGGTGCAGAAGGACGTAATCAGCAAGCAGCAGTTTGACGCAGCGGTTGCGGCGGCAGACGCGGCAAAGGCATCGCTGGCAGATGCCAAGGCCAGCCAGCAGGCAGCCGCGGACGGCGTACGCGTGGCGCGGGACAAAGAGTCGTCGGCCATGGCGCAGTTGAAGTACGCGCAGACGGGACCGCAGCAGGTGGCCGCGGAAAATGCGCGGGCGCGGCAGGCACAGGCACAAGTGCAGCAGGCGCAGGCGCAACTGGACCAGGCCAAGCTGAACTTGGGCTATACGAAAATCATTGCGCCGGCGTCGGGCATCATTACCCGCAAAAGCGCGGAGATCAACCAGAACGTGTCTGTAGGGCAGAATCTGATGACGCTGGTCTCTCTCGAGGACTTGTGGATCACGGCAAACTTCAAAGAGACGCAGCTGAAGCACATGACGTCAGGCCAGTCGGCTGAGATTCATGTCGACTCGACCGGCAAGGACTACAAGGGCAAGGTGACGCAGATTGGCGGCGCGACGGGCTCGGTGCTTTCGCTCTTCCCGCCGGAGAATGCGACGGGCAACTATGTGAAGGTGGTTCAGCGCGTGCCGGTGCGCATCGACTTCACAGACCTCAAGGATGAGGATAAGGATCATCTCCTGCGACCAGGATTGTCTGTTGAACCAAAGGTGGCGGTGAAGTAAAGGCCCCTGGAACCCCCGTAAAACATTTCAGCCCTCCGTATGCGGAGGGCTGATTCTTTTTCGATGAGCCGTGAGTTTCAGCGAGGCGCGGGATTCTCGTGAATCTCCAAGTTTGGCGGTGAGACTAGGTTTCAGAAACGCGTGTCATAATCGCGAGGCGCGTAACAACGGTGAGCCCAGCGCGGCGGCTGGTGAGCGACATATTGTCGGACTCGACGTGATCATCAAAGGAAACTTTGGGTTTGAGAACTTCGACAACCTTGGCGATTCGTTCCCGCCGAAGACTGAGCCGTTGAAATTCCTGTTGGATTTTGTGCAACTCGAGAGCGGCTTCGTCGAAAGCGGCCTGGTACTTGTTCTGGGGAAGATCGTTTGACATAGACGGCTCCAAAACTCCGAATGCAATGTAGTGATTCTAGGCAAGGATTTCGAATGTGGGCATCGCCCGTTTGGGGCAAACAGTGTCCCACTTTGGGTGGTTTCGGTAATGGGTACCAGTACCTTATTGCGCAGATTACCCAGGGTTTACACGGGATCATTTCGCCCGCAGTATCATCCCCATTTTGGGCGCAGGCGGTACGTAAGCAACCGCAGGAACGGAGGGTGGAAGACGCCCGATGGTTGGGGTGATCTGGGCTCGACCTTGCGGCCTCCGAGGCCAAATCCAGAAAAGTTCTTGTGGATGGCGCCGTCGATGAGCCGAGTCGCCAGCAGGAATGGATGGGGCCAGGGGAAGGATTAACATTAGGTTAAGCAACCGCGATGAAAGATGCGATTTACGTATCGAAAGAGAACTACCTCAAGGCCATTCTCGAGGCCGAGGCGGAGGGACGTCAGGTCATACCGGCAACGCTTGCGCATTGGCTGGAGGTTTCAGCGCCGGCGGTGACAATGGCGTTGAAACGGCTCAAGCGCGATGGCTGCGTGGAGGTTGGCGCGGACGGGATCGTGCGTCTGACCGAGGCGGGACGTGAGACGGCTTATCGAACGGCGTTGCGGCATCACCTGATTGAGCGGATGCTGAGCGAAGTTTTTGGCATGGAGTGGTACGAGATTCACGAGGAGGCGGAGCGGCTGGAACATGCGGTTTCGCCGGCGTTCGAGGCAAAGCTGCGCGAGAAACTGGGTGAAGGCGGAGCGTGTCCGCACGGGAATTCAGT
>DATHMP010000031.1:0-15619 GCA_035487015.1 Occallatibacter sp. | reverse complement strand
GATGGTCATACGGCATCGTGCCGAATTCAAACTCCACAGTCTTGCCTTCCGGCTCGAAGGTCACCCGCACCAGCTTCTCCGGCGGTATCTCTTTCTTCGTTGCTTCACTCATAATTTCCAATCCCTCAGCGCAATCTTGCTAGCTCTGCCCATCCCGCTAGCTCCGCATACTCAGTCGCTACTTGAACTCTGCCGGCGCCATCGGATGCGGAGCGCTGGGGCCTTCGCCCAGCTCATCACCCGCATCGCCCATCGTTTTGCCGCGGATCGCCGTCGTCACCGCTGCATCCATCATCAACTCCGCCAGCCGCTGCGTCGCGCGATCCAGCGCTACCGTCGCCTCGCGAATCACAGCCAGATCGTCGCTGGCCTTCACGGCTGCCAGATGCTTTTCGGCCGCGGCAATCGCATCTTTTTCTGCAATTGTCAGAGCCGCCCACGCCGTGCTCGTCTTCGCCTGTTCCACCTTGGCCAGGATCGACTCTGCCTCGTTCCGCCCTTCAATCAATAAGCGCTTCGCAAAATCCGCTTCCGCGTTATCGAATGAGTCCAGAATCATCGTCTCCACTTGTTCATCCGTCAGGCCATAGGTCGGCTTCACTTCAATCTGCGCCTGTTTGCCGCTCCGCTGTTCGCGCGCAGAAACCTGCAGAATCCCATCCGCATCGATCAGAAACTTCACTTCAATGCGTGGCAATCCCGCCGTCATCGGCGGAATGCCCTTCAGATCAAAGCGCGCCAGCGAACGGCAATCCGCCGCCAGTTCGCGCTCCCCCTGCACCACGTGGATCGCAACATTCGTCTGCCCATCCACGCCTGTCGTAAAGTGCTCCGTTGCCGACGCAGGAATCGTCGAGTTCCTCTGAATGATCCTCGCGACCACGCCGCCCAGCGCCTCAATGCCCAGCGACAGCGGCGTCACGTCCAGCAGCAGCAGCTCTTCGGTTGCCTTCGATGCGCCGGCCAGAATATCCGCCTGCACCGCCGCGCCTAGTGCCACCACTTCGTCCGGGTTCAGTTCAATGTGCGGTTTCTTCCCCCGCGCGCTCAGGTGAAAGAGCTCGTCCACCAGTTGCCGCACTGCGGGAATCCGCGTCGATCCACCCACCAGAACCACTTCGTCAATCTGTTCCGGAGTCACGCCCGCGTCGGTCATTGCCTGCTTGCAAGGTCCGGTCGTTCGGTTTAGCACTTGCTCAATCAGCTGTTCATACACTTCGCGCGGAATCTCGCGCTGATAACGGTCGCCATTCGGCAGTTCAATATCAAACTGTGCCGACTGTGCCGTAGACAGCAGAATCTTCGCGTCGATTGCCGCTTTGCGCACCGCCTGCACCGCGCTCGGATGTTCCCGCAGGTTCACCCCGTGTTCTGCGTGAATCTCGTCCAGCGCAATCGCCAGCAGCAGGTTGTCGATATCGTCGCCGCCCAGGTGCGTATCGCCGTTCGTCGATTGCACTTCGAAAATACCGTCGCGCAACTTCAAAATCGAAATGTCGAACGTCCCGCCGCCCAGGTCATACACCGCGATCGTGCCTTCCTTCGCGCGATCCAGTCCATACGCCAGCGCCGCAGCAGTCGGCTCGTTCACCAGCCGCAGCACTTCCAACCCCGCCATGCGTCCTGCATCTTTTGTTGCTTGCCGTTGCGCATCGTTAAAGTAGGCCGGAACCGTAATGACCGCCTGCGTCACCGGTTCGCCAAAGAACCGTTCCGCGTTGCGCTTCAACTGCCGCAAAATGTAAGCCGAAATCTCCGGCGGCGTAAAACGCAGTTCGCCCAGCTGAATGCGCGGCACTTCGCCGGCCTGCACGTCGTCGGCCAGCCGGAAGGGAAAGAGCTTCAACTCCTTCTGCACTTCGTCCAGGCCCCGTCCCATCAACCGCTTCACGGAATAAATGACGCGCTCCGGCGTCTCAATCAACGCGCGCCGCGCGCTGTTGCCCACTGTCACCGTGGGCCGCGCGCCATCTTTGGGCGCTGGATCGAGTGCCACCACAGATGGAACAAGGTTCGATCCGTCCACGCCGGGAATCACCACCGGCGCTTCGCCCTGCATATATGCCACCAGGGAATTCGTCGTCCCCAGATCGATTCCTACTACGCGTCCATCCGCCATCTCTGCTCTTCAGGCTCCAAGGGTCTCGGTTACATCGCGGACCAGGTTGTTGAGATACCGCCGCCGATCCAGAAGCGCGACCATCGTCTTCTGTGCCGCTCCGCGCGCTGCTTCGTCGCCGTCGTCCCAGGCCGTCCACTGCGCACGAAGATCGCGTTCCACCTCGTCCATCAATTCATCAAACTTCTTCTTCGCCTGCTGCAGGCTCTCTTCCAGCGCCGCGTCCTTCTCGCCCGCCTCGCGTGCCATGCGCATCTCTTCCAGCTGCATGTTCAGGTCGAAAACCTCTTCGAGCAAATCCGCCGGCACCCGCGAAGGATCAATCCTCCCTTTTCCCGCATGCTCTTCGCCAATCTCTGCGCCGTGCAGCTTCAGCAGATACTCTGTGCGGCGAATCGGATCCTTGAGCGTGCGATAGGCATCGTTGAGCAGCGCCGTATCGGCCAGGCTCCAATCCTTCTCGCTCTCGCTGGCTCGCGCAAACCGATCCGGATGCAGCTTGCGGCTCAACTTGTGAAACTGGTGTTCCAGCATTCCCAGGTCCAGGTTGAGCCGGGGAACAAGTCCAAAAACAGAAAAATAATCGCTGCCCGGCGGCGGCTGAATCTTGCTGCAATGCGGGCAAAACAACGTGGACTCATTGTGCGCCACGGAACACGACCAGCATGCAACCGGAACAGCGGAGTCGATAACTTTCAGCATGAAGTTCTCCAGCGGCCGGGCCCTACGAGGAGAAGGACGTGCCGCAGCCGCAGGAGCGCGAAGAGTTGGGATTGATGAAGTTGAAGCCCTGCCGCATCAGCGTCTCTTCATAGTCCAGAGTCATGCCGTGCAGATACAAAAACGACTTGGGATCGACGAACACGCGCACACCATCGAAGTCATACACACGGTCGCGCTCGCGGGGCCGCGTATCGAACTTGATTGCATACGAAAGCCCCGAGCATCCACCGCCCGTCACACCCAGGCGGAGTCCACCCTCTTCCGGCGAAATGCCTTCCTTCGCCATGGCTGAGCGCACACGCTGAATCGCGCGCTCGGTCAGCTGCAGGCTCTGGGTGCCGGCAGGGCTCGCCGGCGCCGGCGCAGCAGGCTGCGCGGCACTCATCCCTTCCGCCGGCTTCGTACCAATGGACACTACGTTCGACATGTCATCCCTGTCCAGGAACCGCCCAGCCGATCTTCAAGATCAACCAGGCAGCCCAACTTACTTTGCTTCAGCCGCTACGTGCGCGGTCTCGGCAACGCCGTTCTTCTTCTTCCAGTCGCCAATCGCCGCGCGAATCGCGTCTTCCGCCAGCACGGAGCAGTGAATCTTCACCGGAGGAAGCGACAGCTCCTTCACAATGTCCGTGTTCTTGATTTCCAGGGCCTCTTCCACCTTGCGCCCCTTGATCCATTCCGTCGCCAAGGACGAACTCGCAATCGCCGAGCCGCAGCCGAAGGTCTTGAACTTGGCTTCTTCAATCACCTGCGTCTCCGGGTTCACGCGAATCTGCAAACGCATCACGTCGCCGCACTCCGGCGCGCCGACCAAGCCTGTGCCTACATCGCCAGAGCTCTTGTCCAATGTGCCCACGTTTCGCGGATTGTTGTAGTGATCTACGACCTTATCGCTGTATGCCATGGTCCGTTCTCCTCTCGCGGGGAAGCCGCGTGTCCTTCTGTTGGATGCGCCAGAACCAGGTCTGGCTCCCGTATCTCCGAATACCAAAATCTCAACGCGCAAGCGGCGTCGGCCCACCGCAGGCCATTAGTGCGCCTGCCACTCGATCTTGGTCAGGTCGATCCCTTCCTTCACCATTTCGTAGAGCGGCGACAACTCGCGCAGCTTCTTCACAATGTCAATCACCTTGGCTGCCACGTAGTCCACTTCAGCCTGCGTGTTAAACCGTCCCAGGCCAAATCGGATCGAGCTGTGCGCCACATCGTCGCCCAGTCCCAGGGCCTTCAACACGTAGCTCGGTTCCAGCGTCGCCGACGTGCAGGCCGATCCGCTCGAAACCGCGACGTCATTGATGCCCATCAGCAGCGACTCGCCTTCCACGTACACAAAGCTCATGTTCAGATTGCCCGGCAGCCGGTGCTCCCAGGATCCGTTCACATGTACGTAGTCCAGCTCCGACTCGAACTTCGCCTTCAGGCTGTCGCGCAGTCCGCGCAGATACGCTGCTTCGTTCTCCATCTCCTGCTGCGCAATCTCACACGCCTTGCCCAGGCCCACAATGCCCGGTACATTCAACGTGCCCGACCGCATGCCGCGCTCATGCCCGCCGCCATCAATCTGCGCCGCAATCTGCACGCGTGGATTACGCCGGCGCACGTACAACGCTCCCACACCCTTCGGCCCATAGATCTTGTGTCCGCTCAGCGACAGCACATCAATGTTGTCCGCTATCACGTTCACCGGAACCTTGCCCACCGCCTGCACTGCGTCGGTATGGAACAGCACGCCCTTCTCATGGCACATCTTGCCGATTTCGCGAATCGGCTGCAGCACGCCAATCTCATTGTTGGCGGCCATGATCGACACCAGAATCGTCTTCTCGTCCATCGCCCGCTTCAGATCTTCCAGGTCGATCAGCCCGTCCGCCTTCACCGGCAAATAAGTCACGCGATAACCGTACTTCTCCAGCCGCTTGCATGTGTCCAGCACTGCTTTGTGCTCGGTCACCTGCGTAATGATGTGGTTGCCGCGCTCGCGATACATCTCGGCAATGCCTTTGATCGCGAGATTGTTGCTCTCTGTCGCGCCGCTGGTAAAGATGATCTCTTTCGCGGTCGCGCCAATCAGCTTGGCAATCTGTTCGCGCGCCGTCTCCACCGCCTGTTCAGCCTCCCAGCCAAACTGATGGTTGCGGCTCGCCGCGTTGCCAAACTTGCCGGTGAAAAACGGCATCATCGCTTCCAGAACCCTCGGATCCACCGGGCTCGTCGCGTGATTGTCCATATAAATCGGCAGTGTTACGCCCGCCGGAACTTCCACGTTGCTGACAACTGTGCTCATTGCTTCTCCATCCTTCTGCATGCGCCTCAAACGGCGGGGGAAAGTTCGCTAAATCGAGAGCGTGACCAGAACCGGCGCTGTCACATGCTCGTGTTCGGCCAGATCTTGAATACTGATGCTTTTCAGCACCCCGGCGATGGTGTCATTTACCCGCGCCAGCGGTTCTTTGATCGTGCAACTCGGCGTCAGATCGCAGCCCTTCGCGCCCTTGGTGCAACTCGTAATAAAAAACGGGCCGTCAATCGCTAAAATCACTTCGTAGGCCGAAATCTCGCGGCCCGGCTTCGACAGGGCATAGCCGCCATTCATTCCAGCATGCGACTTCAGCAACCCCGCCCTGGTTAATTGCTGCAGAATCTTGGCCAGCAGCTGCGCCGGAATCCCATAAGCGTCCGCTATGTCCTTCGCGCTCAATGCAGCCGTCTCCGGGTGCTCGGCCAGAAACTTGAGCGCCATCAGCCCGTAATCCGCCTTTTTTGTCAGCTTGAGCATGGAATATCCGACCGCTTAGGTCCGTATTCAGTATACGACCGCTTTGGTCCACACTCAAGAGCCCACACAAACCCTTCCCCTTCAATCCGTCCCGTTCCGGTCCAAAAGGCGTGCAAGACGCTCCATCATGGCGCCCCAGCATATTTTGAGGCTTGAAATTCAATAAAAGGCAGCTACAATCGGCGGGAAGAGCATCCTATTCCACCTGATAAAGAACCGATGCCCACCGCCTGCAAACACCCCAGGGTACGAATCGTCTCCCGGCATGAAGACACAGAGTTTGTCGAATGCTTGGAGTGTGGCGAAGTCTTTGACTCCGAAGAGTTTAACGATATGGCGATCGAAGAAACGGTCGACCAGAAGAGCGACTCCGAAGACGACGCTTAAGAGCCTGCGGGCCCAGTCCCCGATACCAGCCACTTCCGGCCACCGCACGCCTCACCCTCCGGCATCGGCGGTACCGCACCCGGTTTTGCCCGATTTCCGCCAGTCGCGGATTCTGGTCGCCCCGGAACTCCCGCACCCTTCAACGTCTGTTGATCTAGTGAACGTAGACCCGCAACATCCACCAGACAAGAAAAAGTGCCACGATGCCCAGCAGGAAATGGCCTATCCACTGCGCCGGCGTCTTCGGTCGTCCAAAGTTGAACACGCAGGAATATTAGCATCTCCATCGCCATCCCCTCGGCCCCTCTTGCACACACGTGTGACCAGTTCCTCTTTTTCAGCTCCCAGTAAGTTATAAGCCGGAAAACTCCCACCTAACTCGCTCAAAACATCGTGAAATTCCCAGGAACAGTACCAATGTGCATCGCGGCATGCCAATCCACTGGCATTACTTCCTTCTTCTTGTTGAAACTTATGCAGCAACATCGATTGCAAACCTGGGTTCCAGTGCATGAACCCGATTTCGCCGGGCAAATTCGCGAGGCCTTTGCTCCTCGTACTTTCCTGAAGACGGAGAAACCAAAATGTCCATTCGTTCAAAAATGCGCAGCTTTCTCTTTGCCACATCCTTGGCGGTACCCATGCTGATCCTGCCGGCCACGCAGGCTCACGCCGGTGTCTTTGTCGCCGTCAGCTTTGCACCACCCGTATTGCCGGTGTATGTGCAGCCGCCGCTGCCCGCGCCGGGCTATATGTGGACACCCGGCTACTGGGCCTATGGCGACGCCGGCTATTACTGGGTGCCCGGAGTCTGGGTGCAGCCGCCAAGAGTTGGCGTTCTTTGGACCCCCGGCTACTGGGGCTTTGTGGGCGGAACCTATGCATGGCACGCCGGCTACTGGGGCCCGCACATCGGCTTTTATGGCGGCGTTAACTACGGATTTGGTTATGGCGGCGTAGGCTTCTTTGGCGGCGAATGGCGCGGCGGAGTCTTTGCCTACAATCGCGCCGCGGCGAACTTCGGCGGCGTCCATGTCACCAATGTCTACGAAGATCGCACCGTGATTGAACGCAACACCATCGTCAACGTCAACCACGTCAGCTATAACGGCGGCGGCGGCATCGGCGTTCGTCCCACGCCCATGGAGCAGCAGGCGGCCAACGAACAGCACTTCCAGCCAACCGCGAGCCAATCCCAGCATGAAAGCTTCGCAGCGCAGGATCGCTCGCAGCTCGCGTCTGTGAACCACGGCACGCCGGGAACCATGGCTGCCTCCAACACCAACTCCTATCATCAGGTCGCTCAGCAGCACTCACAGTCGCAGCCCATCTCCGCTGCAGACCGCAGTGCGGGCAGCCACTACAACCCCAACGCGCGCGAAGCCAACCAGGACCAGCGCATTTCCAATGGCCTGCGCAGCGGTCAGATGACCTCCGGCGAAGCAGCTCGCGCCGAGCGCACGCAGTCCAACATCGATCAGCAGGTGCATAACGATCGCGCCGCCAATGGCGGCAAGCTGACTGGGCAGGAACGCCAGCAGATCAACGGCGAGCAGAACGCCGCCAGCCGTCAGATCTACAACGAAAAGCACAACGGCAATACCGTTGCGCCCAACGAAGTGGACAACCGCGAAGCCAACCAGCAGCAGCGCACCGCCAACGGACTGCGCAGCGGCCAGATGACCTCCGGCGAAGCGGCCCGCACCAATCAGAACCAATCCAACACCGCGCAGCAGGTCCACAACGAACGCACCGCCAACGGCGGCGCACTCACCGGCCAGGAAAAGCGGCAGGCCAATCGCCAGGAAAACAAGAACAGCCGCCAGATCTACAACGAAAAGCACAACAACCGGACCGCGAAACCTCCCAAGGGCCGCTAAGTCCACCCACGCACCACACAAACGGTCGGCAGCAATGCCGGCCGTTTTGTCTTGTCCGCATAACTCCGGCTATAAGTTGCGGAAACGAGTTATCTGCCAATTCGTAGACATTCCCCGCGCTTCGAAGTGTGGGAAGATTGCATCTCATGAACGGTCAGCTCTCCAACGGCCTCGCACCCCTTACAACCGCCGGCAACCGCATCGTCCACGCGGTCACGGGCGAGCCCGTCCTCCTCCGCGGCGTCAATCGTTCCGGGCTCGAATATGCCGGACCCGACGAGCAGGGCTTTCTCTCCGGAGCGTCGCTCTCCCGCGCAGAAATCGAATTCATCGTGCGCGAGTGGCGCTGCAACATCCTTCGCCTCCCCTTCAATCAGGACTTCGTCCTTCGCGGCCGGCTCGGCCGTTCCGGCGAGGAGTATCAACAGGCCCTCGACCAGGTCATCTATTGGGCGTCGCTCTTCGGCGCCTACACCTTGCTCGATCTGCAGTGGCTCGATGCCGACCGCATCTACGGCGGCCATCGCAACTTCGTCGCTCCATTACCCAACAGCGACTCGCTCACGCTGTGGTCCACGCTCGCTCGCCGCTACAAAGACGAGCCCGCCGTTCTCTATGACCTCTTCAACGAGCCGCACGATCGCTTGATCGACGATCCGTTTCCTCTCCACAAACAAGACGGCACCACGTATCCGCCCACCCAGCGCGCCGTCACCATGAAAGAGTGGCAGCCCTGGGCGCGCGCTCTCGCCGCTGCGGTCCGCAATGAAAACCCCGATGCACTGCTCTTCATCGGCGGCACCAACTGGGCCTACGATCTCCGCGGCATGCCTATGGATCTCGACAACATCGTCTACTCCACTCACGTTTATCCCGGCAAGGGAGACAGATGGCCGGAGATCTTCGGCCATCTCTCGCAATCCGTGCCCGTCTTTGTCGGCGAATTCGGCGGCAGCGAATCTTCGCGCGATCTGCACTTCCTTCGAAAACTACTGCGCTATCTGGATGAGCTCGAACTCGGATGGACTGCCTGGAGCTGGTCCAATCAGCCTTTCCTCGTCACCCGCTATCTCCCCACGGCCTACGGCGAAGCCGTACGCCAAATCCTCACGCGTCCCTGATTCGCACAAACCCTGATTCGCACAAACCCTGATTCGCACCGCGAGCGTGCCCACTCTTCAGGGGGAGCCTTTCCACTTCCCAGCGACTTTCGCCCCCCCGGCGCAACCTATTCGTGCCGCAATGCGCGCATAGGATCCACTCGTGCCGCACGCCGCGCCGGAATCCAGCTTGCGGCGAGTGCGGCGCCCAGCAGCAGTGCCACGGCTGCGCCGAGAGAAACCGGATCATAGGGCGCGATGCCGTAGAGCATCGACTTGACCAGCGGCACAAGAGCGAGCCCGCCCGCAAGCCCTGCCACCAGGCCCGCCGCCGTGATCCATGTGCTCTCGCGGAGAATCATGGCGCGAATCTGCCCCGGCAATGCCCCGAGCGCGAGCCGGATCCCGATCTCATTGGTGCGTTGCGCGACGGAATAGGCCATGATTCCGTAAACGCCCACGCAGGCAAGAGCCAGCGCCAGTATGCCAAAGCTGGTTGTCAATGCGGCCAGAGCGCGCTCCATCGTCATGCTGGCATCAATCTGCTCGCGCTCCGTGCGCACATCGATCATTGGCAGATCGCGATCGAGGTCCTGCACGATGCGATGCAAATCGGGCGTCAGCTTCGCTGCGGGAAGATGCGTGCGAATCTCATAGGTCAGCCCGCCGATTTCAGTCTGCTGCACGTAAGGAAGGTAAAACACAGGCGGTGGCTCCTCGCGCAACTGGGCATACCGTGTATCCGCGCAGATGCCGATGATCTGAATCCATTGATCGACAGGGCCCGAGGTGCGAAAGCGCTTGCCGACGGGATTGACATTGGGAAACCGCGCCCGCGCCAGCGCTGCATTGATCACGCCAACCCTGGGCGAGCTCGCCGTGTCATGTTTGTCGAATGCGCGTCCGGCAAGCATCGGAATTTGCATCGTGTGGAAGTAATCGTTGCCCACCAGATTCGTATTTTCCTGCGTGCTCTTCTCTCCATTGTTCGACCCATCTTCAATAACGAAATCCGCGTTGCCCATGCCTCCCCCGGCCAGGGCAAGCGAGGCCGGGGCTTCCGCCTCAACGCCCGGAAGAGCCGCAATCTTCTGCTCCAGCTGCTCGTGCAGCAACACATCTTTCCCGTTTGCGTAGCGTGTCTTGGGAGGATCAACATCGAACATCAATACGTGGTCTGGCTGAAATCCAAGATCGACCGAATTCAACCGCATCACCGTTCGCAAAAAAATGCCCGCTCCGATGACAAGCACCGTAGAGAGCGCAATCTGAAGCGCCACGATGCTATTGGAAGCTCGCAACTTGCGTCGCCGTGTCACCTGGTGCGAGCTTTCTTTGAGTTGGCCGCCGACTTCGTTCCGCGCCGAGAGCCACGCCGGCAACAAGCCAAAGATTGTTGCTGTGGCAAAGGTCACGAACAGGGCAAATCCCAGAACGCCCCAGTCAAAGGGGATTACAGCTTCGTTGTGCTCCCAGGGATTGTTCATCAAACTGGGCAGCAGATTTCTTCCGGCAAAGCCAAGTGCAATTCCTGCTGCACCTCCAAGCGCCGCCAGCAACAGGCTCTCAGTAAAAAGCTGTCGCACGATGCGGCGTCGCCGGGCGCCCATTGCCATGCGGACGCTTATCTCTCGTTGACGCTGCGCACCTCGCGCCAGCAGAAGATTTGCCACATTGACACATGCAAGAAACAGCAAGAGGACAGTAAACGCAAAGAGCACGTAGATCGGCTTCGAGAAGAAGCCATTGTTTCCCTGCGGCCCGCGACTCCCATCCTGAAGCAGCAGTTTGGGCACTGTCTCGCCTGCATTCAACTTCGTCGACGCCCTCTGCATGGTTTCGTACCTGGTGGCTAGAGCCGCTTGGGCTGTCTGGTCGGCAATGCCGGGAAGAGTGCGAGCCACAATGTTGACCCACCAGAACTTTGCGTCGGTAAGCATATTCATTGGCCCTTTGGGGTCAATTGCAGGCTGCATCGTAATCGGCACAAACACATCGGGCGAACTCATCGCTCCCTTTACGCCGGTGAACCCACGCGGATTGACGCCGATGATCGTCATGGGCTGCTGGTTGATTCGTACAACCTGGCCCAGTACGGATGGCGAGCGCCCGTATTCGCGCTGCCACAGTCCGTCGCTGATGACCGCAACCTCTCCATGGCCGGGCTGCGCATCGTCAGACGGTTCGAGGGGCCGGCCAATCTGGACACGCACCTGCATCTGCTCATAGAAATTCCCAGACACCATCTCGACATCGGCGCGCTGTGCGTTGCCGTGCACCGTGGCGTTCATGTTGTCTTCTGCAAACGCCACAAGGTCGCCAAGCTCCCGGTTGGTTTTCCGCAATTGCTGATACGCCGGGTAGGAAAAAATGGGTGCGATCGTCCCTCCATTCGGCGCGGCAAACCATTGCCCCCATCCGCTGAAGCCGGGAAACTTGCTGTCGGCGATCCACATCAATTCACGCAGTTGCTCGGGGTGAGGGACAGTAAGGCGCCCAAAGAGAATCTGCCGACCCACTGCGAAAAGCGTGGCATTCGCACCGATCGCCAACGCCAGCGACCCGGCAGCAATCGCCGTAAATCCCGGACTCTTCCTGAGAAGTCGCACCGCGTAGCGCAGATCCGCCGCGCATTCGTCCAACCACCGCAGGCCCAGCGAGCCGCGCATCTCTTCCTTATGCTTGAGCAACGGACCGAGTGCAATCCGGGCCTCCCGCGCAGCTTCTTCTTCCGGCATGCCCGATCGCTTCAGATCCTCAGTCAAGAGTTCCAGATGGCAGGTAAGCTCCGCATCCATTCGCTCTTCCAGGCTGCCCCGGCGAAGCGTGGCACGAAACCACGAGCGCAGCTGGTGAAGATTTTGCCGGGCAATCGATTGCAGGCTCATGCTTCCTCCGGCGTGGCGCGAAGAATGTCTCCGATAATGCCCGCCATGCGATTCCACTTCTGGGTCTCGCCGGCCAACCGCTCCCGGCCAAAGCGGGTCAGCTTGTAGTACTTGGCGCGGCGATTGTTCTCGCTCTCGCCCCACTCGCTCCCGATCGCTCCCTGGTGCTCCAGCCGGTAGAGCGCCGGATAAAGCGATCCCTGCTGGATGACCAGCTCCTCCCTTGAGAGTTGTTGAATGCGCAGCAACACGCCGTACCCGTGCAGTGGACCAAGAGACACCGCCTTCAAAATCAGCAGGTCCAGTGTCCCTTGCAACAGGTCGATCTGCTCGTCCTGTTTTTCGGGCGTCATACCGGCTCTCTCCTCGATAATCTAGGAAAGAGAGTATCCGCACTCTCCTAGCCTGTCAAGGAGAGTGAAATCGGCGCCATGTTGACACTATTCGTAACGAAGCGCGACAACAGGATTTACCCGCACTGCGCGTCGCGCTGGAATGTGACAGGCCAAAACTGCGACGGCCGCCATTCCTGCGGAAACAATTACGACGGTCGCAGGATCGTCGGGTCGGATTCCATAGAGCAACGCAGATAGAAGCCGTGCCGAGGCCAGGGCCGCGCCGATTCCGATCACCAGCCCAACGCTCGTTACGTAAAGTCCTTGGCGCATGATCAGCCTCATGACGTCTCCTCGCCCCGCACCCAACGCCATGCGCACTCCAATTTCGCGAGTGCGCTCTGAAACCGCGAACGAGATCACGCCAAATAGTCCGATCCATGTCAGCACCAGCGCCAGAATTCCGGATGCGCCGAGCAGCAACCCCGTAGTGCGTGCGGCGAACATCGGCAGAGACATGAAGCTCCCAATGGTTTGCACCTGAGTGGCGGCCATGTTCGGATCTACAATTTGAACTTGTCGCTGCACAGCATCGAGCAATGCCCCAGGGTCTTTCGAGGTGTGCACAACAAGAACCCGGAGCGACGGCATCTCCACCCGAAAGAGCACAGGAATCGGATCCTCTCCCAGTGAGCGGTAATTGCCAGCTTTCACCACTCCGATGACTTCGCTTTGTTCTTTCGCGTCGCCCACCTTAACCAACTTTCCAATCGGATTCTGGCCCGGCCAGAGCCTGGCAGCCATTGCCGTGTTCACGACAATTACCTTGGACTTGCGATCGAGTTCACTCTGCACAAAATCTCGCCCACCCACAATGGAAATTCCCATGGTTTTGAAGTACCCGGGTTCCACGCGGAAAACGTCGACCGGAATGCCGTGCGGCAATGTTGCCACCAGGCTCTCGTCGATTACGCTGGTCTGTTCGCGCGACGCGTCGAGTGGCAGATGATTGACGTAGCTCGAAGAGACAACTCCGGGTAAAGCGCGAATGTGCCTGTCCAGTTCCCGGTAGAACGTCTCGATCTTCGCATCGCTGTAGCCCAGGCTGCCCGCGTCGAGCGTGGCGACGGCAATATTTTGTGTGTCGAAACCAGGGTCTATCGAGCCGGCGTTGAGCAGGCTCCTTACGCACAAGGTTGCGCTGAACAATAACAACGCGCACACAGCAATCTCGCCGATCATGATTACGGTCCGTAGGCGCGATTTTCGATAGCCACCCGAGTGGGCTTCCGTCTTGATCACTCCCGCCGGATCGACCCGCGTGCCCCGCAGAGCAGGCGTGACTCCGAAGACGACTCCTGTGATGAGCGCAACCAGAAAAGTGAAGACGAGGACCCGCCAATCGAGAGGCAATTCAATCGATATGGGCAAGCTCGTTGGAATCAGGTTGAGAAGCAGGTGTGAAGTCCAGTAGGAAAGCAGCACTGCAGCGCATCCGGCAATCAATGCGAGCAACAAAGTTTCCACCGTCATCTGGCGAATCAATCGGCCCCGTCCTGCGCCGAGTGCCGAGCGCACCGCCATTTCTCGCGCACGCCCGCTTGCCTTCACCATCAATAGACTCGCCGCATTGGCGCAGGCAATCACGAGCACTAGGGCAAATACCACCATCAGCATTCCGGTAAACGCCGTTACGTAGCCGCGGAACGGACCGGGAACGGGGGCAAAGCTGTAAAGCACATCGTCCATAGCCTTATTCGTGTCAGGGTGGGCGAGTTCTATCTCCCGGGCGAGAAGACTGATTTCGGCCTGCGCGCTCTTTGTGCTTTGCCCAGCGGCAAGCCGGCCTTCCGTGAGGAGCCAGTTGGTGTTGCGGCTGGTCAAACGGCCAGGGTCATGGATCAGTTGCTCCTCCATCGACAGCGTAGTCCAGAAGTCCGGAGCCATGGCCACTTGAAATCCAGTAAACCCGGGCTGCGCGACTCCGATGATGGTGTAGTTCGTGCCATTCAGCATCATGGCCTTGCCGAGGATGCCGGGATCGCCTCCCAGCTTCTGCTTCCAGAAGTTGTTCCGCAGAATTACCAGGGGCTGCGGGTTGTTCGGCTGATCATCCGCAGGCGTGAACGAGCGGCCAATCGCCACCCCTACTCCTGCAACCGAGAACGCATTGCCCGAGACAAGTTGACCGTGCAGGACCTCCCCGTGCCCGCTCCGGTTCCAGATGATTCCTTCCGGATCGCCATCGTAGCCCAGAATTCCTGAGAACGATCGCGCATGGTCGCGAAAGAAAACATAGTCAGGGTAAGTCAAGGGCATGAAGCTGTGGATGCCGTTCGCATTTCGTGAGTGCTCCCAGACTTCACGCATTTCACCCGGTGCCTTAAACCCTGCAAGAGGCCGCAGCAGCAATGCATTCACAAAAGTGAAAATGCACGCGTTCATTCCGATGCCGAGCGCAAGCGCAAGCACCACTGCGACCGTCGATCCCCGATGCTTCCGCAACATCCTGGCACCGAAGCAAACATCGCGCCATAACGAGGAGAGAAAAAGGAAAGTTCTCGCTTCGCGCTGGCGCTGTTGCAACAATGCGCCATTGCCGAACTGCCGCCGGGCCGCGCTCGCAGCCTCTCTCGGAGACAGGCCTTGGCTCACGAATCGATCTGTCAGCAACTGTAGATGCTCCTCAAGTTCGTCCTCAAATTCGCGATTCGCACGACTCTGCGCAAACAACCCTTTCATTCGTTCGGAGAAGACCCGCAAACGGCCCATGGAAATCACCCTTGTCCTTCCTGGCTCAAGACTCGCCCGACCACTCCCGCGAATCGCTCCCAATTTTCCGTTTCGACCTCGAGTTGTTTCTTGCCGAGGCGGGTAATCGAGTAGTACCGCGCTTTGCGATTGTTTTCCGAAGTGCCCCAGGCAGAGGCGATCCACCCTTGCTGCTGTAAGCGCAAAAGCGATGTGTAGACTGTGCCTTCGTTCAGCTGCAATACGTCTTCGCTCAGCTGCTCGATGCGCCGGGCAATGCCAAATCCGTGCAGGGGCCCCATCGAATGGAGGGTCTTCAAAACCAGCAGGTCCAACGTACCCTGCAATACCTCTGACTTTTTGTCGCCCATCGAGCCTCCTTTGGACATACCAAAGAAGCTACTACATCTCATTTGCAATGTCCATAGGAGCAATTCTTTTCAAACAGCGCTTCAGCAGATAGTTGATCCCCCATCGATAGAACTTCGGCGATGCGGTGGACATCCGGTTCCCCGGTCTTGGAGAGGGGTGAGGCCATCCTCCTCCGAACTTGCCATCTGCAATTTCTTGTCAAGCCCCTCATCCACAAAAAACCTCTAACTCCCTCGTTCCAAACGTGCAATTTTTCGGTGAACCTTGCAGTCTAATTCGCAGAAAAGT
>DATHMP010000030.1:0-2446 GCA_035487015.1 Occallatibacter sp. | reverse complement strand
GCATGCACATCCACGCGTTCTCCCCGATGGAAATTGTCTACGGCGTCGAACTCACCGGCATGCCGCTGGCCGATTATCTTTCGATGCTGCGGGACAACGGACTGGGCACTCTACCAGGCACCGCCGCCGAAATTCTCGACGACGAGATTCGCCACATTCTTTCCGCCAACAAACTTTCGACTGCGCAGTGGGTCGAAGTCATCCGCACTGCGCATCGCCACGGCATTCGTACTACTTCGACTCTCATGTACGGACACACGGAAACCCCCGCGCACTGGGTGCGCCAGATGCGACTGCTGCGCGAGATCCAATCCGAAACCGGAGGCTTCACCGAGTTCGTTCCGCTCGGCTTCGTCCATCAGAACACTCTGCTCTACCATCAAGGCCTCGCGCGGACTGGCCCAACTCTCGCCGAACATCTCAAGGTGCATGCGCTGGCTCGGCTGCTGCTTGCCGGATCGATCAACAACATTCAGGTTTCGTGGGTAAAGCTGAACCGTCGTCTCTCGCAACTCTGCCTGCACGCCGGGGCCAACGACTACGGCGGCACGTTGATGGAAGAAAATATTTCGCGCGAAGCCGGAGCTACTGCCGGCCAATACACCAGCCCGGAAGATTTTCAAGCGCTGACTCTGGAGATGGGCCGCATCCCCGCCGAGCGCAATACGACGTACTCGCGAATCCACATCAAGGTTCCTCTGGATGACTTTACTGCCGAGCAACCGCTGGAGCCTGAATTCGCATGAGCACGAACGCATCCGCCAATCCAGACGCTCCCGGCATCCGCCCCATCGCAGTCATCGGAGGCACCGGCTCGGCAGGCATGGGGCTCGCCTTGCGCTGGGCGCGCGCGGGAGAAACTATCATCATCGGCTCGCGCGACGAGCAGCGCGCGCAATTGGCAGCCGTCTCGATTCAAAAAAGAGTCGGCTCAGAGGCGAAAGTGTCTGGCATGGAAAATAGCGCTGCTTGCGCAGCCGCCGACATCCTCATGCTGACCGTTCCCTTCGAGGCTCAAGCTTCGCTGCTCAAGCAACTCAAACCCGACATCACCGACGGCAGCATCCTCATCGACGCCACCGTACCTCTCGCCGCCAGCGTTGGCGGACGCTCCTCCCGCACGCTCGGCGTGTGGCAAGGTTCCGCCGCCCAGCAGGCCGCTGAACTCGTGCCCAAAGGGGTGAGCCTGGTTGCGGCCTTCCACAATCTTTCTGCGGAACTGCTCAACGGTGACGCGCCCATTGACTGCGACGTCATCGTCTGCAGCAATGATGCGGACGCCGCGCAACTCACCCGCGAACTCGCGGCGAAGATTCCCGGCGTCCGCGCCCTCGACGGCGGCCCGCTGCAAAATGCCCGCATCGTCGAGCAAATCACTGCCATGCTCATCGGCATGAACATTCGCCACAAGGGCTACGCAGGAATCCGCATCACGGGCCTGCCGCCGGGGGCATATCGCTAACGTCTTTTCCGTTTAGCTCTTTCCGTCTCGCCTTCTTCGTTTCCCCCAGCCGTGCGAAGTGCTATCCTTCCGCTCATGGACAACCGTTCAATCAGCGATGTCGGCGGAACCTCCGGCGGGCTTGGAATGTTTTTGCTCGGTTTTGCCATGGCCTGCATTGGAGGCTTCCTCATCACCCATCAGGTGAGCGTGGTCGGTTCGTACTGGAGTTTCTGGGGAGGCAGCAGTTTCGGCATCACGCTCTTACCCATGCTGTTCGGCGTAGGAATTCTGTTCTGGAATGGCAAGAGCGTCATTGGATGGCTGCTGACCGTAGCCGGAGCGCTGTTTATTTTCGCCGGCATCATCGCCAACATGCATATTTATTTTCAGCCCACCAGCCTGTTCAATACCGTGGTGATGCTGGTTCTGCTGGTCGGAGGATTGGTGCTGGTTGCGCGATCGCTGCGGCCGCATAGCTCGAAAGCCAGCGAGTAGTGGACTTCTTAACGATCTGATCGGAGCGAACCAGCAACTCTTGACCGGCCAGAGTGAACCATTAAGGTTGCACCATCCATGACCGACGCCAATTGCCTGTTTTGCCGCATTATCGCCGGCGAAATTCCCGCGAAGAAGCTTTACGAAGACGAGCACGTGTTCGCTTTCGAAGATATCAATCCGCAAGCTCCCACCCACATTCTGATCATTCCCAAGAAGCATTTTGCGGGATTAAAAGAAGCCGAGGCCGCCGATGCCGAACTGATCGGCCGCTGCCACCTGGCCGCCGCCCACATCGCCCGCCAGCGCAACATCGAGCAAGGCTACCGCACCGTCCTCAACGTCGGCCCTGGCGCCGGGCAGTCAGTCTTCCACCTGCACGTCCACCTCCTAGGGGGACGCCCGCTCTCCTGGCCGCCCGGGTAATTTCCGGCTTGTCTCTTGCGCTCATGAAGCTTCCACAGTTGGCGACACTATTGTCGTGGGCGACGTTAGCCTGGCTGGGTC
>DATHMP010000029.1:0-175712 GCA_035487015.1 Occallatibacter sp. | reverse complement strand
GCCCACCGTTCCAAACCCAAACAACGCAATCCGCAGCGGCTTCCGCGCAGACACATCTGCCCCGCCAGCCTCGTGAGCACCCGCCTCTTTCACCGTTTGCGCCATCCATTCCTTCAATTCAATCAATGGTCTACGTCAATCCTTCGATGATACCTGACCCCATCCTTTCATCCTCCCCACCCAATACCATCGTGTAGCATGTTCTCCATGCGGCGTCTGTTCTCCCTCGTCCTCGTTCTTTTCTTCGGACTGGGACCCCTCGCGCCTGCGCTCGCTGGACAAGACGACACCAATCTCCCCGCCTGCTGCCGTCGCCATGGGGCTCATCACTGCGCCATGTCCGGCGACACCCCATTCCAGCAGGCTGAATCACCCGCACCCTCGTTCACCGCGCCGTCCCACTGCCCCCGCTATCCAGCACATCTCGCCGCAAATCTCGCGCCCGCCTTCGGCCTCATCGCCTTCCACGCATCGCCCGCGTCCTCCTCACGCACACACCGCATCCCTTCTCTCCAATCCTCTCCACTCGTCCTCACTATCCCGCAACTCTCTAGCCGCGGACCTCCCACCTCTCTTCTCAGCTAACCCTCGCCCGCTTCCCCATCGCGCCGATTCCTGCATTCCTGTGCAGGCCCGCTGTCCGTCCTCGCGACGGAATGAGAGGTCCACCCCATGCATCGCCGCTCCTTCGCCGGAGTTCTTCTGCTCCTCCTTGTCTCCCTGCCTGCGCTCGCCGCAGTCTTCGCCGAACTGCGCGGCATCGTGCACGATCCTGAACATCGTCCCATCGAGCACGCGCAAATCACCCTGAGCGCCGCCAACTCCCGCTTCGTTCTCAACGCCACATCCGACGCCACCGGCGCGTTCTCCTTGCCTCAAGTCCCCATCGGCGTCTACCGCATTCAGATCACCGCCGACGGCTTCGCGCCCTCGACCCAAACCCTCACCATCACCTCTGGCGGCAATCCCGTCCTCCACTTCCCGCTTGCTCTCGCCCAGGCCGTGCAGTCGGTCACCGTCCAGGCCGATACCTCTTCCGTCGCTGCTTCCTCTTCCGTCACTCCCACTACCCTCATCACCCGCGCGCAAATCGAGCAGACACCCGGCGCCACCCGCACCACCGGCATGGAAATGATCACCGACTACGTCCCCGGCTCCTATATGACCCACGACATGCTCCACATGCGCGGCGGCCATCAAACAAGCTGGTTAATCGACGGCGTCTCCATTCCCAACACCAAAATCGCCTCCAACGTCGGCCCCCAAATCGATCCCAAAGACATCGATCAGCTCGAAACCCAGCGCGGCAGCTACGCCTCCGACCTCGGCGATCGCACTTACGGCATCTTCAACGTCCTCCCCCGCAACGGCTTCGAACGCAACCGAGAAGCTGAGCTGCTCCTCTACGCCGGCAATCTCGACTCTGCCGAAGCCCAGCTCTCTCTCGGCGATCACTCCGCAAAAACTGCCTGGTATGCCAGCCTCACCGGCTCTCGCTCCAATTACGGTCTCGCCACTCCAGTACCCGCCATCTTCCACGATTCCACCAATGCGCAAAGCGCCTTCGCGTCCCTCATTCGCAATCAATCTCCAAGAGATCAGCTCCGCCTTGACGCACAGTACCGCCAGGACTTTTTCCAAATCCCCTACGACCCCAGTCAAACCGACTTCGAATGCGCCCCACCCGCCAGCTACTACTGCTCCTGGGGACTTCGCGACGGACAAACTGAGCGCGACGCCTTCGTCATCGCCGACTGGGTCCGCACCCTTTCCCCCAAAGCTCTCTTTGACGTTGCTCCCTTCTACCACCTCAATCAGGCCAACTACGACAGCCCGGCCACAGACCAGCCCGTCGCCACCACGTGGCACCAGAACTCCAACTACGCAGGTGCGCAGGCCGACGTACGCGCCGATATCGGCCCCAGCCGCATTTCTGCCGGCCTCTACTCCTTCGGACAAATCGAACACGATCTCTTCGGTGTCCTCGACAACACCAGCGGCGGCACTTCTTACCCCAATACCCAGGGCAACGCCAATGCAGGATTAGTCGAGTTCTACGTGGCTGATGATCTGCACATCGGCCAATACATCACGCTCACCGGCGGCGAACGCTTCTCCATCTACCGCGCAGCACTCGATGAAAACGCCGTCTACCCACGCATCGGAGCGGCTCTCCGGATTCCGCGTCTCAACTGGGTCTTCCGCGGCTTCTACGGACACTTCCTCCAGCCCGCCCCCATTCAAACCGTCTCCAGTTCCGTCCTCAACTACGCATCCTCGCTCCCTGGCGGCGAAAACACCTTCACGCCTCTGCCCTCCGAGCGCGACGAAGAACATCAGTTCGGCGTTCAGATTCCCTGGCACGCCTGGATGCTTGACATCGACACCTTCAAGAACCGCGTCAACAACTTCCTCGATCACTCCAACCTCGGCGAATCCAATATGTATTTCCCCATCGCCGTGGATGGAGCGCTCGTCCGCGCCTGGGAAATGACTCTCCATTCCCCCGCGCTCGGCCACTACGGCCAGTTCTACGTCACCTACTCTAACCAGATCGCCGAACAGCGCGGCAACATCATCGGCGGATTTACCTGCACCATCTCCACTGACCCCGCCTGCGACCTCGGACCCGCTTACACACCCGTCGATCACGACCAGCGCCACACCCTCAACACCGGCTTCAACGCCAACCTTCCGTTCCACACCTGGTTCGCGTCCAACGTCTACTACGGCTCGGGATTTACCAACGGCCTCGCCGATTCAGGCCAGGGACCCTACCAGGGCCCCTACTTGCCCGTGCACACCACCTTCGACGTCTCCGCCGGCCACAACCTCGGCGAAAACTGGAAGCTCTCCGCCAACGTCCTCAATGTCACCAATCACCGTGTCCTCCTCGACAACTCCATCACCATCGGAGGCTTCCACTTCAATGATCCCCGCATGTTCTCTGCGTCCCTCCGCTACCGCTTCAAGTTCTGACCACCTCATATCTCGCTGGCCTTGAACGAAAACGCAAAAATCAACGGGAAACACCAAGCCACCGGTCGCGTTTGCCTTTAGGAATTGACCGCACGCAGAAACGCCGAGCCACACAAGAAAATTCCCCCTCCGGATCTCTCGCGAAGGGGGAACGTGTATTGAATCTCAGGTCAAGCCAAACGTAGCGTCTACAAAATGGTACTCACCACCACCTGTTGTCCTGGCCGTGGCAAGAACCAAAGCCCTTGTCGCTGTAGGTAGACGGACCGGTTGTCTGCGCAGGATCCTTCAACGCCGACTCGAAATCCCATGCGTAACCATTCTCTTTGAGCGTCAATCCCATCACGCCCCAAAATTCTCCGGTTCCCGCCTCAAGATTCTCTGCGTTGAAGGCCGGGTTGCCGCTGGGATCTTCCAGGTTTGTTTCGCCCGCGCCAGACGCCACCGTGGTCGTGATAACCGGATCGAGTGTCTCGCCGCCGGTGCCCACAATGAATTCACGGATGCCGTTCTTCGGGTCGGACTTTCCTGAGGGATCCAGGGGGCGATACCGGGCATAGAGGTGGTCGTGCCCGTTCAGCACCAGGTCAGCATGGTACTGATACAGCAGTTGCCAAAAGGCCACTGCCGTCGGGCCCTCGGGAACCGCAATGCTGTTCGTAGCGCTGAACACGGGTTGATGCCAGTAGGCAAGTGTGCATGCGGAATGATTCGTCTCGAGATCCTTCTTCAGCCATTCCAGTTCCGCGGCAAACCACGCGCCGGAGTTGGAACATCCGCCCGGCTGTGTCTCGCATTCGATGTTGAGCGAGATCAGATGCCACGAGCCCAGGTTGTAGGAGTACCAGCCATCGCCAACCCCGACCGAACCGCCTGCCTCGTTGGTTCCCAGTCCTCCCGTTTGCTCAAAGTGCCCTGCCTGTCCATCTGAAAACGGAACGGGCTGAGTGAAGGTGCCGCCTGTGTCCGGGTTGCCGGAGATCGTGGCCGTCATCTGCGTTCCATCGGTATTGTGCTGGGCGCCGTTGAAGTACGAAAAATAACCATAGCCGGCAACGCCGACTGCGCCATGCTCCGTATAAAACTCGTGGTTGCCGGGCGCGGGCCGGGTGATCGATTTGAAGCCGCCATAGGTCGTTTCGTACGAGTTCTCAAAATCCGAGTACTGCGCTACCTGGTATTGCTCATCCCCAACCAGAGCCACGCGGTCAGGTTTCATGTTCTCGATCTGCTGCGCAGTTGCCGCTTGGGTCAAGGTCAGATTCTGCACGCTGTCCCCACTGCAGTTTTCACCCGCCTTCTCGCCAGCCTCTTCCTCGCCTGGCTGGCAAGCCACATCGCCCACCACCGCCAATACGGGCACATGCTGCAGTTCGTTGTACGGCCACGGCTTGTTGTTCGGCACCCAATTGCCGCCGGACCACCCATTGAGGGCCGTCCACTGATTCGTAGGGGTGCCTTGATTCTGTGCCTCTGCTCCTGTTGCAAATGCCATCACCGCGACGGCCGCTCCCATGAGCATTGCCGCACGGAACCTGCCTTGGATCGTCTTCATGCAGACCTCCCGTTGGAATTTAGGGCTGGGAATACCAGTTTGATCGTGCGATTGGAGATATTCACGCGCACTTGCGGTAGGGGAAACTTGCCAAACCAATCCCTTGTATCGATTCAATGTTTCACTAGCATGTCGAATGCGTGAAAAATCGATGACAGCGATCAGGTCGCTACTCTCAGCTGTAGCGGAACAGTGCCTTGAATCCAAAGTCCATGTGCCCCTGGATGTGGCAGTGGAACAGCGTCAGACCCGGCTGGTCGGCCACAAGATCTACAGTCGCGCGGCCATAGGCAGGCACAATCACGGTATCCTTCAGAATGCCCGCAGTCGGCCTGCCGTTCAGCTCGACCAGTTCGAAACGGTGCCGGTGAAAATGCAGCGGGTGAGAATCGTCACTGCGATTGTGAAACACCAGCCGGTAGCGGCGCCCCTTATGAAAGACGAATTCTCCCTCATGCGGATATTCCTTGCCGTTGACGAGCCAATGATTGATCCCATGCGGGCCGCCGGCCACTTTTTCAAAGACCATATCGATCGTCTCGTCCGGGGTCGGGTGCGGCGCGGTGTTGCCGAAGATCGTGTAATCCCAGCGCGCCTTCTG
This sequence comes from Occallatibacter sp., assembly GCA_035487015.1. Lineage (GTDB taxonomy): Bacteria > Acidobacteriota > Terriglobia > Terriglobales > Acidobacteriaceae > Telmatobacter. The sequence goes on along the minus strand of DATHMP010000029.1, from coordinate 170,577 downwards.
AGGCGCAAGCCACTGCGGGCGCTGCTGCTGATTGGCGTACTCCACCACGACACCCATGCCGGATTGACGCGCCACCGTGCGGGTTGCCCCTAAAATCCACACGCCCGGATGATTCATCTCGACGATTGCATCCACGCGCTCGCCAGGAGCAATTTCAATCACATCGACTAGCTGCGGCATCGGCACAGGATTGCCGTCGAGCGCTATCACCTGAAAACTGTGACCGGAGCAAGCCACGCGCTGAATCTGCGAGCTGCTAGCGTTCAGCAGATGCATCAGCACCCGCTCGCCAGGCCGCACACGGATGGGATCCCCCGCGCCAAGCATCTTGTCATTGATGGAGTAAAGAGGAGCATTGACTTCGAGCCCGTTGGGACGCGTGTCTGGAGTGGCGGGCTTTTCGGGCATCGGATCGTTCGGATCCGGCCGCTCTTCGTCCGGGTCCATCGTCGTCCAAAATGGTTCCCAATCGCGCAACGCAAGAAAAAGTTCCTGATCGTAGTGACCAGGGTCATCGGCAGAATCGATCATGAGAAACCCGAACTGTCCGGTATACGAGCCGCGATGCAGGTCCATCATTGCCATGGCGTGCGAGTGGTACCACCGCGAGCCCGCGGGCTTGGCCACGAACTGAAAACGGCGTCGGCCGTGCGGCGCGACCGGCTGCGCGCCTTCTTCTTCGGCTCCGTCCATTTCCGGCGGCACGAACAGGCCATGCCAATGCACATATTCCGGAACGTCAGTGTTGTTCACAACGTCGACAGCGATCGCCTGCCCCTCGCGCACGCGCAGAAGAGGCCCGGGCACTTTGTTGCTGTAGCCGATGGTGCTGACGACAACCTGGGGCGCCAGCTCGACCATCATGGGTGCGATTTCCAGGGTGAAATCCGCCGCGCGCTCCATGAGTTTCGGTTCCAATGCCGCCGCCATCGCACGCTGCGCAGGACCCAGCTTGCCCGCTCCGGCCGCAATCATGGTGGCCCATCCCAGCCGCACAAAATCCCGTCGCTTCATGCGATCCCCATCCCGGCTGCGCATGCAACCAATACAGATCGTTTCACGCCCAGTCACACGCTCTTGAGCGCGCGCGAGACCCGGAACACCGACAAAGGTTCAAAAACTCGGATGGTCTCCCCTATTTGTATTCGTCCCAGCGCCGGCTCCTCCGAATCCTAACAAACTCGCGAAAAACGCCTTTCCCGCCACCACCGGCCCGGTACTCACATCTTTCAGTTCGAGAGAGGGGCGAAAGGGTCGCGTGCCGCAACCGGTGCAAGAAAATATCGGGCTTTAGCCCCTGAAGGAAATCAAAACGTTCCGTGTCCCAACCTTGCGTCATTCGTCGAGAAGTGGCGGGAGCCATCGCAACGATCAGCCACACAATCCGCGAAATTCTCTTGACATATTTCGAAAGGCAGCTTATTTTCCCATTAGGCTAATTAGCCGATTGGGAAATTACATGTCCGATCACCTCAGCACCACCTTCTCCGCGCTCTCCGATCCAACCCGTCGCGCCATCCTGGCACGCTTGGCCTTGGGAGAAACATCGGTCAAAGACCTTGCGGAGCCCTTCTCCATCACCGCGCCATCGATCACCAAACATCTCAAGGTCCTCGAACGCGCGGGTCTCATCACGCGTAGCCGCGACGCACAGTGGCGTCCCTGCCGCCTGCAGGCTGCTCCGCTTCGCGAGGTCTCTGTCTGGGTCGAGAACTATCGACGTCACTGGCAACAAAGCATGAATCGGCTCGAGGATTACCTCTCCAAACTCGAAATCAAGGAGGCCAAAAAACATGCTCGCAAAAGGAAATCTTGAAGTCACCGTGACTCTTCCCTCCGAAACAGAAATTCGCTTTGCATGTTTCTTCCGTCGCACCCGGAAGACCCTCTTTGAAGCATGGACCCGCCCAGAGCATATTCGTCAATGGTGGGGCTGTGATGGCTCTTGTCTTTCTGTCTGCGAGATCGATCTGCGGATCGGGGGCCCGTGGAAGATCGTGATGCAGATGCCGGATGGAAGCGATCATCGATTCCATGGCGTGTATCAGGAGATCGAGCCGGATCAGCGGCTCGTCTATAGCGAGTGCTACGATGCACCGCAATTCGGCAGTCCCGAATGGCTGACCATGGTGATCTTTGAGGAGACCAGGGGCGGAACCCAGCTCACGCACACCATCCGGCACCGTTCTCGTCAAATACGCGACGGACACCTTCAGGCAGGAATGGAAGCGGGAACCATCCAGTCGCTCCATCGCCTGGATCAGCTGGCGCAGAGTCTTCAAGACAAGTCTGCAGAGGAAGTACAACCATCTCACTAAGCCGGGCTGAAACTCTCTGTCTCCATTCCAACTGCAACACATCTCTGGGAGAGGTCCTGATGAAGGTCTACACACAACTGAACTTCGGCGGAAATTGCGAAGAGGCATTCCGTTTCTATGAAGCGAACCTGGGGGCCAAGGTCCTCGTCATGATGCGTCAGGACCAGGCCCCCGGCGCCAACGCGAGCGGCGACGCAGGGAAAGCGATTATTCATGCGCGGCTGGGCATTGGGGATACTGTCCTCATCGGGAACGATGTTCCCTCATCTGTGTTTGAGAAAATCCGCAGCGTCTATATCTACCTCTCTGTCGACTCATCAGAAGAGGCCGAGAGAGTTTATAAACTCCTCGCCGAAGATGGGCAGGTCTATATGCCGCTTGCAGAAACCTTCTTCGCAAGTCGCTTTGGCCAACTTCGTGACCGCTTCGGAGTGTCGTGGTCCATCATCCATGAACGCGCAATGGCACAGTAGTAGGTTTTCGGCCTTTCCCCGCGAGAGAGCGTCGGCGCCCCACATCTTCTGCGCTTGGGAAATCGGTCAAATCAATCAGTTCTCCCCGCCCCGCCTTCGCTAACTCGCTCCGCGGCAAGGCGGCGCTAACTTGCTGCATTTTTTGTCGAGCCTTTCACTTCAACTTATTCCTTTAACTCATTCCACTAGCACGATCTTCTCAGAGAAGTTGGGTGACGCCACCTCCCGAATTCCTTGCTCTCGGTTCCCCGTCCTCAGGTCCCTGCTTCGAACAGCCCCGGCATCACTTCGCCGGCTTTCCCCAGCACCACGTTCGTAAACGCCTGCGCATTCAGCGGCCGTTCTGGACCCACATACACCGTCCGCGCGCCGCCCTGCCGCGCCCAGTGCACAAAATTCGCCGCCGGGTACACCGATCCCGACGTGCCCACCACCACCATCCATGTCGCTTTTGCAATCTCGGCCTGAATTCGATCCATCCCCAGCGGAATCTCGCCGAAAAACACAATGTGGGGTCGCAACCTTCCCCCGCACACGCACCGCGGCACCGCCGCCAAGTCTGCATACACCGTGCGATCGTCCACCGGCTCTCGACCGCACTCCCACTCGCACCGCGCCTTGGCTAGCTCGCCATGCATGTGCAGCAGCCGTTGCGATCCTGCGCGCTCATGCAGATCATCCACGTTCTGCGTGCACAGAAAAAACCGGTCACCCAGCTGTCTCTCCAGATCGGCCAGCGCCGCATGCCCCGCATTCGGCTGCGCATTCCAACCCGACGCGCGCCGCGCCGAATAAAACGCCCACACGCCCGCCGGGTCGCGCTGCCATGCCTCGGGCGTACACACATCCTCCACGCGAAATCCGGCCCACAACCCGTCTTCCGCGCGAAACGTGGGCAAGCCGCTCTCCGCGCTGATGCCCGCGCCCGTCAGCACAAACACGCGATCCTTCGGCCCAATCCGGATCTGTTCCATTGCACAAATCTCTCGGAAGTTTTGCTCTAACTCTGTTTCCGGTGCGAGTCGATGCGGCCCGCACCAGCGCGCGCGATCTGACCGCTAAAAGTTGACGGCTGAAAGCTGAAAGCTGTCTTACGGCTCGAGCAGAATCTTGCCCGTCGTCTTGCGCGCTTCCATGTCAATCTGCGCCTGCGCCGCATCGGCCAGCGGATACATATGCTCGGTCCGCAGCTTCAGTTCGCCCGTCGCCGCCCAATCCAGAATCTTGCCCGCACGCCACTCAAGCTCCGCATGCGTCGCCACGTAGTGCCACAACGTCGGCCGCGTCACAAACAGCGATCCCTTCCCGCTCAACTGGATCAAATCAAACGGCGGGACCGGCCCGCTCGAAGCCCCAAACAGCGCCAGCAGTCCGCGCGGCCGCAGGCAGTTCAGGCTCTTCTCAAACGTCGTCTTGCCCACCGAGTCATACACCACGTCCACGCCTTTGCCGCCCGTGATGCGCTTCACCTCGGCTTCGAAATCCTGCTCGGTGTAAAGAATCACATCGGACGCGCCGGCCTCGCGCGAAAGCTCCGCCTTCTCTTTCGTCGAAACCGTCGTGATCACCTTCGCGCCAATCCGCGCCGCAATCTGCGTCAGCAGCAGTCCCACGCCGCCCGCGCCCGCGTGCACCAGGGCCGTCTGCCCCGCTTTCAACTCAAACGTGGAATAGGCAAGGTAGTGCGCCGTCATCCCTTGCAGCATCGCCGCAGCCGCCTGTTCCGGGCTCAGCCGCGAGGGCACCTTGATCAGTTTGTCCGCAGGCACCAGCGCATACTCGGCATAGCTGCCCATCACGCTCACCGACGCAACTGCATCGCCTTCGTCAAATCCGGTCACACCTGGCCCGAGGCTCTCCACCGTGCCCGCAGCTTCGCTCCCTGGAATCAGCGGCAGCGTCGCTTTGTATACGCCCTTGCGAAAGTAGATTTCGATGAAGTTGACGCCCACGGCCTCAACTCGAATCAATACCTGGCCCGGCCCCGGTTCGGGAATATCCAGCTCTGCGATCTGCAGAACCTCGGGCCCGCCCGTTGCTTGAATCTGGATGGCTTTCATATCAGGAGCAAGAATGCACCCTCAGGCTCTGCCACCGCAAGCGCAATGCGTGCAATCTCGCGCCTTACCCTAACAATTCACCAAACAAAAACCCCGCTCGAACTCTCGTTCGCCGCGGGGCCTTGGTTCCATGATTTTGTCGTTCCCTTAGTAGCTGTCCTTCTCGCCCGACAGCAAACTTGGCTCTTCCGGCGAGCGCAGACGCACCAGCCTGTCAATCGTGTAAGGCGTGCGATGCTGCGTCGTATAGTAGTGCCGCACCTGCAACTCGCCCAACAGCCCAATCGCCAGCATCTGGATTCCGCCAAGGATCAGAACCCCGGCAATCGCAAACATCGGGCCGTGTTGATCCATGATGTTCATGTGCGGGTTCATGATCTTCATCGCCAACAGCACCAGCGACAGGATTCCGCCCGCAAACATTCCCAGCGCCCCAAAGCTGCCGAAAAAGTGCAGCGGTCTGCTCATGTACTTCAGCAGAAACCGGATCGTGAGCAGATCGAAGAACACCCTGAACGTGCGCCCAATCCCGTAGTGACTCTTGCCGCGCTCGCGATTCACGTTCTTGATCGGAATCTCGCAGATCGACGCGCCATACCAGCTCGCCAAGGCTGGAATGAACCTGTGCATCTCGCCATACAGTGGAATATTCGTGATTACTTCACGGCGATAGGCCTTGAACGTCGTCCCAAAGTCGTGAATGTCCACCCCCGACAACTTTGCCATCAGCCAGTTCGCGCACCGCGATGGAATCCTCCGCATCACAAAATTGTCGATGCGGTCCTTCCGCCAGCCCGAGACTACGTCGTAGCCTTCCTCGAGCTTTTCAATGAAATTCGGAATCTCATTCGGATCGTGCTGCAGGTCGCCGTCCATCGCCAGGATAAAATCACCCGACGCGTGGTCAAACCCAGCCGCCAGCGCGGACGTCTGCCCGAAGTTGCGGCGCAGTTTTACCACCAGCACGCGGCTGTCCACTGCGGCAATTTCTTCGAGAAGTTTGTAACTCCGGTCGCTCGATCCATCGTCGACCAGCACGAGCTCAAAACTGCTGCCCACTTGCTCCATGACTTGCTTCAGGCGGGCATACAACACTGTCACGTTTTCTTCTTCGTTGTGAAAAGGCACAACGACGGAATACTTTGCCATATCAATAGTATAGACGCGCCTTTGATGAAAAAGGCGCAAAACATTCGCCCGGGAAACGAGCTTGTCACGACGTAAAAAAAGTTAATTTTCTTGAGTGGAAAAGACTCAGCGGTCCAGCTCATCCAGCATCGACTGCATCTCGCTGAGAGCGTGACGGTTGCCCGAACGCGCTGCACAACTGACGCCCTCCTTGAGCCGGGATATTGCCTCCGCCGTTCGACCCGCATTCGCCAGTGTCTGCGCCGCCATAAAATAGCCGGCCGTGTAGTCCGGGTCATTCGCCAGCAAAGTGTCGAATTCCTTCAGCGAGGCCTCAATCTCGCCGCGGCTGGCAAGTTCCATGGCGATGCCGTAGCGTGCAAAGCTGTTTTTTGCGTCAAGCGCAAGAATCTCCCGCAGTCCTGCAATCTTGTCTGTGCTGCTCATAGGGTGCAGTCTCTACCGTCTTGGATTTGCGTTCTTGGGCTGGATTGCCGAAACTGGAATAACGATTCACGTCACTTGAGCTTCCTCATTGTAGCGGAGAAAGGATCAAACGACAGTGAACGCCATCCAACGGAGTTCGCAAGCTCATGACTTCCAGCGAGACCAAACCGATTGTGCGTACCGTGGCAAGCACGCAATCGGAAATGACCGAAATCATCCTGCCCAATGACGCCAACACTCTGGGAAATCTCCTGGGCGGTCGCCTGATGCACTTTATTGACCTCACCGGCGCCATGGCCGCCTATCGTCATTCGCGCAGCCACGTGGTCACCGCCGCAATGGACCACATCGATTTCATCCAGCCCGTCCATGTTGGCGACCTTCTCATTCTCAAGTCCAGCGTGAACCGTGCGTTCAATTCGTCCGTTGAAGTTGGCGTCAAAGTCTGGGTCGAACATCCGCAAAACGGCACGCTGCTCCACGTCGCCAGTGCTTACCTCGTGTTCGTCGCGATCGATCGCGAAGGCCGCCGTCAGCAGGTGCCGCAATTGCAACCAGAAACCCCCAACGAAATCCGCCGCTACAACGACGCCTTGCTGCGTCGCGAGCACCGCGAAGCAGAAGCGGCCCGCCGCAAGGCCGAAAGGCGCGCCCAGGCGCAACTCGCAGCGGCTGGAACAAAAGCATAGGCCGCAAAGCACGCGTTTCTAACCAGGAAGGTAAAAGGAGTAAATCCCCCATGGCTCATTCCCACGCTACGCCCGCGCCGGTGGCCTTACCCGGCGTTTCCAAGATTGTTGCAGTCGGTTCCGGCAAGGGCGGAGTTGGCAAAACCACTGTGGCCGTCAACCTCGCCGTCGCGCTCTCCAAACTCGGCCAGCGTGTGGGACTCATCGACGCCGACATCTACGGACCCAATGTCCCCACCATGATGGGCTCATCGCAGCAACCGGCGATTGGCGCCAATAATCAAATCCAGCCCAACCTCACGCACGGCATCAAAACCATCTCCATTGGCTACATCTCCCCGGGAGATAAGCCCCTGGTCATGCGCGGCCCCATGTTGCACCAGATCATCCGCCAGTTCCTTCAACAGGTGGATTGGGGCGAACTCGACTACCTCATCGTCGACCTGCCCCCCGGCACCGGCGATGTCGTCATCTCTCTCGTGCAGACCGTCCCTCTCACAGGCGCCGTGGTCGTTTCGACGCCCAGCGACGTGAGCCTGCAGGATGCACGCAAAGCCCTCGAGATGTTCGCCCAGGTGAACGTCGAAGTCCTCGGCATCGTCGAAAACATGAGCCATTTCACCTGCCCCCATTGCCACCATGAGATAGACATTTTCTCCAAGGGCGGCGCCGAGCGGACCGCCCAGCAGTTCAAGATCCCGTTCCTGGGTGCCATTGAATTGGTGCCCGCCATTCGCGAGGGCGGAGACCGGGGTCTGCCCGTGACGCTCGCTGGTCCCAAGAGTCCCCAGGCCGCCGAGTTCTTTGCCGTCGCTCAAAAGCTCATGGAGCGCGCCGAGGCCGCTGCTGCATCCGCCTCCGATGTCCTTGAAATCAGCTGAAAACCCCTCGCCACCCTCCAAACACGCCACCCAGGCGAGTAACAAATCCAGCGACCCGAGGCAGTCGTCCTGTCTCGGTCGCCCTCCAGGCACCGAAGTACCCCACCCAAAAGTGCAAGTGCTGTGGGAAATAGGGACTTCCACGTTTACTCTTAAACAAATTAAATATGGATTCACCTTCCCCAATTGCGGTTCCTGAACCCCGGACGCGGCAAATGGCACGCTCCAGAGGCACGATTCTGATGCTGCTCGTCGCGGCTGTCAGTACCATCGTCTTCACCGCTGCTGCCGGCGTTTTTCTTCATCTCAACACCCAGCAACTCACCAATGCGGCAGACCAGGTACAGCACACGCAGAATGTGCTGTTTACGCTGCAAAGAGCGTCCCTACTTTCTGAACGCCTCCTGTTTCGCTCGCGGCTCTACCTGCTCACCGGCGACGACGACTACCTCAATCTTGCCCGCAACAGTGCCAATCAGCTCCTTGCGACTGCAGGCCACCTCCGCGCTCTTGTTCACGACAATCGCGACCAGGATCAGAACATCGAAAATCTCAGTACCTGCGCTTCGAACCTGTCCAAGGTGATGAACGGTTTCACCAGGCAATCCCCATTGCCTGAAATCGAAGTCCAACAGTGTCAAAAATCCATTGCGCTGATGACCGACAAAGAGCAGTTGCTGCTCACCGAGCGGAGTGCAACCTCGCAAAGCCGGTTTGTCACCACTGTCACCACCGAACTCATCTTTATCGGCATCTCCATCCTTGCATTCCTCATTCTTTTTGCATTCCTCATACGCGACGCCTTGCATCGCCAGCGCGTAGGCCATCGAGTCGCCGCCACCAACGCCCGCCTCGCAAAAACTGTAAGTGCCATGGAGGAAACCGCACGCGAGTCTTCGCTCATGATCGCGGCTCGCAACGAGCTGCAACTTTGCGTGAACGTTCAGCAGGTCTACGACACCGCCGCGCAGAGTTTCTCACGCTTGATGCCGGGAACCGGCGGATGCCTGTACATCATCAACAATTCGCGGCAGAGCGTTGACGTGGTCGCCTCCTGGGGCGCTGTAAACCTCGACGACTTCAGTCCCCCGGATTCCTGTTGCGGACTGCGTTCCGGCCAGCCTCGCTGGCGCCAGCCCGGCGTCTCGGAGATTCACTGCAAGCATTTCTCCAGCAATCCACCCGACCGCTACTTGTGCAAGCCCATCATCGCGCATGGAAACACCATCGGCATTCTTTACGTCGAGTGCACATCCGACGAGATGATCCAGCTTGTCAACAACCGCATGGATAGCCTTCGCCAGCTCGTGCAGATCACCGCGCTTGCCGTCGCCACCTTGAATCTGCAAACGAAATTGGAGAGCCAGTCCATTCGTGACCCGCTTACCGGCCTCTTCAATCGCCATTTCATGCAGATGTCGATGGAACGTGAAATGGCCCGCGCCTCTCGTCGCAGGCAGATCATGGCCGTCTTGATGCTCGACGTCGATCACTTCAAACGATTCAACGATACCCATGGACACGTCGCAGGAGACGCCGTCCTCAAATCGATCGCCGAAGTTTTCAAGAACTGTATTCGCGCCGAAGATATAGCCTGCCGCTACGGTGGCGAAGAGTTCACCATCATTCTTCCAGACACCACGGTGGAAGGCGCCTGCGACCGAGCCGACGCGATCCTGCAGGCGATCGCCCAACTCAAGGTCACAGACGGCGGCGAAATCTTCAGCGACCTGACCATCTCGATTGGTCTCGCCTTCTTCCCGGGTGACGGCGACACTTCCGACCAGCTTCTGCAAAGAGCCGATGCTGCTCTCTACCGGGCAAAGCGCCTGGGACGCAATCAGGTCGCGCTCTACGAAAACGCCTTTACCGAAAAATGAAAGGCGACCCGAAGGCCGCCTTCATTTCTACTTACCTGAATTCCAATTAACGCCAGTGCCCTTCCACCAGCACCCACCCGCCGTGGCGATGTGCCCAGTGGTGAGGAACCCAAACCGCATGCGGACGAGGCGGTTCAGCCCACACGCCACCGCGCCACACGTAGCGATTTCCATCCCAAGTGTGATAGCCCGGCTGCCATACCCAACCGGGGTGCGGAGGAGGACCGTAGTGCTCCACGACCGGAGCCGGGGGCCCGACACGCACATAGACCTGTGCATACGAGGCTGCGGGAAGCAGAGTCAACGCAAGCAAACCTGCTAAAACAATTTTTTTCACTGTCAAAAACTCCTTCAGCGTGGTTTTAAGGCGCCGGATTTCGATCGTGCTGTCCGGCTACTTCTACTTCAACGTTTCGAGTGAGCAAAAGTTGCGGCGCGGATCATGTTACCTTCTGGCAGTCCGGCGCAAAATCTGACTCGGAGGCAATTCTGCTACCTGGAATTCTGAAGGGTCAACATCTATTTCGCTGCCGACGTTACCTCGATTTGTTGGGTCAGGGCCTCGGCTGCCGCAATGCAGTCGCTGCGACTGACATCGTGGTGCGTGACCAGTCGAATCGCATCCGGCCCAACAGTACTCGCCAGGACTCCCTGGGCCTTCAATCCTGCGATGATCTCCGCCGCCGACAAGTTGCCTGTGACTTTGAAGATCAGAATGTTTGTCTCCACCGTATCAAGATCGATGGCAACATGCTCCATCCGCGAAAGCGCTTCGGCCAGCAGACGCGCATTCGCGTGATCCTCATGAAGACGGGCAGGCATCTTCTCCAACGCAATCAATCCGGCTGCCGCCAGCACTCCCGCTTGCCGCATTCCCCCACCCAACGCCTTGCGGAATATCCGCGCCCGCTCCATCGCCTCAGCAGTACCCACCAGCATCGATCCGACCGGCGCGCAAAGCCCTTTCGACAGGCAGAACATCACCGTGTCGAATCCGCGCGTCAAGGTTTTTACATCCACACCGAGCGCCGTCGCTGCATTAAAAATGCGCGCTCCATCCAGGTGAATGGGAATCTTGCGATCGCTCGCATGGTTCCAGATATCTTCCATCGTCTTTAGAGACGTCACCCGCCCACCGGCCAGGTTTGCCGTGTTCTCAATCTCAATCAGTCCCGTCGCCGCCCTGAATGAGCTCCGCCCGTAGATCACCGGTTCGATGTCTCGCCACGTCAGCGTTCCCGTTTGCGTCGACACCGCACGCACAAGACATCCCGAGAAAACCGCAGTCGTCGCCATTTCCCAATCGAGGATGTGCGAGCGCGATTCACAGATCACTTCCTGTCCGGGCTCCGTATGCAGACGAATCGCAATCTGGTTTCCCATCGTGCCGCTGGGAACGAACAATCCCGCCTCGCGCCCAAAAATCTCGGCCGCGCGTCTCTCCAGCAGATTGATCGTGGGGTCTTCGCCGTAAACATCGTCGCCAACTTCCGCCGCAGCCATCGCAGCGCGCATTTCCGGCGTCGGGCGCGTTACTGTATCTGAACGTAAATCAATGATTGTGGACAATGAATCTCCCTCTGATTTCGGCCGTAGGAAAGCCGGGGTGGTTTCCAGTCCTTGCTGATACCCTGCGTTACTTGATCTGCCCCATGGGCAACTCAATCACAGGAGTAACTTTCCCGTCTTTGGAGGCATACGCCCATAACCCGTGAAAGTTTTGCTTAAGATCAGGATGCACCTTCAGCAATGCGCTCAACACCGCCGTCGCTTCTGTGCGCGCCGCCGCAGGATCGGCAATGCCCAGCGAATCGTACGTCACACCCAAATCGTCCTCGCGCAAGGAAGCATCCGCGCGGACTCCATCGATCTTCCATGTGCGCGCTTCATCCTGAATCGAAATTGGAAACTCGCCCGGTCCGCCTTTGATCTCCGCCTGTTCGTGGTTCAGCTTCTCCAAATTTGGCGACGAAATGAAATCCACCGGCAACAGCAGATACCGCGCCATTTCGTAGGTGAACCAGGCGCTCCAGGGCTGCCCGCTCGCAGCCAGCTGCCGCGCATGGCTCCAAAACCACACTCCGTCGTGTCCATCAATCGCACCCTGCCGAATGGAAACACCGCCCAGTTTCCAGGTTGGCGCTGCGCCCGTCGGATCCCAAACCACAACCAATCCGACTTGACCGCCTAGCTGCGCGCCGGGAGCCCCAATCAGAATCACCGCATACTTCCCGGGTGGCAAAGCATGCATATTCACGGTTACCGTCAAGGATCCCGACGCATTCGAGCAGAAGAACTGCGTATCCGTCACCGCCGCCTGCGTCGAAGCATCCAGCAGGTACATCCCCTGGATCTCCAGTTGCCCGCCTTTGAGCAGCGGCGCGCCCAGGTCCACTTCATTGTGAATTCCATCCCAGTCTGAGGCGATCGCCGGCAAAAGCTGTCCCTGCAGAGTCGAGTAATCCTGCTGCAAAATCGCCATACCCAGGCGCTGCGCCACAGTCGCCAGTGCGCCCCGGTCCTGTGGCTGCAATTCAGCCTGCGTGGTGCAGGTGGCGCCGCTCGCCCCAAGCGGTGCTGCGAACGCAAGCGCCAAAACCCAACCTCTCCAGCTAAGGCCCATCGTTTGAACATCCCTCTCTACCCGCAATTTCAACCAACGAGCGTTTGCGGGGCACTGTTAGTCTAGTACGTAGGGCGGTTGGCCAGCGAACCCGCCTCCACGTCCTCCTGCGGCTAGGGCGAGCCGATTGCGATGCGTTCACACGTACCCTTCATTTCGATGCACGCCACGTCTGTAGTGCGGCCGTATCTCCTGTTCATCGCCGCGTTCACGATTCTTGCCGCGTTGAACACTCAACTTCTCGCCGGACAGGCGCCCGCATCCGATGCGCCCGCGTCCAGCGCAACGGCCCCACCGCACCCTCACACCTCGTCTCACCACCCCCATAAGCCTCAGGCCGCGGTCGTTGCCGCGCCCGTGCCGGTTGATCCCCCACCTCCCAATTGGCCCATGAACGATAAGCCGGCCCCCGCCTCGGTCAACTGGGACGGAAGCGGCCTCCGGATCATCGCCGCAAACTCCAGCCTCCAGCAGATTCTCGATGAAGTATCAAAGGACACCGGCGCCAAGGTCGAAGGCATCGGTCAGGATCAGCGCATCTTCGGCGACTTCGGACCGGGCCGCGCGCGCGACGTCATCGCACAGTTGCTGCTGGGTTCCGGCTACAACTTCCTTCTGGTTGGCGAGAGCGGCCCAGGGCTCCCGCGTGAGATTGTTCTCAGCACCCGCGGCACACCTTCCACTGCCCCTCGCGCCAATCCCGCTCAATCGCAGGCAGACGATACCGAGGACACCCCAGATCCGATTCCGCCCGATCCGCAGCCTCCGGTCAATCAGCCGCCCCAACAAAACCAGCCACCGCAGGGTCCGCCGAGAACACCTCAGCAGCTGATGCAGGAAATGCAGATGCGTCAACAGCAGATGCAGCAGCAACAACAACAGAACCAGCAGCCTACCCAACAGCCTAACGAGTAGACACATAGACTCCGGACTACCCGCGAATACCTTCTGGTTGAAATGGTGGAATCCCATCGCGCAGGTGTGCGCTTGGGTCGCCGACACTCGGTTTTCAGGGATTGCTTAAAGTGCGCTGGCGGTTTCTGGCCGGGTCTTCACAGCGGTCTGCCGCTTCTGCGGACGCATCATCGCGAAACCAACGCGAAAAATCGCATACGCGCTCAACACGCCAAACCCCATGGAACCAATCGCTGCACAAATCAACATAATTAAGTTAAAGAAGTCTGCCATTCGCTCCGTCTCAATCTACCTGGCAAGCAGCACTGCAACTCTTCAAAATCTAGTCAATTCCTGGGTCTCTTTAGCCCGCGAAAGCTTACCTCTGCGATTCTCGCAGAAAAGCCGCTGCGTTGACCCTTGTTTCTATTGCCAAATAGAATACCCCTAGGGCGTTCTAAACCGGTAGTTACGCCGGTACTCGACTCCCGATTGGTCCCACCACCCCCTTCGCCTCATCATGTCGATCACTCACATCTCGGTGCGCGGCGCGCGCCAGCACAATCTACGCGACATCAACGTCCGTATTCCGCGCAATACGCTCACCGTGGTCACCGGCCTTTCCGGCTCCGGTAAGAGCTCGCTCGCCTTCGACACCATCTACGCTGAGGGCCAGCGCCGCTACGTGGAAACTCTCTCGGCCTATGCTCGCCAATTCCTCGACCAGATTGAGCGCCCCGACGTCGACTCCATCGAAGGCCTCAGCCCCGCCATTTCGATCGAGCAGAAAACCACCAGCCGAAGCCCCCGCTCCACCGTCGGCACCATTACCGAGATTTACGACTACCTCCGCCTCCTTTACGCCTCGGTCGGTACGCCCCATTGCCCCAACTGCGGCCGTCCCATTGCCCGCCAGACCTCAGAACAGATCGTGCAACGCATCCTCGAACTTGGCCAGGGTGAACGCGTCACCGTCATGGCGCCCATCGTCCGGGGCCGCAAAGGCGAGTTCAAAGACCTCCTCGATCAACTGGATCAGCAGGGCTTCCGCGCTCGCGTCGACGGCGAAATGCTCGACCTCTCCGAACCACCCTCACTCGACAAGCGCAAGAACCACTCCATCGAGGCCATCGTCGATCGCGTCCTCCTCAAGCCCTCGTCCGACGCACCACCGGCTCCCGGAAAACCTTTGATCGAAAAACGTCTCGATGGCGCCGTCAGTAAAGCCCTGCAACTTGCCAACGGCCTCGTCCTCGTCGCCATGGCTGGCGGCGAAGAACAGCTTTTCTCCTCCTCGATGGCTTGCCCCGACTGCGGCCTCGATGTGCCCAAACTTGAGCCGCGCAGCTTTTCCTTCAACTCCACGTTCGGCGCCTGTCCCGAGTGCCATGGCCTCGGCTCGCTCTACGACCTTGATCCAGCCAAGGTGATTACCGACTGGGCCAAGCCGCTGCTCGACGGTGGCCTTGGTCCCGGCTCTGCATCCCAGTACCTCATCAAGCTCGTTCAACTCGCTGCCGACCGTTACAAGATCGACCTCAAGACGCCGTTCGAAGACCTTCCCGCCAAGCAACAACACATCCTTGTCTACGGGCCGCCCAAAGGCGAAGGCCCGCGCACCGGCTTCCATGGCATCCTCGCTTATCTCCGCGACACCATCTCTGAAGCCCGCAGCGAGGGCTATCGCGAATACATGATGAACTTCATGTCCGCGACCCCATGCCCTGCCTGCCGCGGCAAGCGCCTCCGTCCCGAGTCCCTCGCAGTCAAGGTCGGCGGTCTCTCCATCGCCGACTTCACTGCGTTGCCCCTCAATCGCGCGCTTTCTGCCGCCATCAATCTCACCTTCACCGCGCGCGAAGCTCTCATCGCCGAACGCATCCGCCGCGAGATTGCCGAGCGCCTCGAATTCCTCTGCAAAGTCGGCCTCAGCTACCTTGCTCTCGACCGCAGCGCGGCGACTCTTTCCGGCGGCGAAGGTCAGCGCATCCGCCTCGCCACGCAAATCGGTTCGCGCCTCCGCGGCGTCCTCTACGTACTCGACGAACCCTCCATCGGCCTCCACCAGCGCGACAACGAACGCCTCATCCAGGCGCTCGAACAACTCCGCGACCTCGGCAACACAGTCCTCGTCGTCGAACACGATGAAGACACCATTCGCCACGCGGACTACGTCGTCGATCTGGGACCAGGCGCAGGCCGCCTCGGCGGCTATGTCGTTGCAGAAGGCACTCCGCAACAGATCATGGATTGCCCCGCCTCGCTCACCGGCCGCTACCTCGCCGGCGAAGAAGGCATCCTGCAGCGTGCAGAACCACGACCGCTCACCGGCAAGTGGATCACCGTCTCCGGGGCGCGCGAGCACAATCTCCAGGACCTGAACATCCGCGTCCCTCTCGGCGTCATGACAGTCGTAACCGGTGTCAGCGGCAGCGGCAAAAGCACGCTGATCAACGACATTCTCTATCGCTCCCTCGCCAAGAGTCTCTATGGTTCACGCGAAGAACCCGGCGCCCACGAAGCGCTCCTCGGCGAAGACCAGATCGACAAAGTCATTCGCATCGATCAGTCGCCCATCGGTCGCACACCCCGGTCGAACCCTGCAACCTACACGCAAGTCTTCTCTCCATTGCGCGATCTCTTCGCCATGCTGCCTGAAGCGCGCGAGCGTGGCTACAAGCCCGGCCGCTTCAGCTTCAACGTAGCCGGCGGTCGCTGCGAAGCCTGCGAAGGCGACGGCCAGCGCCGCATCGAAATGAACTTCATGCCCGATGTCTACGTCCAGTGCGAAGTCTGCAACGGGCGCCGCTACAACCAGGAAACACTGGCAGTCAAATTCCACGGCCATTCCATCGCCGACGTACTCGATCTCACTATCGAAGACGCTCTCACCTTGCTGGTCGACGTACCTACCGTTCGCCAAAAGCTTCAGACACTCGTCGACGTCGGCCTCGGCTACGTGCACCTTGGCCAGAGCGCCACCACACTCTCCGGCGGCGAAGCCCAGCGTATGAAGCTTGCCCGCGAACTCAGCAAGCGCCAAACCGGCCGGACCCTCTATCTTCTTGACGAGCCCACCACCGGCTTGCACTTTGATGACGTGCGCAAGCTGCTCGAAGTCCTTCACCGCCTCACCGATCTCGGCAACTCGGTCATCATCATCGAGCACAACCTCGACGTCATCCGCAACGCCGACTGGATTCTCGATCTCGGTCCTGAAGGGGGAGAAGACGGCGGTCACCTCGTCGGAGAAGGCCGGCCCGTGCGCATCGCACACACTCCGGGCTCCTACACGGGCAAGTTCCTCGCCCGCTACTACGCCTCGCACAGCGGCCAGCTTGAAATCGTCGACGATACCGCTGAATTCCTCACCAAAAGCAACGGCGCACTCCCAGGCTCGAACGGACTCCATGCATCCAATGGAACCACCGCTGCAAGAAATGAAAAAAAATCTTCCCATCAGGAGAAAGCGCGCCCGTCCCGCGTCAAAAAGACGGTGGCCTCATGATGGAAGTGCCCGAGCACCTGCCTCCCGACGGCTCGGGACAACCATCTCCTACCGAAACCACGCCCGAATCCGCACCATCCCTGATCCCCGTGCCGGAACAATTTCCCTCGTTCGACACCTACCCCTCTCAGATTCCCTTCCACGCCACAGGGGCCGCACAGCAGACTCAAGAGCTGCAATCACCCGACGTCTTCACCCGCATTCTTCCGCCGCGCGAACGCATTCCTCATATTGGCCACGTCGTCATTCTCACTCTGCTTGCTTTGTGCTCCCTGTTCGCTTCCGCGCTCGTGGCGCGCCTCGGCGTGCACTACCACCTTTTCGGCGTCAAGGACCTGACGCAGGCCGCATCCGAAATTCACTTCACCCTTGGCACAGAGGGAATCTTCTATCTGCTTACGCTGTTTGCTTCCCTGCTGATCTTTCCGCTCGTCTGGCACAAGGGTCTTCTCACCGGATTGCAGTGGCGTGGTTCCGTCGCGGTGCAGCACATCGGTTACCTCATCGCAGCCGCTGCCGTCTGTTTCGGCCTCGCGCTCCTCAGCGGCCTCATAATGCCGGGACCTCCCGACGCCCCCATCGATAAGATCTTCCGCGCCCCCGGAGCTGCCTGGATCCTCTTTGCCTTCGGAGTCACTTTTGCGCCCTTCTTTGAAGAACTGGCCTTTCGCGGCTTCCTTCTGCCGGCCCTTTGCACCGCCTTCGATTGGATCGCCGAAAAATTTCACCATCAACCCGCGCCGGCCCTCGATTTCTACGACCACCCCCAATGGTCAATGCCCGCCATGGCCGTTGCCGCAGTCATCACCAGCATCCTCTTTGCCCTCTTGCATGCAGACCAGACCGGCTACTCCATCGGACCGTTCCTTCTCCTCATCTGCGTCAGCCTCGTGCTGTGCGCAGCGCGCTTGATCCTGCGTTCCGTGGCTGCCAGCATCGTCGTCCACGCCTGCTACAACTTCCTGCTCTTCTCCGTAATGTTCCTCGGCACCAGCGGCTTCAAACACCTCGAAAACATGTGACCTCCACTGCTCTCCTGACCACTCCTCTCTGACCGCTGACAACTGATCCCTGTTCCTGATCCTGTTCCCTGTTCCCTGTCTCTTTTACAATCTCCCTTGATGACCAGCCCAACCCACACGCAGCAGCTTCTCTCGCTTCTCTCCCGCATCAGCTTCAAACTCGGCCAATTCAAGCTGTCTTCCGGCGGAACCAGCGATTACTACATCGATTGCCGCACTACCACCCTCCATGCCGAGGGCGGTCGGCTCACCGGCCACGCCATCCTCGAATTGCTCGAGCAGCACGGCATTCAGGCCGAAGCTGTCGGCGGTCTCACCATGGGTGCCGACCCCATCGTCTCCAATGTCGCCACAGCCAGCGCCTGGCGAGCCCAGACCCAGCCCAGCGCGCCCCTTCTTCACGGCTTCCTGGTGCGCAAAGCAGAAAAGGCTCACGGCACCGGCCGTCGCATCGAAGGCTTCTGCCGTGAAGGCTCCCGCGTCGTCATTGTCGACGATGTCTGTACCACCGGCGCGTCCACCATCAACGCTATCGAGGCAGCGCAGGAAGCAGGCATGGTCGTCGCCGCTGTCGTTTGCATCGTCGAACGCGAAGAATCCAACGGCCGCCCTGCGGTCGAAGCCGCCGCGAAGAATTCGCCGTTCCTCCGCCTCTTCACCGCGAAAGACGTTCGCGCCGAGCACATACGCCACCTCGAAGCTGCCAAATCCTGACTGCGCAGCGATAGCGCCCACAAACAGCAAGGCCATCCGTCTCTCCACGGATGGCCTGCTTACTTCTTGTGACTTGTTCAGTTGCTTCGCTTCAGCAATTACCGGCCGGTCGGAGCCGCTGCGGGCGCCGTGGCTGCGGGTGCTGCCTGCTGATCGCCGCTCATGTTCGAAAGCAGCTGGATCTGCACACGGCGGTTCTGCTTGCGGCCATCGCGCGTGTCGTTATCGGCCACTGCATTGTCCTTGCCGATACCGATCAGGTAGAAGCGGTGCGCGGGCACGTTGTACTTCGCGGCCAGGTACTGCACCACTGCATCGGCACGGCGCTGGCTCAGGTCATAGTTGTACTGGGCAGGGCCCGTCGAGTCGGTTCCGCCCGTCACTTCAAGAATGTAGCTCTTTGCCGAGCCAAGCTGGCCCGCAAACTGATCAAGCTGATCCTTGTCGTTCTTGGTCAGAACGGCTTTGTCGAACCCAAAGTTGACGGTCACGTTTGCCATCGACTTGTAGTTGTCCAGGCCCTTCACCACGGTGTCCAGAGAGTCGGCCCGATTCACAGCGTCATTGGCCGCTGTCTGGGCGTTGCCGGCCGCCGTTGTCGCTGCCTGCGCATTCTGTGTCGCGGTATCCGCCGCACCCTGCGCCTGCTTGATGCCCGCCTGCGCGCGGTCATCGGTATCGTGAATCGCGCGGCCATTTGCCGCCGTCTTGTCTTCCAGCTGTCCTGTGTGATCGACGATGGGGGCCGTCTGCGTTTTCACCCAATTCTTCGTCGCGCAACCGGTAGCACCCGCAACTGCCATCGCACTCACTGCCATCCACACTGCAAATCTGTAGTTCGCCATTGATTCATTTCCTCCCGCCGCCTGAGTTGACCTCGGCCACACGCCAGGCAGATCATGTCTTTCTGTTTGCTATACAAATGCATCCACCCCGCCAAACGGGGCCTGCCTACTATCTCTTTGATGCACATAACGTTACAAGTGCAGGAAGTTTTGATTTCAACAGAGTGAACCATGTAATTTTTACCGTTTGTGGTAAGGATTGCAATGCCATCGGTGCGTTTTCCTTCCAGAACGCCCGCGCCCGCTATTCTTAGAACTGATTCGGCCTTCCACTTTCCTCATGGATTTCTACGAGAAAATCCGCACTCTCCCCACACAGCCAGGCGTGTACCTCTACAAAAATGCCGAAGGCGCAGTCATCTACGTGGGCAAGGCCAAAAACCTCCGTTCGCGCGTCCGCTCTTATCTCCTCGAAGCTTCGCAGGCCAACGCAAAAACTGGTTCGCTCATGCGCGAGGCGGTCGACCTCGACTACATCCTGGTCGCCAACGAGCACGAGGCACTGGCCCTCGAAAACAACCTCATCAAACAGCGCAAGCCCCGCTTCAACATCCTGCTCCGCGACGACAAGACTTATCCCTACGTCAAGCTCACCCTCGCCGACCGCTTCCCCAAGGTCTTCGTCACGCGCCGCCTCCGCAAAGACGGCTCCGCCTACTACGGGCCCTACTTTCCCGGCAATCTTGCCTACCGTGTCGTCGAACTCATTCACCGCAGCTTCCTCATCCCCAGCTGCAAGGTCGATCTCTCCCGCTACCATCCGCGCGCTTGCCTGCAGTACTACATCCATCGCTGCCTCGGTCCTTGCGTTGAAGATCTCACCACGCCCGAAACCTACAAAACCGCTGTTCACGACGCGCAGATGTTTCTTGAAGGCCGCCACACCGAGCTCGAACGCTCGCTCAACGCGCGCATGCTCGCCGCTGCTGAAGCCCAGCAGTTCGAAGCCGCCGCGCGCCTCCGCGATCAGCTCTCAACTGTCCATCAGTTGCAGGAAAAACAGCGCATCGCCACCGCTGAGCAGAGCGACGATGCCGACGTCTTCGGCTATCACTTCGAAGACGGCGCCCTCGCCGTCAACCTCTTCCACATGCGCACCGGCAAAATCGTTGATCGCCGCGAGTTCTTTTGGGAAGACTTACCCGAACTGTTGGAAGCCCTCGGCAAAGAATCCAGTGAAGCCGATCCGAACGTCGATTCTTCACCCGCCGAGTCAAAACCTGTCTTCAATGCCGGGCTTGTCTTCTCTGCGTTGCTCAAGCAGCTCTACATCGACCAGCAATACGTACCGCGCTCCATTCTCGTCCCCTCCGACTTCGCCGATCGCGAAGCGCTCTCCGATCTGCTCTCCGAACGTACCGGCCATCGCGTCGAAATCGTTGTCCCCCAGCGCGGCGACAAAAAGTCGCTCATCGACCTCGCCGGGCAAAATGCGCGTCAATCCCATACCCAGCGCTTCCGCGTCCTCGAGCCCTCCCGCAAGGCCATTCAAGAGGCTCTCGCCGACTCGCTCATGCTGCCGGAACCTCCCCGGCGCATCGAGTGCTTCGACATCTCCCACATCCAGGGCGCAGAAACCGTCGCATCCCTCGTCGTCTGGGAAGATGGCAAAATGAACAAATCCCAGTACCGCAAATTCAAAGTCATGACCGTGCTCGGCGTCGACGACTTTGCCTCCATGCGCGAAGTCGTACACCGGCGCTATAAACGTCTGAAAGAAGAAGACCAGCCGATGCCGTCCTTGATCCTCATTGATGGCGGCCTTGGTCAACTTCACGCCGCAGCCGATGCGCTCGAATCCCTCGGCTTTACTTCGCAACCTCTCGCATCCATCGCCAAAAAAGAAGAAGTCATCTACCTCTACGGCAACGAAGACGAACCCGTCGTCCTCGACCGCCGTTCGCCGGTCCTCCATCTTGTCCAGCTCATTCGCGACGAGAGCCATCGCTTCGCGGTCGGCTACCACCGCCAGCGCCGAGCCATGCGCGACCGCGACTCCGAGCTTCTCAACATACCCGGCGTAGGCTCCCTGACCCGCCAGCGCCTGCTGGCCCACTTCGGCAGTTTGCGCGACGTCCAGCAGGCCACCGCCGATTCCCTCGCCGCTGTCGTGCCCCGCAAAACTGCCGAGTCCATCTGGCGGCATTTCCACGAGACTCCTTCCACCGAACCGGCCCAACCGAGTACCTCGGCCGGCTAAGACGTCGGCAGCAGGGCCCATCGACCATCCCAGGGCATTCACTGCAGATTTCATTTCCGGTGCTACGATGTTTCCATGACCGGAGCCAAAGCAATTCCCGCTCTCGCTTTCGTGTCGTTGCTTGTGCCCGTCTTGGCAGCGGCTCAACAGGCCAACCCCGCACCGCGCCCAACCTACGACGGCTCCGACTCGCCCGACGCGCCGCTCCAGATTCATGTTCTCGATGACTGCCGCATCGTGCCCGTTCCCGATCAGTTCGCCCCTCCCAAAAAACAGCGCCCCTTTCAGGATTCCCACATCTGCCATCTGGAATCAATCAATAGCTCCGCGCACACTGAAGAACATATCCTCGGAACTCGACTCTATCGAGACAATGTCCGCATCTCCGAGCATGAGTTCGTGCTGCAAAACATCGCACCCGATCCCGTGGTCTTTGTCGTGCAGCAACAGCTTCCCAAAGACTGGTCCATCGACTCCGACCCGCAGCCTTCCAAAGTCGTCGGAGATACAGCTTTCTTTCCCGTCCACGCTGCGCCCGGCCAGATCGTTCGTCTTCATGTCGGAATGCGCCGCACCATTCCCATGAAGCCCGAAACCATCAGCCAAAAGTCCCCGCTCTCCACACTTCCTTCGGCCCAGAGCGCCTCTACCGAACCGCGCTAGCAGCTTCGGCCTGCCCCACGGCAAAGCGGCGCGCTGCAGCTCTGACGTGTGCGTCTTCCCATCCGCGAGAGTCAACCCTCGCGTCCTCGTCTCTGTCATCGCTGTTCGCCGGCACCAAGGCAACCGCCGCCGCACCAGTTGCTTCTATCCTGCAGAGCGCACCAACCCCTCGCGGGCGAGGCGTTCTTTGAGGGCAGGGGCGCTGGGTTTTCGCGATTTCCCTGGCTTGCCGGTGACGAAGGAGAATCGCAATGGCAGTCACCGGACTCTGCCCCTTCAAACTCACTTTGCTCGGCTGGCTGTGCCGGTGGCAGCGTGCTACCCCCACTGCGTTTCGATTGCCGGTCCGCAAGACTTCTCTTTTCAAGATTTACCCGTTCAAGACTTGCCCGTTTTGGAAGGCTTCGTTTCAAGGTTGAGTCTTTTGCAAATCCGGCCCGATCGGCTCGTAGCGCATTCCGTCTGCCAATCCGAGAGTGAGGATCACCTCAGGAGCTACTTCCTCGAAATACAACTGGGCTCCCTTTGCCCGTCGTCGATTGATCACCCAGAGAATTCCTGTGGCGCCACATTCCGAGGCCAGCATTCCCGCAACTTGCCAGGGGTCCCGCAGCGCCTGCTGCTCATAAAGTGACGCCACAATCGAAAGCAACGAAAGCGCAAAGACCGCTCCCCAAAACACGGCTTGCATATTCGTCTTCCCTGGCATGTATGAACAGGTGAATGGCACCTTATCGAACTTCAGCAGCGCAACCTCGACCAGAAAAGCCCCAAACAAAAACAGCACTGCAAGGTGAATAATGACTTGACTCCAGGGCCGCAACCACAGTCCCAGGGCCCCTGCCACCAGCAGCGCAGGAATCACACCAAGCAGCAAAAACAGGCTCCGCGTAACCGCGAAATACTCTTCCGGCGGTCGAAGTTGCGTCAACCGGAGAACCCAGTTCGCGTTGAGCGAAATTGGCAACACACACACATTGCGAAGCCCGAACACTGCGAAGACCATGATCAGCAAAGTTGAAATGAGAAACTCGGATAGCACTTCTCCCGGCACGGTTGCGCCCAGCTCTCCGTGCAAACAATTCAGCGCGAGTGCAAGCGAAATCGACCAGTAAAACGCGAACACCACGCGGTGCTGCCGGCTGCGCTTGAGCGAGCGCATGCTGAAGTACAGAATGGCCGTCCGCAAACTCCCACCCAGTCGCGGAGCCCAATGCATCCCTGCCGATCCCGGCACCAGGTCCGGTTCTTCCACCGACTTCTTCATCGTGTGCAGGTAGCACAAGACAAGCGCAGCGCCTGCGCCTAGAAGCGCGATCGCCAGGCCCTCCCATGCGCGCTCCGCCACCCACATCAATTCGTCGGGGAGCGTGCCGTTCACTTGATTCAGTAGGGCCGCAAACCAGTAAACCGGCGACGCGCCAACCAGCCATCGATTCGCTGGGTCACCCATTTGCCCGAGACTCTCCAGCGTCGGTTCCAGAAAATAGACAGCCATGAACAAACCAAACGCCGCCAGTTGGGCGATCGCAGAGAACTGTAGAAACAGCTTTCGCGGCAGAATCAAAGCGGCAATCCCCTGCAGCGCCAATACGGCCCCGTACAGAAACACGCTCGCCGATCCAATCGAGAACCAGAAAGCCAGAAAGAAACGCGCCGAACTCAGCATCGATCCTCCGCTCAGCACAATGGACCAGGCCGAACCAGACGCCCAGTTCAGCCCGATCATGGCCAACCCCAATAGCGCTCCCGAAGCCGACACCTTGGCCAGCAGGATCGTAATCGGCTTCACTGGCAGGTGGCCGAGAGCGAGAACGTCGCGCCGATCGGGGAACGTCGCGTCCCAGGTAACGACGCTGATCAGTCCCACCACCAACAGCATGTTTGAGAGCGCCGAGAGTTCAATCGTCAACGCCATTTCGGGCGGCGGCGGAAAAAACAGCGCGCCCACTCCCCGCATGCCGCTGATCAAAATCAGAATGCCTGCGAACTGCCCCAGAAATCGCGGCACATCCGCTTCAATCGAGAGTGCTTCTAGATCGATCACGCGCAGCAGAAACTGGCGAAAGAGCACCCGGAAAGGCAGCGGGATCCGCGCGATCAGCTGCTCAAGCAGCTTAGGCATCGACAAGATCCGCAATCTCGCGCGCCATCGTCGCCGTGTCCTGCTCTACGGCCAGTTGCGAGAAAATCGCCTCCAGCGTCGGCAGCGCCATCAGCGAGCGCAATCGCTCAATCGAGTCGTCAGCAACAATCTTGCCGCGGTGAAGAATCACCACGCGCGAACAGACTCGCTCCACAGTATCCAGTTCGTGCGAACTGAAAAGTACCACTTTGCCGCGCGCTGCAAGCTCCTGGATCAGGCTGCGCAGCACCAGCGCCGACCCCACGTCGAGTCCTGAAAACGGCTCGTCCAGAAGGATGAGATCCGGATTGTGCAACAGCGCGGCAGCCAGCAGAACCTTTTGCCGCATCCCCTTGGAGTAGCCGGATATCGAAGCGTGACGGTCGCCGTGCAGTGCAAAAAGTCGCAGCAGCCCGTCAATACGCGCCGACGACACCCGCGCCGGCAGATCGCGAAGCTGTGCCACCATCGTCAGATACTCGACTGCCGAGAGGTGATTGTAGAGATTCGGTTCTTCCGGCACATAGCCCAGGCGACGCTTGTAGGCAATCAAATCGTCCTCAATCCGCTTGCCGTCGAACAGGATGTGCCCAGCCGTTCTCTCGATGAGCCCGGTGATCATCTTCATCGTCGTCGATTTTCCCGAGCCGTTCGGTCCCAGGTAACCCGTCACTTGCCCCGGTCGCGCGCAGAAGCTCACATCATTCACAGCCGGAATGCTCGCAAAGTGTTTTGATACTCGCCGTAGCTCAAGCATGATGTCTGTCCGTACCCTATGTAGCATACGGCATACCAGTCGTCAAGCCATTTCACGCACATCGCCCGCCATCTCAGGACTTCGTCGCCACCTTCGCGTCTTTCCCGTCACACCCTGTGCTACCCTCACATCACCGCATGAGCCAAGCCCCTGCGTCCCCTGCGCGACAAATTCCTGCCGACCTGCCGCGCGTCCTTGGCGCCAGTCAGGCCACCGCTATCGTTGTCGGCACCATCATCGGCAGCGGCATTTTCCTCGTGCCCAGCGAAATGATGCGTGACACCGGCTCATCTTCACTCGTCTACCTCGCATGGATCGTCGGCGGCCTGCTCTCGCTCTTTGGCGCCATGACCTACGCCGAACTGGGCGCCATGCTTCCCTACGCCGGCGGCGAATATGTCTACCTCCGCGGCGCCTATGGAGACACAACCGCCTTCCTTTATATGTGGACGTGGTTTGCCGTCGCCAAACCCGCCTCCATCGCCGCCGTCACCAGCGGTCTCGCGCGCACTCTCGGCGTCTTCGCCGCATTCCACTGGCTCACCGCACCCGTTCCGGGTCTGCCGCTTCTCTGGTCCCAGGTCTTCGCCATCGCCGTCACCTGGTTCATGACCGGCCTTAACTACCTCGGCATCAAAAAGGCCGGCGACTTCCAGCTCGTCTTCACCATCCTCAAAGGCGTTCTCATCCTCATCGTCGCCGGTTTGTGCTTTGCATCCGCCTCCGGCTCATGGTCAAACTTCTCCACGGGCCTGCCCAATGCCACCGGCGGCTTCAGTGGATTTATGCTCGCCCTCATCGCCACCCTCTGGGCCTACGACGGCTGGAACGACCTCACCATGGTCGCCGGCGAAGTCCGTCGCCCCGAGCGCAGCCTGCCCGTCGCTCTCATTGGCGGACTCTTTATCGTCGGCATCCTCTTCATGGCCACCAACGCCGCCATCCAATACATCCTCCCCGCCGCGCAAATCGCAGCCAGCGAACGCCCCGCCGTCGCCGCGCTCTCCATCGTCGCCGGCCCCCGTGGCGCTGGCTTCGTCGCCGCAGCTATGGCCATCTCCATCTTCGTCGCGCTCAACGGAACCGTTATGTCGGGTGCGCGCATCCCCTTCGCTGCCGCACGCGACCGTCTCTTCTTCCGCCAGTTCGCGCACATCCACCCCCGCTTCCAGTCGCCGTCCACCTCGCTCATTGTGCAGGGCTCGCTCTCCACCATCTTGCTGCTATTTCTCTCGAAATTTCAGCAGCACTTCGAACTCGCCGTCTTCGCCGAGTGGCTCTTCTACATGCTCACCACCACCACCGTCTTTTATTACCGCCGCAAACGCCCCGACCTCGCTCGGCCCTACCGCGTCTGGGGCTACCCGATCCTGCCGGCCATCTTCGTTGCATGCGCCGCCGTCGTTCTTGTCTGGAGCTACATCGGCAACCTCCACGGCTCGCTCCTCGGTACCGCTCTCATCTTGCTCGGTCTTCCCGTCCTGTGGATTGTGCGACGCCGTTACGGCGCGTCCACGCCAATCACTCTCAACTAATCTCCCGCATCCGTCGTTCCCTCGCTCTCCAACAAATCAGCATCGCCTCATCGCTCCGCATCATCCTTGACCCAATGGCCGATATCCATTCACTCGACAATCCCATCTGGAACTCGCTCACCACATCGCACGCCGGCTTCGCCCTCGGCTCCGGCCTCGCACGCCGCTATCCAACCGCCATAGGCCCGCTCAGCGGCATCGCCGAAGAGTCTGACGCCGCGTGCGACGACCTCCGTACACTCGCCGGCCCCGGCGGCATCCTCGTGCTCTTTCTTCCGCGGCCATTCTCGCCGCGCGAAGGCTGGACTCTTGTCCGCGAAGGACCGCTCACTCAGATGATCTGCCTCGATCCGCCCTCAGCCGCAAACGCGCTTCTGCAATCCGGCGCCACCATGCGCACGCTCACCGCATCCGACGTGCCCGCCATGGTCGCGCTCGCTGAACTCACCGAGCCTGGTCCCTTTCGCGAGCGAACCCACGAGCTCGGCCTCTTCCTCGGCATCTTTGAAGACGATCGCCTGGTCTCCATGGCGGGTCAACGCACGCGCAGCCCCGGCTTCGTCGAAGTCAGCGCCGTCTGCACCCATCCCGATGCGCGCGGCAAAGGCTACGCCCGCACTTTGATGCTCGCCGTCATGGACGACATCCGCCGCGGCGGCGCCACTTCGTATCTCCACGCATGGGCGCACAATCACTCCGCAATTCGCGTCTACCGCGATCTCGGATTCATCCATCGCCATACGCTCCACGTCGCCGCACTCCGCAACGATCGGTAATCGCCGGCCTGCCTCGGCTACCATCAAGAGTGCCCATGCCCGCCAAGCCCAAGCTCGGCCAAAACTTTCTTCACGACGCGCAAGCCATTGACCGTATCGCCGCATCCCTGGGCGACTGCTCGCATCGCACGGTCATTGAGATTGGTCCTGGCCGCGGCGCATTAACCCGCGCGCTCATCCCACGCGTCGGTCACCTCATCGCCATCGAGCTCGATCCCGATCTTGCCGCCGGTATCCGCTCTGGATTCCCATCAGACCGCGTCACCGTCGTTCACAAGGATGTTCTTCACTACGACTTTGCCGCCGCTGCTGCAGACGTCGGAGATCGCCTCATCGTCATCGGAAACCTTCCCTACTACATCACTTCGCCCATCCTCACAGCGCTCGCGGCCAGTCATACTGCCATCGATCGCGCCGTCCTCATGATGCAGCGCGAAGTTGCCGACCGCGTCGCCGCCGAACCCGGCTCGCGCGACTACGGCTTGCTCTCTGTCACCGTGCAGCTCTACGGCCCGGTCGAAAAACTCTTCACCTTGCCGCCCGGCGCCTTCACTCCTCCCCCCGATGTCCACTCCACCGTCATCCGATGGCGCATGGCTCCCCGCTTCGCAGAACTTCACGTCGACGAAAAAACCTTTGTTCGCTTCCTGCGGCAAGCCTTCGCCCAAAAGCGCAAGACCCTCTCCAACAACCTCCGCGCCGCGGGATTCGATCCAACCGCCATCACCCATGCCTTCACAGCCGCATCCGTCGATCCGCGCACCCGCGCCGAAGCACTCACCATCGCCGAACTCGCAGCAATCTCCACCGCTCTCGCCCCCCACTAGCCCAACACTGCTTCTTCCCCAAAAACCCAACACGCTTTTCCCAAAAACCCCAAGGCGCTCTTTTCAAAAAACAAAGACCGCAGGGATTGCTCCCCGCGGTCCTCAACTTCATCGCTTCGTTCCGGCTTGTTCCCGTGTCGCTACTCCTCAGTGATGGCCACCGCCACCACCACCGCCGCCGCCACCACCTCCACCGTGGGATCCGCCACCACCACCGCCGCCGCTGAATCCACCGCCGCTGGCATGCGAAGCACTCCCACCGCCGCCCGAAGGACGGCTTGCCCCACCGCCGCCACCCGAAGGACGGCTCGCAGAACCGCCAGAGTAGCTGCGGCTTTGCGCCGAAGACCGCGCTCCGTAGTTGCCGTAATACCCCGCCGCAGGCCGCACCGGGCCGCCGTTCGCGTAACCCGATCGCACACCCGACGTCGTGCTGGGCGCAAATCCATAACGAGCGCCGGTTCCCTGGTACGTCAACTGGCCACGGCTCCCTGCCGCGACAAACGCGTTGTGATCATACGTCGCGCGCGGTGCTACCGGCCTTAAAGGCTGCACAGTATTCCCCGCCAGCATCACCGGCGCATTGTGGGTCCGCACCGGCTCCCCACCCGTCGAAGGAATTCGGTTCACCTTGATCACCGGGTACGGCTGATAACGCCCGCCCGCGTGCAGTGGACCCACCATTCCCGGATGCACCGGTCCGCCATGCGGACGATGCGGCCCGTTGTAACCCCCGGGTGCGTAGCCGATATTCAGTCCCCACCCTCGGCCGCCATACCACCACGGCACGCCGCCCGTCGGCATCCAGCCCCAGCCAAACCCGTCATAGTAGTTCCATGCGCCAAATGCATACGGCATGAATCCCCATGGCTCGCACGAAACCCATCCGTAGCCGAAGCCCTGGTTCCACATCCAGCTTCCGCATCCATACGGATCCCATCCGCCGTTCTCCGCTTCATAAGGCGACCAAACATAGCCCTGTCCCGGCACGTTATACCAGTTGCCGTTGGCATCCAGGTCGTTCCACGCCGGATTATTGGGTTCGGGAACATTGGCCGTCGCCTGCGTCTTCTGCGCTTCTTCCGCGGTCAGCACCTGATCGCGATCCGAGTTCCACGCATCCCACGAGTCCGGTTCAATCGACTCCGCAAGCTGATAGTTCCCCGGATCGGCGCTGTTCAACTTCACGCTCTCCCCGCCGTGCATATCCAGGGCCAGCGAGCTCGCGCCATCCAGATGCGAGTTCCCCGAGAAAACCGAGACCTCTCCCGGAGGATTGTCCAGATCCACGCGCAGTACCGTAAAGCCATTCGATGTCACCGCATTGTCGCCAAACCGCACCCGCATCTGCCCGCTCTGCGCGCTGCCCTGCATTTCGAAATAAGCCAGCCCGCTGTTGAGCAGAACTTCGGTGTCCATCGCGCTGCCGTTTTCGCGCAACACACTAAGAGTCAGAGCACTGTTAGGCGAAAGCCGCACCACGCTTCCATCTTCAAACTGAATCTCCGCGCGTCCATCCTCGCCCGTGTTCAGCACGGTCCCTTCAAACAGGGGAGTGTTCGCCAGCGCCTGCGGCGCAAGCACAGCTCCACCCTGCGAAACCTCAACCTGCCCTTCCACGTAGCTCAGGCGCACCGCGCGTGCTTGCGGCGCAGCGTCCTCGGCCATCGTCACGGGAGCAGCCGCGGCCACTCCAAGAGCCGCCAAAGCCACTCCAACAATTTGCACGCTCAACCCTGACAAGAATTTCCCATCGCTCTTCATGGCGCCCCACCTTCCGGCTTCCCCACCAGCCAGCCTGCCCCACCACAGGGAGACCAACACCTATTGGACACCCCCGCGCTATACAAAGTCGCGTCAAAAAAGTCATTCCACGGCCTTTATTTAGCCGAAAGTGCCAGCAGAACCCTCGCCCGCTTCCTCACCCGCTCCATCACATCGGGGTCGTCCTGCAGCTTCTGCAAAATCCCGCGAATCGCGCACAGTTGCTGCAACCGCCCGTCCCCCGCAGCCTCCGTCAAATATTCCATTTCCTTGTCCAGACCCAGCGGATCGTGCTGCCGCAACAGCTCCAGCCGCGCTCCTTCAATAATCGTCGACGCCACCGCCACAAACGACTCGCCCAGTTCCTCGATCTCGTGATCCTTCGAGTAGTTGAACTCGCAACCGCCGCTTCCGTCCGGCCCCGTATAGGTCAGCTTCTTCCATCCCTGGAACGCAACCTTGTAGTGGCTTTCGCAGTTCAAATTCAGCAGGTTGTGCTTGTGCACTGTATCAAAGACGCGATCCACAAACGGCTCGCTCAACCGCACTTCCTTGTCCACAACCACCGGCTCAATCGGCTCTTGCGGATCCCCCGGCGCACTGCCCCGGTCCGATCGGAAATGCGCGCTCCCGTCCGGATGAACCACCATGGTCCAGTTCGACGGAGTGAGCGCCGGATTCCGAAAATCCACCCGCAACTCCGCGCCCGAATCCGCTGCAAGGGGAACCGTCAAAAACACCGCGCCCAGCGCTACCCCCAAAACCTTCATCGCGCAGCTCCCTGCTGCAGCAGTGTCTGTGCCGTGTGAATGTGGCAAATGGCAATCGCAAGCGCATCGGCAACATCGGCTGGCTCCGGCAACTGCTCCAATTCCAACAGCCGGGCCACCATGAATTGCACTTGCTCCTTCTTGGCTAACCCATACCCCACCACGCTCGATTTAATACGTAACGGAGCATATTCGGCAACCGGCAGTCCCAGGTTCGCCGCCGTCAGCAGTGCCACCCCCCGCACCTGCCCCAGCTTCAGCGCCGACTTCGCATTCACCGAATAAAACACCTCTTCAATCGCCACCACTTCCGGCTGCCAGCGCTCCAGTTCCGCCGTCAACACCCGAAACACCTGCGCCAATCGCTCCGGCAAACTCTGCGCCTTCGACAACCGGATCGCCCCCATCGTCGCGCACCGCAATCGGCATTGCCGCCCGGACTCATCGGTCTCCACCACCCCAAAACCGGTGATCTCCGTCCCGCAGTCAATCCCGAATACCCGCATGGCCGCAAGTGTAAATCAACCGTCACCGAATCGAGATTCATCCCTGCGCGCACCCGTGAAACTGTGAGATTGACCAGGGCGCGCAGCGCAATTGCCCGTGCGGCCGGCACCCCCAAACGCAACAACGGCCCGGGAGCATCTCCCAGGCCGCCGTCATCCACTGGATGGAATCGTCGCTTTCGTTCCCTCGGTTCTACGCCCCCTGCACAAACACCTTGGGAACGTCGATACCCAACGCCGTCGCCAGGTCGTGCTGGTGGTTCTGCTCCTGCGAAATAATCTGCCGCAACTGCTCGGCCAGCGCGTAATGACCCAGCGCTTCCGCCTGCTTCACCCGCTCACGATAGTTCTTGATCGTCTCCGTTTCGTTGTCCAGGTCGAACCGCAACATCTCTTCGGCCTTCTTCGACAGCTTCACCTCTTTCGGAGTTGCCGTCGGCATGCCCCCCAGATAATCAATCTGATCGGCCAGGATCATCGCATGCTGCAGCTCTTCCGCGGCATGCAGCTTCAACTCGGCCGCGATATTCATCCACTGCGCCCCGGAAAGCACATTGCTATAGACCGTGTAGGCAATAATCGCCTGGTACTCGCGCGCCAGGTCTCCGTTCAACGCATCCACCAGTTCCTTCAGCGCCTGGTCGTTCGTTCCTTTGGCCTTCTGCTCTGCCATGTCGTGTTTCCCTTTCTCACGTTTTTTTGATCGGTTCGGTGACAACCATTGGATGCGCAAACAGTTCTGCCTGTTGGTTGTCCTCCTCCTGGAGTTCCGCCACGACGGCTTCTTGTGATCGGTTGTCAATGAATACACCGGCGATTTGCGCTCATCGAACTCTGAGTCTGCCGGACCGGGCCGGGACGGTCCCGGTTGAAACCGTGAAAGTTATATGACCCAATCACGCTTCGGGTCTTTCACGTAGAAACGTTTCACAGTGCCGCAAGAGGTGCACAGGTCAGCAAAAAGAGGCTCCCGTTTCGCTCTTTCGGACCATTTGAAAAAGCCCTTCTCTTCCTCTTTCTCTTTGCAGAGGAGGCCGGGATGCACGTCACCGCCACCACCAGAAGCAGAAACAGTGAGACCGCTGATGAGTTGGGAACTGCCGCAGTGTTCACATGTATTGTTGGGCATAGACAAATAAATATAGCCCATGAGGAATTCATGATCCCCTGCCGTCCTGCGAAGGATAAGTTTTGGGACAAAGCGAAGGACCCGCTTTTGTTTTCAGCACAGCATGATCCCCACAAACACGGGTGCCCCGGGTCTCGATCCTGAGACCTGGGAAAGCAACGAGTTTTTTGTTTTGTCATCTTGAGCGACCCTGAGCAACGCGAAGGGGGTCGAAAGATCTGCAGTTGCTCCTCGTTCAGCATCCATCCGTACAGAAATGGGTGCCCCATGTTGCAAATGCGCTATAAGTATCATTAAATGAATGGGTTAAGAAACAGGCCAAAGTATTTGTGCTAGTTTTGTGCTAACGCAGCTACGTTTAACACGAGGAAACTACCGACCAGGCAGCGACGCTAAGGACGCCGTGCTGAGCAGGAAATAAAGCTCTCACGATCAATCTTTGGCGGGGTGCATTACCTCCGGCCACCTCAGTGCATGCGTGGTCACTGCGAACGCACCGAGTGCAATGAGCACTAGAACGTAGGGTAGGCTGAACCATATGGTCTGTGCGATGGTCGGCTGATCATAGAAATGTCGTACATCGATCATGTAAGCGCGATGAGACAACATCCCATAGGGGAAGAAGCAGCCTGCAAAGATAAGCCACATGCCGGGCACCCATCGCTTCCATAAAGCCATAACGCAGGCTGGCAGGGGTGTTCCCATCGCGAAAATGATTGCGAGTATCTCCGGGGCGCTGTCATTCGCACCGATTGTGAACGAACTCCCAACGCAAACGACACAGCCCCATAAGCCGCCAAGGATTCCCAGCCCGAACACAGCGGCACTAGTTGCTCTCTTTGATCGATCCGAAATCACATAGTGACTTTAACTCTTGGCGGGTCGGTTGGCGCATGATCGTTGCGGCCGGACCATCGCCCACTTGGAAGTTTGGGAAGACCTGCACTCAGAAACCAGCCGCAGGAATGACCCAGTGGTTTTGTGCTAATTTGTGCTACTGCTATGTGCCTTATGGAGTTCTTGGAGATCTAGGAGCATGTAAAATCTGTAACTTACGTGTTATCAATGCGTCCCATTGTCGGTGCCCCATCCTTACGCAGCAAGGGTGGGAAAGCAACGATCCCATCCCGTCTTCCGTCCCGGAGGGACGAGCCGAAAATAGCCCAGGGTGACCCTTGAGCGCCAGCGAAACGGTGACCCTGGGAAAGCAAAAAGATTTTTTGTTTTGTCATCCTGAGCGACCCTCTGTCGCGCAAAGGAGAGTCGAAAGATCTGCAGTTGCTCCTCGTTCAACATCCATCCGCGCAGAAATGGGTGCTCATCCCCGCCCAGCAGCCCCAGAAAGCCCAGCCTTCCACACCGCAACGCCTACGCGCGCTCTTCGCGCTCGTCCCGCAGGTCGTACAACTGCTCCAGCCATTCGACCGAGTCCCCCGTTTGCAGCGCACGGTGCAGCGCGGGAGGCAGTCTGCGCAGCTGCGAATCGGAGAGCGGCTTCGACATGCGATAACGCACCGTGGGCCCGTAGGCTTTCCACGCGCCAATTAAGTCTTCGAGCCTCGAAACCAAAACTTCCATCCTTCCCGAGGATTCTCGGAGTTTCCACTGCATAAGGGTTCGCCCTCCCATTGAACCGGAGAGTAGCCTTGGACGCAAAAAATGGCCATCCCACGCCCGTGAATCGGCGTAGTTCGTTGGTCATCCCCTTCTTGGTACTTTCCGTAAGTACCCCTCGCCCCAGGCCGATGCGCGAAGCGCGGCTGACTCCGCCCGCCCGCTCCAACCCTGTCAAGACCCTGCCCGAAAAATACTCCGCAAACCCCTCATTCCACTCACACGATTCTTCCCAGAGTCTTGCACTGCAATTCAAAGAAAAGTCCACAATGAAGAGTGGTGGGAATGTGAGCGCGAAGCGCTCCCGGCGACTCGTCGACTTTCTGACTCGCCGTCCCGCCACATCACCGCAATTCTCAATGGACTCGACCGCCAGCCCGCGAATGTGCACAAATGTGCCGCATAGAACGCACTTTTTCAACGCTAACCCCTCGGCAATGTTCAGGATAAGGGTCAAAATGGGCACCCCCCCTCCCCCCTACCCCCCGGGGGTATACCGCTTCACCAAATCACAAGTTCAACCCGCAAAAATTTCACCGGATCAACGGCTGATCCAGCCTGACTCACTCCGCTAACCCCGCCAACTCCG
Organism: Occallatibacter sp.; assembly: GCA_035487015.1. Taxonomy (GTDB): domain Bacteria; phylum Acidobacteriota; class Terriglobia; order Terriglobales; family Acidobacteriaceae; genus Telmatobacter. The sequence goes on along the minus strand of DATHMP010000029.1, from coordinate 135,840 downwards.
CTCTTCGGGCTGTGAAACCGTTAATGTGTGAAACTGTGGATCTGTGATCGGCGCGGAGCGCGACTGCCTGGACGGCCAGTCCCCCGTGCGGCTAGCACCCTGTGAAGCTGTGAGGTTTTTGCGCGAAGCGCGGATGCCCGTGCGGCCAGCACCCCAAACGCAACAACGGCCCGGGATCGCTCCCAGGCCGCTGCCGGTGATCTGTTGGGATTGGACTAAGGCCATCGCGCTGCCGCGAGTGCCAGTGACCCGGCCGGTATTTCCGGTCCGCCGGGGCAAATCTGGGGTCTGGGGCGCGATGCCCTAGGCCTCAGTCACCTCACGTAACGAACAACTCGAACAGTCATTTTGCATAGGCTGGATCATCCTCCTTTCCCGTGTAGCCCTAACCTAACCCGGACGCCTCGCCGCGTCAAGCCATCGCCCCTGTTCCTTGCCTTTTGGTGTTTCGGCCTGTGAATCTGTGAAACTGTGAAGCTGGGACGGTCAGGCCCTCACTCCCTTAGTCCAGCACCCAGTCCTTAGCCCCTGTCTCTCTTTTTCTTCCGCTTCGCCTCCACCCGCGGCCAGAACTGAAACTCATCGGAATACAACTCGCCGCTCAGGTCCTGCACCCGCATCAAGAGCCGCTCCTGCGCATCGGCAATCGCCTTGTTGTAAATGGCCGGCCCAATCTCTTCCAGAATGAAGTTCAACAGCAATCCGGCCGGCAAATCCCCGATCGGCTCCGGCAGTTCTTCCCGAAAATAGCGCTGGATCGACGCAATCGCTTCCGCCCGCGCCTGCTTGTTCAGTTCGATGTTCGTCATGCGCCCAATTCCTCACCAAGAGACTAAATGCCGCCGCTCCCCTGTCCGCCCACCACTGCGCATGTATACTGGCCGCCTCCACAAGGGCCCAGTTCTGCGCAATCCATCTCAAGCCACTCCCCGGAGGTTCGACCGTTATGTCTCGTCCAGAAAGCTCTCTCTCTGCAATCCAGCCCAACCGCAGAACCTTCCTCGGCGCCGGCGCCGCCATGCTGACAGCCGGCTTCTTTGCCCTGCCAACCGCGCCCGCAGCCCTTGCCGCCGACGCGCCTGGCGCCAACATCCTCGGTCCCATGCCCGGCTACTCGCCGCAAGTCGGCACCTTTGTCTCGCAGCTCATCTGGATGCGCGAGCAAAACGGCGTCCTCCGCGCCACCGGAAACCTCACGCAGTCCGATCTCGATTTCCTCTTCGACAAAAACGCCAACACCATCGGTGCGCTCATGCTGCACCTCGCCGCCACTGAAAAGTATTACGGCATGAACACCTTCGGCGGCATGAAGTGGGGCTCCTGGCCTGACGACATCAAAAAGCAATGGGACGCAGCCATGAATCTGGGCGACGCCGGCCGCGCCACCATCAAAGGCCACGACCGCCAGTACTACGTCGACATCCTCCACGAACAGCGCGAGTCCACCCTCGCCGAATTCAAAAAACGCGACGACAAATGGCTCCTCGATAAAATCGATGACGCCGACTGGGGCCCCTGCAACAACCTCGCCAAGTGGTTCCACGTCTGTGAACACGAAGCGCACCACACCGGCCAGATTGCCCTGATTCGCAAACGCATTCCCGGAGCGAAACCCGAGTCAGATTAATCCCCGATCAACAGGGAGCAGAAACAATGAAAGCAAAAATCTTCCTGCGCGTGGCGTCAGTCCTCACCCTGATTCACGCCATCCTTCACACCATCGGCGGCGTCTTCGGCAAGCCCGATCCAGGCCCGTCCTCCACCGTCTGGGCAGCCATGCAGTCCGTTCACTTTCCCGTCTTCGGGATGGACCGCACCTACTTCCAGTTCTACCGCGGCCTCGGTCTCGGCATTACGATTGCGCTCACCTGTGACGCGCTCGTTTTCTGGATTCTCGGCTCGCTTGCCTCAACCGTAGGACCTAAACTCCGCCCTTTGCTCTGGGTGTTTGCCTTCGCCTACCTGGCCATCTCTCTCAACTCGTTCCTATATTTCTTTCTTTTGCCGGTCCTCTTCGAGTTGATCATTGTGGCGTGCATCGTCGCGGCGATCGTTGACCTTAAGCCCGCCAAAGCCTAGCCCGCAAAAGCTCCGTCCGCTCCGCAAAAGATTTGGGCGCCCTGCAGGGCGCCCAATCTGTTTTGCAACTTGATTCGAACCCAGCCGACCTACGCCAGCGCGAGGTTCAGATTGTCGATGGCTTCGTCGATTTCCTTCGTATTCTTAAAGCCGATCGTCACCGCGTCCACGCCCGCATTCTGGAACGCAAACCGCAGCGCCGCCTGTCTGTCACTGTGCTGCGTAAAGTTCCCGTTCCCGCAGAGCTTCATGCTGATCACGCCCAGGCCATCCTTTTTCACCTGGTGCACGTGCGCCACCACTTCGCTCACGTTATCGGGATTGTCGTTGTCCGCGCCCGTCGGTCCATCCATGCGCGTCCCGTTGTGATTCATGCGGATCATTGCGACTTCGAGCCACGGATTGCCCGGCATCTGCCGCAGAGCGGGCAAACCATGCACCGAGGCGCCCCGCACCTTGATCGTCTTTTTCTGCTGCGCTTCCAGCACGCCATCCTGCCAGCGCTTTGTCTCCGCAACCCAGTCGCTCGTGTGCTGCCAGTGCAACAGCATGATGTCGAAGTAATCCGCCTTCGCAATCCGCCGCATTTCGTCGAACCGCTCCGCCGGATCCACACCCGGATCCGTCGTGACCTTGTTCATCAACTGGTAGCTGTCGCGCGGATACGGCTTCAACGCTTCGCCCAGCATCGCCGGCGTCATATACGATTCGGCGGTCTCAAAGAATCGAATCCCGCGTTCATAGGCGTACGCCACCAGACGGTTAAAGTCCTTCTGTCCCAGGGCCGCCTGCACCGCGCCATTGTTCGTACCCGTGCCAAACGCCAGCCGCGTCACTTTCAGGTCCGACTTTCCCAGTGTGACCAGATCGGTTGCCGTCCGGCGCTCCGCCTGCAGCGGCAAAGTGCCCACGCCGGCAATCGTTCCGGCTGCAATCGTTGTCTTGATAAATTCGCGCCTTGTGTAGGGACTCATCAATGACCTCCGCCGCGGTTCCATACCACGGCCTGATGCCGGAATAGTACCACGCGACTGAACTAAATCGCAGGATCACGCACACTGCGCCTTCGAACTCACGCAAAGAAAGAAAGCAGTTTCAGAACAGCCAAGCAAGTTTCTTTTCTAGTCCCTAGTCCCGAGTCCTTAGTCTTCCAGTCCCCAGCCCCTAGTCCCTCGCCCCTGTTACCGAATCCCTGCTCCCTCGTTCCTGCCTCTTCACCAGCTATGCAGCCACTCCTCGTCCCGCCCAATCCGCACATGGGTGTTGAACAGTTGGCTCAGCCTTGGCTCCGTCAGCAAACCTTCGCGAGGACCATCCCCCACAATCCGGCCGCCGCGCATCAAGATGACCCGTTCAATCTCAGGAAGAATATCGCCCAGATGATGCGTCACCAGCACCAGTCCTGTTCCCTCCGCCGCAAGCCGCCGCATCGTCTCTCGCAATTCTCGCTGCGCCGCTAGGTCCAGCGCATTCGAGGGCTCATCCAGCAGCAGCTGCTTGGGTCGATGCACCAGCGCTCGCGCAATCAGGATGCGTCGCTTTTCCCCGGCAGACATCTCGCCCACCAATTGCCCCGCCAGGTGCGAAGCTTCAATCCGCTCCAATGCCTCTGCGGCGCGCAACCGCATCTCGTCCGTCACCACCAGATTCGGCCACAGCGTCGATGCCGAAAAGAATCCCGCAATCACCGCATCCAGGCCGGTTGTCACTGCCGTCCTTTCTCCGGGCAGGTCCGTCCCGACCACGCCAAAATGTTTCCGCAGTTGCGTCAAGTCCCAGCGTTCGCGCCCAAAAATGCGCACCTGCATTCCCGGTTGCACCATGGGATAAATCTGGCACGTGATCGTCAATATGAGAGTCGACTTCCCGCAGCCATTCGGTCCCAGAATCGCAACATGCTCGCCCGCCCGAATCGTCAGGTTCACATCGTGAAGCACGATCCGATCCCCGCGCGCCACGTTCACCTTCCGCAGCTCAAGAAAATCCTTCGGGTCCAGGCCTTGCAAACTTTCTGTGCTGCCCTCAGTCATTCCGTCCTCATTTGTTAGATTAAATGAGTTACAACCTTCAACCCAGCGACCGCGCGATCCCAGCGCATCGCAGTCTCAGAGATGGATGTCTGATATTTCTTCATCGTTAATTCCCAGGGGCTTCCGTTTCGGAGCCGCCAAGGCCGGTCTCAAGCAGAGCGGCCGCACTGACTTTGCCCTCATCGTCGCTGATCAGCCCGCCAGCGCTGCTGCCGCTTTCACGGCCAACCGCGTCATCGCCGCGCCCCTCATCCTCGATAAGGAGCACCTCACCGCAAGCGGCGGACGCGTGCGCGTCGTGGCCATCAACGCTGGCAACGCCAACTGCGCCGTAGGCCAGGCCGGGCTCGATGCTGCGCGCGCCACTTGCGCCGCCACGGCCAAACAATTCGACTGCAAGCCCGAACAAGTGTTCCCATCGTCCACCGGCATCATCGGTGTTCCACTCCCGGCAGAAAAACTCATCGCTGCGCTTCCCAACCTCGCTATGCGCATCGGCTCGCAGGGCGATCACTTTCAGGAAGTCGCCCAGGCCATCATCACTACGGATAAGGTCGAGAAAACCGCATTCGCTCACGTCGAAATCGATGGCAAAGAGGTACGCATCGCCGCCGTGGGCAAGGGCTCGGGCATGATTCATCCTCAGCTCGTCCCGCACGCCACCATGCTGGTCTATATCCTCACTGACGCTGCCGTTGGCGCTGCAGTGCTCGACGAGTATCTCCGCAACGCGATCGACGTCAGTTTGAATCGCATTTCCGTCGACGGCGACACCTCCACCAATGACACCGTGCTTCTCCTTGCTTCAGGCGCCAGCGGCGCAGTCGTAGGCCCGGGCAACCACGAGTTCGCAACGGCGCTCCGCCAGGTCTGCACGTCCCTCGCCCACCAGATCGTTGCCGACGGCGAAGGCATCACGCACGTCGTCGAACTCCAAATTGAAGGCGCAAAGAACGAAGTCGATGCTCTCCGCGCTGCCAAGGCCATTGCTCATTCCCCGCTCGTTAAAACGGCTTGGGCTGGCAACGATCCCAATTGGGGACGGCTCATGGCCGCCCTCGGATACTCAGGCGCCGATATCGACCCCGCGCAGATTGATATCTGGTTCGGCCGGCTGCCCATCTGCCGCGATGGCGGTCGCGCTCCGGACTTCGATGAGAAGGCCGCCCACGCCTACATTTCCCAACCCGAGTTCACCATCCGCATCGCACTCCACCAGGGCGAAGGCCAGTGCACATTCTGGACGACTGACCTGACGCACGAATACATCCACATCAACGCCGACTATTCGACCTAAATGAGGGCCAGCGTTTGATCTCCAAAGTGAAATTGATTGAGTTGTACTCCGCAATGGTCAAATGCCGCGTTGCGGCCGATCTCGGCGCCCCTGCACGCGCCGCGTCCCCAACAAACGACGCACCTCATCCTGTGTCAGAAGCCGTGCTGGCTGGCGTCGCCAGCGACCTTCTGCGCAGCGACCTGCTTCTCCACGCAAGTCTCGGCTCGCATCCGAAGAGGGCTGGCCGCTCCGCGCTTCAACACTTCTACGCCGCACTCGCAAAAAACGGACGTGGCAAACGATTCTCCTCCCATCCAGACGGCCGCGAGGCTCTTGCCACTGCCTGCATTGCGGCGCGTCAGCAAAAGACGAAGAAGAACACCGCCATCACCGTCATCTTTTGCCAGGACGCTCCCATCTCCGCATCCGTGTGGAAAAAGATCCTGCAATCGGCGAGTCATCGCAACCTGCCCATCCTCTTCGTTTGTCCTTCCGAAGGGCTGCACACCTCCCACCGAAACCGCATCGCCGCGGCTGAAGCGCGCATCCACGGTGTTCCTGCAATCGCCGTCGATGGCCACGACGTCGTTGCGGTTTACCGCGTGGCCAGCGAGTCGATCACTCGCGCACGCCAGCGCAGCGGCCCCACGCTCATCGTTACCTCCGAATTCACTCCCCCCAACGACGCAGGAACCAAACGAAACAGCCCGCCTCGCGCACAAAGTCGCAGCCTGGCAGCCATGGAAATGCATCTCAAGGAACAAGGCTTGTATCGTGTGCGCCAGAGGGCCGAAATCGAGAGAGTCTTCAGGCGAGAACTCCAATCGGCTACCCGACGCGGCGTCCGGTAGTCTAATACGCAACTCTGGACGAACCCGCTGCTCAACCAGGGAAGCGATTGATTTCGACGCCTTAAGCCTTTGTAACCCAATGGTAAAGTGAGGGTATGAAGTTGAGCGGAAGTGTGGTCTTCTCTCCGGCCAGGCGGCGTGCGTTTCTCCTGGCAGGAATCCCCCTAATGACCGCAAGCCTGCTCGCTGCCGCAACGCCCGCTGCACCCGACGGTGCCGGGCAGGCAGGCCGCGACCCCAGCAGGCCCGAAACGGTATGCGAGCCATCGCACCTCGATTCCCCCTACATTCCAGTCGACAGCTGGGTCTATCCGGCCATGATGCGCCTCTATTCGCTGGGCTTCGTCGACACCATGTACCTCGGCATGCGCCCATGGACTCGCTCCAGTGTGGAACGCATGATCGAAGAAGCAGGAGCCCACATCGAAGACGCAGACGACTCCGCTGCCAAAGATGAAGCGGAAGGAATCTATGAGTCTGTCAATCGCGAACTGAATCCCGAAATGGTCGGGCCATGCGGCATACTCCAGGGAAAGACACGCATCGAGTCCGTCTACACCGTCGTCCGCGGGATCAGCGGAACCCCGCTCGACGACAGCTTCCATCTCGGCCAGACCGTCGTCAACGACTACGGCCGTCCCCTTCAAAACGGATTCAACAACTACTCCGGCGCAAGCGGTTATGTCGGTGCCGGTCGATTCCTCATCTACGCGCGAGGCGAATTCCAGGGCTCCCCATCAGGCACCGGCTACTCCGCAGGCCTCGCCTCAGCGCTTTCTGCCGTCGATGTCATTCCCTTCCTCAATCCGGTTACCGGACTTCCCTATCACCAGGCCACCATCCCTCTCGGCCCCCTTTCTTCCGTCACGCGCGTCCGTTGGGTTGAGGCTTACGCATCAGCACATGTGCTCAATCACGAAATCTCCTTTGGCAAGCAGGATGAATGGCTCGGCCCAGGCCTCGGTGCCGGCATGGCCTACTCCAACAACGCTGAGAACTTCTACACCTTCCGCATCAATCGCATCGAACCTCTGCACGTCCCCGGTCTTTCCTATATCACTGGACCGTTCCGGTACGAGTTCCTGATCGGCGGCCTTCACGGCCACACCTATGTGCCAAATCCGCTGTATCCCACCAACGGCCAGGCGAACGTCTACAACCCGGGCGACCCTTGGATGCACCTCGAAAAAGTCAGCTTCCGCCCCACGCAAAACGTGGAAATCGGCTTCGAGCGCTCCGTCATCTGGGGAGGCCAGGGACACGGACCGATCACAATACATAGTTTCCTCAAGAGCTTCTTCAGCTTGTCCTCACCTTCCATCACGGTGAAGCAGGGGCGCGATGATCCTGGTGCGCGCTTCGGCGCTTTCGACGCATCCTACCGCCTTCCATGGATGCGCAAATGGCTTACCTTCTACGTCGATTCCGAGGCGCACGATGAAATATCTCCGCCCGATGCACCACGGCGTTCGAGCTATCGTCCAGGACTCTATCTCTCGCATGTGCCGGGCGTTCCTAAGCTCGACGTACGCGCCGAATACGCCAACACCGATCCAAGCACCAATGATAGTCAGGGTGGCCACTTCGAATATTGGGAGACCATTCAACGCCAGGGCTACACCAACAACGGCCAACTCATGGGCGACTGGGTCGGTCGCGAAGGCAAAGGCGGCCAAGGTTGGCTTACCTATCATTTGAGCGGAAATGAGTGGATCCAGGTCGGCGTGCGCAACCAGAAAGTCTCGAAGGATTTCATTCCCGGTGGCACCACGCTCAACGACATCAATTTTCAGGTGCTCAAGCGCATCGGTCGCGATTTCCAAATCGACGGCCGCTTCGCCTACGAACAATGGAAAGCTCCCATCTTCCCGGCCGGAATTCCCCTTTACCCTGCAAGCCAGCAAAATGTGACCACCACCACGATTCAGCTCACGTGGTTCCCCGAGCGCAAGGTCAGTTTCTAAACGATTGCTTCAAGCCTCCCGCTCCATCGCTCTCATCGCAAAAAAAAGAAGAGCCGGCAACTACGCCGGCTCCCCTAATCTTGGTGACGTCCCACAACGACGTCGGCTGTTTCGATGACTCAGCTGATCAGGCTGCTGTAACGTACCCGGGCTCCGCGGAAACATTACTCACCGGATCCACAGGACTCGCCGCCTCTTGCACCAGCGGAACAACGTGACGCGATCCACATGTGCTGCAGCCACGATGGCTTGAAAGTAAGAACCAGGCAAAATACAGTACGCCGGGGACCACGAACAGAAGGAGCAGCAGAACTCCCAGCTTTAACGACGCACCGTGAATGTATCTATCTAAGCCGACCGACTGGCAGCTTTCACAACAGACTGCGCGACTCATGGGCCTCTCCTACGAATTGGAGTATAGGCCGGGTATCCGTAGAAACAATGGCACTTTACGGGCAGTGGGTGTGGTTACCGATGGGCCATTAAAGCCCTTATTTTGCCCGCGGATGCGTCCGATCGTACACCTGCGTCAACTGGGCAGTCGTCAGCTGCGTATAGCGTTGCGTCGTCGACAAACGCTCGTGGCCCAGCAGCTCCTGGATGGCCCGCAGATCGGCGCCCTCTTCCAGCAAATGAGTACCAAAGGCATGGCGCAAAGTGTGCGGATGAACATCTGAAGACAGTCCGCGCAGCACCGCAATGCGCTTCACAATTCGTCCCACGCTCCTCGTCGTCAGCCGTGCCTCACCGCCGGGTGCGTTCAAGCCCCGCAGCCGCAGATTCACAAACAACGCCGGCGTCGCAGCCGCATGGGCCGGATCCACTGCAGCCACCCGCGCTGCTCGCTCCCCGAGATATTCCCGCAAAGCCATCGCCGCGGCGTCCCCTAGCGGCACATACCTCTGCTTCTGTCCTTTGCCGCGCACCAGGATTGCTTCATTGGCCCAGTGAATGTCTTCGAGATTCAGTCCCGTCAATTCCGCATTCCGCATGCCGCAGCCATAGAGCAGTTCCACTATCGCCTTGTCGCGTGCCGGCCAGCTCGCCGCGTCGTCACTCACTGAGTCCACAACCCGATTCAGTTGCTCAATCGACGGAACCCTGGGCAAATGCTTCGGCAACCTCGGCGTCGAAACCAGAGAAGCCACGTTCTGCTCCACATGTCCCGCCCTGGCCAGCCACTTGAACCAACTTCGAATCGCCGCCAGCGCCCGTGCCGTCGACGCCTTCGACAGCCCACGTTCGTAGAGCGACCCCAGATATGCGCGAATGTGCGTATGCTCAATTCGCTTCGGCGCTCGGCACTCCGCATGGTGCTTCCCCATCCATGCGGTAAATCCGAGCAGCTCCCGCTCATAGGCCCGCAGCGTGTGCTCTGAGGCGCCACGCTCGTTGGCCAACATATGGAGATAGGCCGCAGCAAGTTCGCCAAGCGTGTGCTTCCCGCTTTTCTTGCGCGACTCGTCCTTTTGCTCCGTCGCAACCTCGCGCGCCGCCTCCGCCGTCAATTTCTGCTCGCTCACAACGGATCCCTGCGATGCACAATCTGCAGCTTCGGTTTCGACTCCGGCTCTGTCGTATTCGGTCGCGCCGCAGCACGCGGATGATGCGCGCGATGCACTGCCTTCAACCGCCCCAGCGCCAGGTGCGTATACACCTGCGTGGTCGAAATGTCCGCGTGCCCAAGAAGTATCTGTACGCTGCGCAAATCGGCGCCGTGCTCCACCATGTGCGTCGCGCAACTGTGGCGCAGCTTATGCGGACTTGCGCTCGGATCGGCCGCCTTCACGAGGTGCCATACCCATTGCCGCGTCAGCGGCATCCCCCGCAACGAAAGAAACAGACGCGCCCCATCCTGTCGCAAGTTTCCAGCCCGCTTCTTGGTGCTGATTCGCGCCAGATGCGGTCTCCCCTCGCGCAGATATTCCTCCAGCGCGTTCAGCGACGTGCGTCCCAGCGGAACAATGCGCTCTTTGTCGCCCTTGCCCCTTACCTGCACCCGCCCGGCGTCCAACCCCAGGTCTCCGGTCGAAAGCGCCGTCACTTCTGACACGCGCAGTCCGCCCGCATAGAGCAACTCAAGAATCGCGCGATCGCGCAACGCCGTGGCATGCGCCTTGGGATGCGTCGTGGCCATCGCCGCCCGTTCCAGCATCTCGTTCACTTCCTGTTCAGCCAGCGACTTGGGCAAAACCTTCCACGCCTTGGGCGACTCAATGTTCACCGTCGGGTCATGGTGAATTCGCCGATCGAGCAACAGCCATTTATAAAACCCGCGTAGACAACTCAGCTTGCGTGCCGCCGATCGCGATTCAACTGCATGCTTGCGCAAGTGCTCGAGAAATGCTGCCACATCCTGCTGCGCTGCATTCAGCAACGTGCCATGGCGCTCATCAAGAAACTCCGCAAACGTCTTCAGGTCGCTCCCGTAAGCCTCGCAGGTCAGCGGACGCAAGCCCTTTTCGATGCGGAGATAGTCTTGGTAGTCCTTCAGAAGAGCGAGATTGCCTTGGGCGCCCACAGCCTTGATTATGAGTGGGATGGAGCCGGCGGGACCGTGGAGCCGCACATTACCGTACCTCGTTCATTACGGAATCAAGAGCGGCAATGCGCGCCGTGATCGATGACCTCCACTGCAACCCCATCTTGTGCATCAGCGATCACGCTGCCCCAGTAGCTTCACAACCTTCGACTTCATATCGTTCAAATCGCTTTCTCCAGCAATCCGCGCGGCCACGCGCCCGTCTCGCCCAATCAAATATGTCACCGGCAATCCGAGAATCCCTCCGTACTCCAATCCAAGACGCTCATCGCCCATCACCACGGGAAATCCTGGCTTCAGCTTCTCGATCAGCGCGCGCACCGGTCCCGCATCGTCATCCATCGAAACCGCAATCACTTCCAATCCTTCCGGGCCATAACGCTGTTGCCACTCCACAAAACGCGGCAGTTCCAACTGGCAGGGTGCACACCACGTCGCCCAGAAATTCAGCAACACCACCTTGCCCCGCTCGTCGCGAAGGCTCACTCGCTTCCCGTGCAGATCATGGCGCACAAATACCGGCGCCGCTTTATGCACGAGCCCCTCGCCCGCAGATGCCGGCCACGCCGCAACCGTGCCTAAACACACCAACGCCAGAACGCTAGTCGCCTTTTTCAACCGGATAGCCCTTGCCCACCCAATCGTCGCCAAAATTCGACGCGACATACATCGCCTTTACATTCGTAAATCCCAGCGCAAGCAGCCGCTGATATGCCGGTCCCATATTCGGGCAGCGATTCCACGGGCAGCAGCCGCAATAGATCACGATCAAAGCATTCTTCGGCAACGCCGCCACTTTGCTCGCCAGCAGATCGAGCCCAACCGCCTGCGAATCCGGTCCCGCATACTCCGCCCCCGGAATATGCGCCTGACTGAACATCAAATGGGATCCGACCTGGAAAATCACCGTCTTGCCCCCGGACTGAAGCATCTTTGCCACATCCGCAGGCTGCACCAATGCATTCTGCGGAATCGCAGAGGCGCTCGTCGGCGAATTAGCCGGCGGGACCTGCGCCATCCCCGCCAGGACCGTGCTCCCCAGCACCAGACCCAATGCCGCCCATCGAACCAAACCCTGCCGCATTCCATCTCCTCCAGCAACACGTGCATTCTAGTGGATTGTCTTCGCGCCCCGGTGCACCCCGCACATTGACATTCGTTTCATCCACTTGCGGCAAAATCAACTCCAGCATTGAACAAGTGGATTCACACCTCCTCGGTAACGTGCAAAGACAATGCCCCGTGCGAGAGAATAATCTGACGGTTTTTATCGATTGATTGTGAGGATTGCTTGACAGCTACACAGATCCAAATCTCCAAGTGGACAGCCAAAGAGTTGGAACGGCTCGTGCTCGATGCACAGCCCCGGGTTGCAGTATTTGATTGCGATGGAACCATCTGGAGCGGCGACTCCGGCAAAGGCTTCATGGATTGGTCCCTCGAACAGGGCCTCGTCTCCCGCTCCACCAACGACTGGGTCGACACACGCTACCGTGCCTACATGGCCGGCAGCGTCAGCGAACTGCAGATGTGCGGCGAAATGGTCCAGATCTACGCTGGCCTGCGCGAACAGGAACTGTGGGACGCGGCCAAAATCTACGTCGATACCTTCGTTCGCGCCCGTGTCTTTCCTGAAATTGACTCGCTTCTCGCTGCGCTTCGCAAGGCAGGCGTGGAGCTCTGGGCCGTTAGCTCCACCAATAAATGGGTGGTCGCGGAAGGCGTTCGCCCCTTCGATATTCCCGCCGAACGCGTTCTCGCCGCCCAGGTTGCCGTCACCGACGGCCTCATCACCAGCACCCTGGTCGACGTTCCAACCGACGAAGGCAAAGCCGATGCCCTCAAGCGCGCCGGTCTGCACCACCCTGATGCCGTCTTCGGCAACTCCATCCACGACCTCGCCATGCTCGAGATTGCTCGCAATGCCTACCCCATTAATCCATCTCCAGCCCTCATTGAAGCCGCCGCCAGACACGGATGGGGCTACTTCCGTCCCGCATCCGCTGAAGGCATCGAGGCTGCGGTCGCTGGCGAATAAACCTCGGGCAGAATCTCGGTTTTCGTGGGAAAGTCGCTGAGTCTCTTGGATTTTCACCACACGAAAACCACCGCAGGCCCTCCCCGGCTGTGCAACACGCTTTCTTTATTGCGATTACACTGAGAGCGTGGACGCACCCCAGGCCCCAACCAACGGAAGCGCCAACCCCAAGCCGTCAGCGCCGGCACTGCGCTTTGTCGCCGCTGCCTTAATCATCCGTGGTGGAGAAGTCCTTATTTGCCAACGGCGTCCCGATCAGCCCATGGCTCTCCAATGGGAGTTTCCGGGAGGCAAAATCGAGCTCGGTGAGACACCCGAACAAGCCCTCGCCCGCGAACTCGACGAGGAACTCGGCATCACCGCCAAAATCGGCGTTCACGTCACCCACATCCGCCACAATTATCGCCATGGCGGCGCCGTCGACCTCCAGTTCTTCGCTGTGCACGAGTTCAGTGGCGAGCTCGAGAACCGCATCTTCCATCAATTCAAGTGGGTCAAGCTCGAAGACCTGCCTACCTACGACTTCCTCGCCGCCGACCGCGACCTCATCAAAGACCTCGCCGCCGGCAAGCTGCTTTAGGGCAGACCTGCTCTCCGCGCTCCCAGCCCCGTGGTGTAAAAGGTTGTTCAACACCCATCGAGGCCAGCCTTGGATAAACCGCCGCCAACATTCCGTGTCTATCGCATGCGCTGGCCGTGGTTCGTCACCGCATTTCTTCCAAGCGCTCTCGGCTTCGGATTCACCTTCTATAGCGCGCAGCAGCAAATCGCCGCTCATCTCAGGCCGAATCCCGTCAATTGGGCGTTTGCCATTTCAATGCTGCTCACCGGCGTCGTTTGCAGCCTCTACGTTCTCACTGCCCGCGTTGAATTTACCCAGAACGCCGTCTGCAAGCAGAGCCTGTTCGGCCAAAAGTCGCTCCAGCTCCATGCAATTCGTGGTCGCCAGGAATTCGAAAATGCCGGGAGCGAAGGCGCCTCCCATTACTACCGGCTCGTCCCCAACGACCCATCCCAGCCTGCAATGGATCTCTCCCGGCAATTCAAGTGGGATCAGGCTTTCTTCTCCTGGTTCTATAGCTTGCCCGACCTCGATTCGAAATCCAAAAAGACCTGAAACCTCACCACGCTCCCGGTCCCGGCAAAGTCCGCGTGTGGTGGAAGGTGTATTCCCCAATCAAACTCTCGCCGCCCGACGCATCCACATCCAGCAATCGCGCTACAACGGAGCTCGTCGGCGCAGCCTTCGCAAACGTGATCGACTGCTGCCAGACCACACCATCGCCCTCCGGCGCAAATGGAATATCCCGCAACCGGACCTGCTCCACACCTTGCAGATCGCAAAGACTCAAGTCGACCTGCTTCGCCTTGCTCAGATTCGCTGCCAGCCTTCCCACCAGCAAGTCATCCTCCGCAGTCACTGTGCACTGCACGCTGCCGCCGACGGGAGGCGCATATTGCCGCACCCGCAATCCGTTCTTCTCTGCCTGCTTTAGAAAATCGCCGCTCACCACCATCAACAGCGAGCCCGAGTGCGCAAGGTCATGCACCCCGCCTGCCAGCTCGACAATTTCCGCCAACCGCGCCGAGCATTCCTCGCACGCGAAAACGTGCTCTTCCACAGCTGCTTCTTCCTCGTTCCCCAGTGCGCCGATCCAGTAGTCGGCAAGCAGGGCAGCATCCAGGGGCGCGCCGCAGTTCATCGCCTCACCCCCATGCACTCCCTCAATTGGTGCAGCGCCCGATGCCGAATCACCCGCACATTCGCCTCGGTCACGCCCAGCATCCGCGCCGCATCAGGGCCCGCTTCCTCGTCATAGAACGTCAGAATCACAACCGCGCGCTCCCGTTCCTTCAAACTCTGCACACACCGCGCCAGGTTGTCCTGATCCAGCCGCGGCGTTGCAAAAATCACCGTCGGAGGCAAATCCGCGCCCCACGCCTCCATCAGTTGTTCCCGTCGCCGCACGTTCCGGCGCTGGTCCAGCACCATCATCCTGCACGTTCCCAGCACAAACGACGCCAGCTTTTCCGTTTCGCGCAAGCGGCATTCCCGCAAAGCCAGCAGCGTGGTCATCAGCACTTGCTGCATCAGATCATCGGCAGCCTGCTGATCGCGTAAATGCCGCAATCCATACAACCGGATTCGCGGCCCCATACGTCGGCAGAACTCCGCCTCGGCATCCGGGTCCTTCCCCGCGCCAATCCGAACTACAATCTCTTCATCGCTCAGCTCAATCACGATCAGCACATATTTTATGTGTAACGGCTAGCCAATTTGTTACACATCCGGTTATCCAATGCGAATCCCGTCCTTGAAACGGATCGCAAAATCAGCCAGGAGAAATTCCATGAGCGCACCCGCCACCGTGGCCACCCCTTACCTCAATACCAGAGAAGATGCAGCCTTTCGGTTCCTCGGTCTCCCCACCCTTATGCGCAGCACCGCCGAAACCACCAACGGAGCCTTTGGCCTCATCGAGCATTGGTCCATGCCTCCAGGCTTCGCGTCGCCCTACCATCTTCATCACCGCGAAGACGAATCCTTCTACGTCCTCGAGGGCGAGATGGCCTTCGTTTGCGATGGCAAGTGGCAGCGCGGTGGGCCCGGCGCCTTCGTCTTTGGTCCTCGCGAGCTGGCCCACGGCTTCAAAGTCATCGGCGATACCCCGGCACGCATGCTCCTCCTCTGCTCTCCCGGCGGATTCGAGCAATTTGTGCAGCAGCTCGGGCAGCCCCTCGACGCGCCCATGAACCCGCCCGACATGGCAAAGCTCATCGCCGTTGCAGAAACATTTGGCATCGACATCCTCGGTCCGCTGCCCGAAGAGTAGGCCGACGCGCCATCGCATCCGGCACGATAGTTGACAAAGTCAACTATCGTGTTTCATCATGACCCTATGCCGGCCACTCTTACCCTGACCTCCGCCGCTGCCTCGTTTCGACAGTTCAATCGCGCCTACACCCGGTTTCTCGGAACCCTGAGTGATTCCTACCTGAGCACGGAGTTCAGCCTCGCCGAGGGTCGCGTCCTCTACGAGTTGGCAACGCACGCTGGGCCACAAGCCAAAGAGGTTGCCGAAACCCTCGGCCTCGACGCCGGCTACCTCAGCCGCATCCTCTCAAAATTTGAAAAAGCCGGCCTCGTGGTCCGCGCAACCGCTGCCCATGACAACCGCGCCACCAACCTGCTGCTTACTGCGCGAGGCAAGGCTGCGGTCCGCAAGCTCAATCTCCGCGCCGACAAACAGGCGCACGCCATTCTCGCCGGACTCTCAGAAAACCAACGCGCCAAATTTTCCAGTGCGCTCGCGACCATCGGCCAGACCGTTCTCGGTCAAAAAATCGATCCCTCGTCCGTCATTCTGCGCTCCCACCGTCCCGGCGATATGGGCGCCATCGTCAGCCTCGAGGGCTCCGGCTACGTGGAACAATTTGGCTGGGACAACTCTTTCGAAGCCCTTGTCGCGCGCATCGTTGCGGACTTCATTGCCGCCTACGATCCTGACCGGGAACACTGCTGGATCGCAGAAGTCGACGGTCAGCACCTCGGTCATGTCTTCCTCGTCCAGCACCCGGATGAACCGGATACAGCGAAGCTTCGTCTGCTCTATGTCGATCCGGCCGCTCGCGGCTTGGGCCTCGGTCACAAACTCGTCGCAGAATGTGTCAGCTTTGCGCGCGCCGCACATTACCGGAAAATCACCCTCTGGACTCAGAGCATCCTCACCGCCGCGCACCGGATCTACCAGGCAGCAGGGTTTCGCCTCGTCAACGAGCAGCCCCACCACAGCTTCGGAAAAGACCTCGTCGGCCAAACCTGGGAGCTGGATCTGCTCTGATCCTGCCCTCGGTCGCAGCCAGGCTCTCTCAGTGCCCCGGCATCATGCCCCATAGCATCACCAGCGTCATGCCGATCACAATCAGGCTCGTGCCCCACGCAATCCAATTCCAAATCCGCGAATTCTTGTGCTCCCCCATCAGGTCTTTCCGGTTGATCAGCATCAGCATCAAAATGATGATCACCGGCAGAAGAACACCGTTCAGCACTTGCGACAGAATCGCGAAATTGATGAGTTGCGCATCCGGCAGCACCAGCACCGTGGCCGCACCGCCCGCAATCAACAGCGTGTAGAGCCAGTAGAAGAACGGCGCTTCCCTGAAGCTCTTATCTACGCCCGACTCGACTCCCAGTCCCTCGCACACCGTGTAAGCCGTCGACAACGGCAAAATCGAAGCCGCGAACAGCGATGCATTGAAGAGTCCGAAAGCAAACAGCAGGAACGCGTAATTCCCTGCCAGCGGCCGCATCGCTTCCGCCGCATCGGCAGCCACTTGGATCGCGCCCATTCCATGCACAAACAGCGTCGCCGCGCAGGCCACGATAATGAACCAAGCCACAATATCCGTGAACAGGCTCCCCACAATCACATCGAGTCGCGAAGCCGCGTAGTCCTTCACGCGAATCCCCTTCTCCACAATCGAGGACTGCAAATAGAACTGCATCCACGGCGCGATCGTCGTACCCACCAGGCCAATCGCCATGTAGATATACGTCTTGTCGCTCCACACCTTGTGCTTGGGCGGAGTGATCGTCGCCAGCAGCGCATCGTGCCAGTCCGGCTGTGACAGCACGCCTGCAAAAATGTAGGCGATGTACACCACCGAGGCCACCAGAAAAATCTTCTCCGTGCTCCGGTAGCTCCCCTTCACCACCATGAACCATACGAGCGCCGCGCACAGCGGCACCGACACGAAGCGCGATATGGCAAACAGGTGCAGCGAGCCCGCAATGCCGATAAACTCCGTCACCACGTTGGTGTAGTTCACCACCACCAGCATCACCATCAAAATCACGGTGAGCCGCAAGCCAAATTCTTCGCGAATTAGATCGCTCAGGCCTTTGCCGGTTACCACGCCCATCCGGGCGCACATCTCCTGCACCACGATCAATGCGATCGTGATCGGAAGCATCATCCATAGCAGCGTGTAACCGAATTGCGCGCCCGCTTGCGAATAGGTGAGAATTCCACCCGAATCGTTATCCACGTTGGCGGTAATAAATCCGGGGCCAAGCACGGCCAGAAACAGCAGTATCCGGGTTCGCCAACGCTTCCACATGCCCGCGCATTCCGATCAATTCAGCGGTTTCACAGTCGCCTTATCCCGAAGCCATTCAGGTCGAGTGGCTCTTTCATTCAGAAAAAGCCATCTCCTGCAATCGCAACCACGACGTCGTGTACTGTGGAACCGCTCTAAGGTGGGTTCATCCTGATGTTTCTTAGTGACCATAACAGGCGAGGGCCGCAGAATGCGAACTCCCCTCACACTCTCAATACGCACCAATCATCGAACAAAATTTCCATAAGCAGACACGGCAAAGGACCGTGAATTCTTCCCCCTGCACTCACCATTCGGCAAATCGCCATCAGCCGTCGCCACTCCATGCCTCACCTTGCACCGCTCCGCTTGACACGCCCCGGCATGCCCAAATACAACTCGCTTTCATTGATTGATTGCGAGGAATCTCATGTCCTTATCTGATACGCCCAATTCCCTCCCGTCACGCCGCAAGATCATCGGCGCCATGGCCACCGTCGCCGGCGCATCCACGCTGCTCGGCGCGGCCGTTCCACCCGAGCCGCAATCCTCGCCGGAAGCCTCCCATCCTGAGAACCCCGAGGAACTCTTCGCTCCTGCCCGCCTTCGCGACGCCAAAGCCCGCCGCTCTTCCAGCTGGGATCGCACCGGCGGCAACGCCGACGCTGTGCCCGTCGAACCCGGCGGCACTGCGACCATCCTCGATGTAAAAGGCGCCGGCGTCGTCACCCACATCTGGTTCACCATCGCCTCCGACGATCCCATGCACCTCAAGAACCTCGTTCTGCGCGCCTGGTGGGATGGCGAAAGCTCTCCGTCCATCGAAACCCCCATCGGCGATTTCTACGGCCTCGGCCTCGGCGAATACTTCACTTATCAGTCCTCCCTTCTCGCCGTCGCGCCCATGAAGGCCCTCAACGCCTACTTCAAAATGCCCTTCTCCACCGCGGCCCGCATCACCGTCACCAACGAAGGACCCGAGCGCACCGGCGCTCTCTATTTCGCTGTGGACTATGTCGCGCTCCCCGGCATCCCCGCCAATCTCGCCCGCTTCCATGCGCAATACCGCCAGGCCGCCCCTTGCAACGGCACCACCAATAATTGGAAGAGCAATGGCGATCCCGCCGCCAACGACGTCAAAAACCTCGACGGCAAAGACAACTACGTATTCCTCGAAGCCACCGGCAAAGGTCACTTCCTCGGCGTCACCCACTCAGTTCTCCAAAATCAGGAAGGCTGGTTCGGCGAAGGCGACGACATGTTCTTCATCGACGGCGACACACAGCCCACCATCAATGGCACCGGTACCGAGGACTACTACAACGGCGCATGGGACTTTGCCGGGCACGCCTTCGGCTACGCCCACAACGGCGCTCCCTACATCGTCGATCCCGAACGCATCGGCGGCCAGTACTGCCTCTACCGCTTCCACACCGAGAGCCCCATCGCTTTCGAGAAATCCATTCGCGTCACCATCGAGCACGGCCACGCCAACTGCCGGTCCGACAACTTCTACTCCACCGCGTTCTGGTACCAGACCGAACCCCACGCGGCGTTCCCCGCCCTCCCCAGAGCCGAAGCGCGCATCCCGCGCGTGATGGCCGTCGGCGGCCCCGGCCCCGTAAAAAGCTGACGATCGCCGCTCCCACTGCCCGTTTCCCCGAGCCCCAATCTCCTCATATCAGATATTTCTGTCAATACAGAAATGTCTGATATACTCGTCGCATGACGCTCACCGACGCAACCAGGGAATTCATCCTCCACTGGGGAGAAATGGGCACCCGCTGGGGTGTCAACCGCACCGTCGCTCAGGTCCACGCGCTGCTCTACCTTTCGCCTGAGTCTCTCACCGCCGAAGAAATCGCCGACTCCCTCTCCGTGGCCCGCTCCAACGTCAGCACCAGCCTCAAAGAGCTGCAAAACTGGAACCTCGCCCAGGTCGATTCCCGCATGGGAGACCGCCGCGATTACTTCCACACCTCGTCCGATGTCTGGACCCTCTTCCTCACCGTGGTTGAGCAGCGCGTCGAACGCGAGATCGTTCCCACCATGACCAAGCTGCAGCGCTTGGCCATCGAAGCTCGCGCGGAGCGCCCCGCGCAGCCCGTCACCACCGCGCGCATTACCGCAATGCAGGTCTTTCTTGAAGAAATCCACGGCTGGTACACGCAGATCAAAAAGCTGCCGCCCTCCAGCCTTCATGCGCTCATCAGCATCGGCAGCGGAGTCACCCGCTTCCTTCCCAAAGTGCGCCGCCGGAGGCTGGACTAATGCCCACCACCCTCGCAGCCGCTCACGCGCCCTCCATGCCCGGCATAGACAGCTTTCAGCGCTACTACGAAGAGGCTGGCCCCGACTACGCCGCATGGAGCCCCGCCTTCAACATGCACTTCGGATTCTTCCGCTGGGGCATGAATCCCTTCAACCGCGAAGCCATGCTCGAGCAGATGAATGTCGAAATCCTTCAGCGCCTTCATCTCGAGGAGGCGCCTTCCTCTCATCCGCGCGTGCTCGACATGGGCTGCGGCCTCAGTGCCACGCTGCGCAGCATCGCTCGACGCCAACCCGCCGCCGAATTGCACGGCATCACCCTCGTGCCTTGGCAACTTGAACAGAGTCGTCTTCTCAATCAATCCAGCCCGCAAGCGGCCGCCATCACGCTCGGTCTCGACGACTACGAACACACCGCCTTTGCCTCCGCGTCCTTCCACGCCGCCTATGCCATTGAGAGCAGTTGCTACAGCAACGGCACCGGCAAGTCCCGTCTCATTCGCGAAGCCCGCCGTCTCCTCCGCTCCGGTGGCCGACTCGTCGTCGCCGATGGTTTCCTCGGTCCCGGAAAACTGCGCGGCCCCCAGCGCATCCTCTATCGCAGGCTCTGCGACTGCTGGGCCATCGACACTCTGGGCGAAATCCATTCGTTCGCGCACGAACTCGAGAGCGCCGGCTTCTGCGATATCGTCATCGAACCCATGCAGGCCCGCGTCACACCTTCGGTGCTCCATGTCCCCTGGGTCACTCTCAACTTCCTTCTCTCGTCGGTTGTCCTTGGCACGCGAAAAATGACGACTGCTCGTTGGAACAACGTGATCGCGCCACTGCTCCTGCCCTTCCTCGGATATCCCATCGGCCCGCTCGCCTACCATCTCGTCAGCGCCACCGCGAGTTGAGAAACGGACAGGAACTTTCTTTTCTGCGCAACATCGCTTTCCGGGGACCGCAGTGTCTCTGGGTTTCGAAGCCACAAAGCTCTCAGATGCGATGACAACCGGAGGATCAAACGCAATCCTTCCCAAGTCTCCACGCCCTCGCGGCGTCCCCGACGAAAATCTGCGGGGTTAATCTCCACCCAACTTCCCATCCCGCCACAATCTCCTCGTGAACCCGTCGACCACTGTGTCCCGAAAGCTAAAACGAAGCAATCACTACTAAATCGCTACTATCGGGCGAGCTCATTCACTGCTTATCCCAAACCTCCGTAAACACCGCAGTCGAATTTGCGGGCCGGCTCACAATCGTCAGCGTCTTTCCGTCGCTCGACACCTTGAACTCTTCGCGGTCTTCCAGCCTGCCGTTAACTTGACTGTCGACTTCAAGCACAAAACCGTTCATCCGTTTCCCCGAAGACGAATTGCCCTTCGTGTCACCAGCGCCGCTATCGGCATAGACTTTCCCGTCAAACTTCATCTGACTCACATGCTTGTGAACAGGAATGTTGAAACTGAGCCCATCGGCCTCATAGGGCGTAATAATCAGCTTCAGAGTTTCCCCGTGCATCTTTTCTTCCATAGAAGTCGATTGCCATTCTCCCAAAATGCCCTTGCCCGGGCCGAGTCTTGCGTATTTCGTGGTCGTCTCATAGTTGTCCTCTGCATCGCCCGAGAAAACATCGTGGAGCATCAGCGTCTTATCGTCCGAAGAAATGCTGTAAGTACGCACCATTTTCACGCCATCGTCCCTCACCATTTCCCAGTCACGGCCGTCCAGCTTCTTGAAAGAGACAGTTGCGCCCCTCGGCGTTTTGATGGGAACACCGTCAGCTTTGATCTCGACCGTTATTCCCGTGCTTCCGGTCAGCGAGTATCGCCCCCCGCCGAGATTCTTGATGGCGTATCGGATCGTCGGTTTTGGGCTCTTTTCTGCGTTGAACACCCATATCCCAACGAATGGATCGGTCGCGGCCAACGCACTCGTACACGTCAACATTCCAGCAAGCAACAGAACATAACGTCTCAATGGATTCCTCCTCGGGACCGGCCAGGCGAATCGCTCCAAGTACCGCTCAACCCTCGAGCAACGCATTGACCGGCCCTCATGATTTGCTGACTCGTGGTCAGCGTTTCCCCTTCCGAATTGCGCAGCCGCGAACAAGGCCTTGCTGAGAGTCCTCTGGAAGGCATTCGGGCAGCGCCGCTGCCCTGCCTCTTGCTACCTGAGTTCCCCGCCGCCTTCTTCCTTGGTGTCACGCACGACTCCATGAATGGCTTGCATCCCAAAATGCGTGGTAGCCGGACCACCGAAGACCAGCGTGATGTTCGAATTCGGAAGCGAATACCGGATGTCGTCTCCTCCTGTCACGCAAACCTGCAGCGTCGACGTCGGCGGGTCTGTCTCAAAAGGGGCGATACTTCCATTTCCCGTCAACAGGCTGACCGTGTTCTTGAATTGAAAGCCCGTTAGAGTCGCAGGAGGCTGATAGGAAGGGCAGCCCGTCATGTTCCACGTAATTTTGGCGTTCTTCAACCGGATGTGGTGCGTATGAGGATTCTGAAGGGGCTGGGTCGGGTCCACTTGGCCGCTTGCGGTTTTCCCAAAGCCCGACATCGTCATATCCGCTGAGAAGTCGGCGGTTCCCGATTCCAGGTGGACGTCCAGTGTCCATTGCCCATGCATCTCCCAGGGGCTGTTTTTGACGCTCGCATTCAAGGGTGAATAGTCATTGATCAATCCGCTGAAGTGCACTGGCCTGTGATCCTGGGCCAGGGCGCAGGTGGCCGAAACCGACAACAGGAATACAAGTGCACGTCCGGCCGAAACCAGGTTTTTGCTGTTCATGAGGTGTCTCCATTCTGGAATAGGCGGTCCATTCACAGTGCATTCAAACCCCCCTGAATTTCATAGAAGCGAGCCAAACTTCTGTGATTTCGCGCCTGAACTGGTCACACATTCGTGCACACACGACATCCGGATCAAGCGGCAACTCGCGGAATCGCCCCATGCCGCCTAATACCGTCTGTTGCCATACCGGCCGGCAGGTTCAAACTCGGCGAGTTTGCGCTTTTTTCTCTGCGGTAAGCTTGAATGGCCGGAGATCCCCATGGGCGAGCCATCCTTTGAAATCCCGAACCTCGAAAAACCTCCCGAACAGCGGCTCGATTCGTGGAAGGAAATCGCCAGCTATCTCAAACGCGACGTCACGACGGTCCAGCGCTGGGAGAAGCGCGAGGGCATGCCCGTCCACCGGCATCTGCACGACAAGCGAGGCTCCGTCTATGCCCTGCCCGAGGAGTTGACCCTCTGGATTCAGAGCAGAAAGCCTCCTGGCACGGATGCCGAAGCCGCGCCTGCCGAAGAATTGCTCCTCACTGCCCCAGACACTCCTGGCCCGGCCAAGTCCAAAGCTCGCTTGTGGTTTCCCCTCGCCCTGGTCTTCTGCCTCTGCCTGGCAGCCGTTGCGTGGCTCGAACTTCGGCATCGGACAACCGAAGTTGTTGAAACCAGGATTCAGTCCTTGGCCGTCCTCCCACTGCAAAACCTGTCGGGAGATCCAACCCAGGAGTATCTTGCCGATGGCATGACCGAGGCTCTCATCGGGCGCCTCGCCGGAATCCATAATCTGCGGGTGGTCTCGCACACATCCGTAATGCGCTTCAAGAACCCTCAGATGTCCGTCCCCGAAATCGCAAGGACTCTGTGCGTCGACGCTCTGGTCGAAGGCTCTGTCATCAGAGAAGGCGACCACATCCGCGTCACCGCCCAACTGATTCGCGGTTCTAACGACACGCATTTCTGGTCTGAAACCTATGACCGTGAAATGCGCGACGCGCTCACATTGGAGAGCGAATTGGCGCAGTCCATCGCCGAAAAGGTACAAGTCACCGTCACAGGAGAGGAACAACAGCGGCTCAGTTCTGCGCGCCCCGTTGCGCCCGAAGTCTACGAGAGCTATCTGAAAGGCCGATTTGCTTTAGGAAATGGAAATAGGACTCAGCTTGAACAGAGCATCCCTTATTTCGAGGATGCGCTCAAAAGAGATCCAACATTTGCACCTGCCTACCTCGGCCTGGCACAGGCCTACACGATGCTCGGAACAGTTGCAGCCGGAGTCTCGCCTGAAGAAACACGGCCCAAAGTCGCAAGCTTCGCCCTCAAAGCCCTGGCAATCGATCCCGGTCTGGTACAAGCCCATGTCGTGCTCGCAAACGTCCTGCAGGAAGAATGGCACTGGGCCGAAGCGAAAGCGGAATACAAGCGGGCCCTTGCCTTGGATCCAAACAGCGCGGATGCCTATCAGTGGTATGCGCTTTGGCTGGTGTGCCAGGGAAATACGGAGGAAGCTGTCGCCGCAATCCACCACGCCCGTGCGCTCGACCCCATCGGGGTTTCAGGTAGCAGCGTAGCCTGGATTCTGTTTCAAGCTCATCTTTACAACGAAGCCATCCGCGAGGAGAGCAGCGCATTAGCCTTGCATCCTGACAATGTGGGCGCTCTTACCGGCCTCGGATTTGCACTGATCGCCAACAATCAACCCGCAGACGCAATCCCAGGATTGGAAAAGGCTGTTTCTCTTTCAGAAAGTCCCGCAGCCACCGGAATTTTGATTCGTGCCTATGCCCACGCGGGACGGCGCAACGATGCGCTCCGGCTTCTTGCCGCTTTGAAACGGCGCAGGCAGGCAGGCTACATTCCTGCAGGCGCATTTGTGAATGCTTACCTTGGCCTTGACGATCACGAACAGGCTTTCTACTGGCTCGAGCAGGCCTACCACGAGAAATCGAATATCCTGCAGTTCCTGAAAAGCCATCCCTATTTCGACCCCATCCGCAGCGATCCCCGATTCGCTGACCTGGTCCACCGCGTCGGGCTTCCTTGAATCTTTAAGATTGAAAAGTCCGCGCGAAGCGCCCCCCTGCGGCCGGCACCGGTGAAGCTCTCACCAGCCGCATCCGCAAGTCACAGAGTCGCCAAGTCCGCAAAAAAGTCGCCGCACATACCGCCTAAAAAATACTGAAGTCACCACTTGACAATTCTTCGTTCCTGCTCAATACTGAAGTCGTTGCTTCACTATTTCGCCACCGAAACGGAGATACCCATGACCGACCCCAACATCCTCCACAGCACCTTCGTCCTCGAACGCAACTATCCTCAGCCACCCGACCACGTCTTTGCCGCCTTCGCTCAACCCGCCCGCAAACGCCGCTGGTACGCCGAAGGCGAACACGAAATTCAGGAATTCGAGATGGAGTTCCGCGCCGGCGGCTCCGAGCGGCTCAGCTATCGCTTCAAGGAAGGCCACCCCATCGCCGGCTCGCAAATCGCCAACGAGGGCATCTATGCCGACATCGTCCCCGATCAACGCATCGTCATGACCTCAAAAATGTCGTTGAACGGCAAGCCCATCAACATCATGCTCGCTACCTTCGAATTCCGTCCGTCCGGCGCTGGAACCGAGCTCGTCCTCACCCATCAGGCCGTCTATCTTGAATGGCCCGGCGGAGCCGAAATGATCAAAGCCGGTTGGACCACCCTGCTCGAACGCGTGGGCACTTATCTTGCCGAGTAAAGGAAGCTCGATGAAGCCTCCTCCCATCGATATCGACCGGCTGTTTCACGCGCTCGGCGATCCCACCCGCCGCGCCATCCTCGACCGGCTCGTCACCGGTCCAACGTCTGTATCGCGCCTCGCCGAGCCTCTCGGCATCACGCTTACGGCCGTCTCCCAGCACCTGCAGATTTTGGAGGAGGTCCACCTCGTGCACACCGAAAAACTTGGCCGCGTCCGCACTTGCCGTATCGAACCCGCAGGTTTCGACGCTCTGGATCATTGGACCCGCGTCCACCGCACCGAATGGCAACGCAAACTCGACCGCCTCGGCAACTTCCTCGCCGACGAAGATAAAGCGCCCTAGCGCGCTGCACCGCTCAATCGCTCCGTCGAGACATCATCCGCGCGCCCAAACAAAAGCGGACCCGAAAAGGGTCCGCCTCTCAATTTCACGTGTCCTGGTTTTCTACGCCGTCGCAGCAAGCACCGGTTCCGGGACCAGCTCCGGCATCGGCTCCTTCACCGCTTCCACCTTGCTCAGCAGCAAATGCACCACATCCACGGCCGAGTACGATGTCGCCCCCGGCTTCAGGAACTGCACCACGGTATTCAAATCATCGCCCGTCGTTACCAGCGCAGGCTCAGCGGCAGCATCTTTCCGTGTCTGCGCGTGCCCAATGTTGGCCAGCAACGCATTGCAAAGGCACTTGCGACCCACTGTGTCTTCCACCTTGCCGCCCTTGGCCACGTACGTTGCTACTGGCTCTGACGCACATCGGTACCCAATGCTTCCCTCGGGTGTCGCATACGGTTCACGCAGATAGCCCAGATCGCATACGCGCTTCCGCGCCTGATAAACGCCTTCATCCGATGATGTTCCGTTCAACTGCGCAACCTTGAAGGGAAATCCGGTCGGTGAAGCCAGCGGATCGGTAAACACTTCGCCTGTCCCCGCCACGGCCTGCGCAATCAACATCTTCTTCAGATCCGCACGCATGCCCGACTCTTCGCTGAACGCAAACGCCGTGCCCACCTGGATCCCGGCCGCGCCTTCATCCAGCGCCTCGCGCAGCTTGTCTGCATTGCCATAGCCGCCGGCCAGCCAGAAGGGCCGCTCCAGCGCGCGCATCTCCGCCAGGTTCACGCGGTCGCGTTCGCCATAAACCGGCTGTCCCGTTTCGTTCAGTTGAAGCTTTCCCCTCGGTGGCGCATTGTGTCCGCCCGCCGTTGGGCTCTCAATCACAAATCCATCCACCCGGCCATTTGCCCGGCGCAGCATGGTGGTCGCCAACGTATTCGACGACACAATCGCCAGAAACTTCGGCCGCTCAAGCACCGGCAGCGGACCTTCCACGTAATCTGCCGGGTTGAACCGCATCATCGTATCCTGCTCCGCAGACGCGCCCACCACCGCCAGTTTGTATTCCGCCGTTGTCTGCGCCGCATAGGCATCCAGCACGCCCGGAATATGCAGCGGAATGCCCGCGCCCATCAGCACATAGCCCACGCCTGCCAGCATCGCTCCGTAAATCGACGCCAGGTGCGGCAGCTGCACCTTTTCCAGAAAATTCACGCCCACCTTGTTTACATGCCCTTCGCGCGCAAGAAACACTTCAACAAAGTTCGACACCATGCACAGCTCAATCAACTTGCGCGGCTCCAGCCGCTGGTGCATGGGCAAGTTCGGATAGGGTGTGCCGCTCGGCTTGCCGCCGGGCACGAAATACTCCTGCCAGATGCGCTTCGCCATCTCCGGAAACGGAAATGCGTCCAGTCCCTTGCGCATGTCCCCATCTTTGTCGCCATCGGCAAGGCGGCGAACGAAGAGCGAGTCAAGGGCAGTGCCGGAAACAACACCGAGCTGACCCAGGCGCGAGACAGCATTGGCCAGGCGCCAATTGGACACCCCGACACCCATGCCGCCCTGAATGACCTTAGGCAACTGGAACATACAAGAATTGTTTCACAAAAATCGCTTTTGGCAGCGCTTTTATTGCGCCTTGGTCATCAATCACTTACAGCCGACCAAAAGTCCCGAAGGGCCCGTCATCCGACTCGTCGAACGCCTGGTCCATGCCGGGATAAAAGGCCAGATAACAGCAAATAAGCAGATTGAACAGGCATCCCACAATCAGCATGCCTTCGGCGCCCGGCGGCAGCCCATCCGGATTGCCCGCCATCCGGTTCGCAATCACGTTCACCAGCGTCTGGGCCGCTCCTGCCCCGGTAACAAACATGGTGATCCATCGCGCCTTCCAATCACGCCGGAACCACCGGTAAGCGGTCATGCCGTACAGAAACGTGAAAATGTAGAAGATGCCCTCTGGCGGCATCGAACGGGGAAATCGATCGAAGTGCTCAATCACGCTCGCAGCCGTCGGCGAATCGGGTGCGATGCCCACAATCAGGGCGAAAGTGAGAAAGCACACCGTCCGCACCACGCAATACCACGCAAAAATCTGGATCATGAGCGGCACTTCCACCTTGGCCGCTACGTTCTTGGGCCGCTGCAACACGTGATCCGGCATCTCTATCGGCGGGCGCACATTGCCCTTGAAATTCGGACTCTGCTGGGGCATAGCAATCCTCGTCATCGCATCGAGCAGCCCGCACAGCTGCGAGCCTGCAATCGGTTAATTGGGGGGAGGGTTTTTGATTGAAGAACTGTTGCCGAAAGAGTAGCAGAATTCCCGAACGAGCTTATAACTTTTCGCGCAGAAAACTAATAACATGGTCGGCCTGGACCACGCCCACCATGCGCCCTTGCGAATCCACCACCGGCAATGCATGCAGATTGTACTTGTCAAACATCTCCGCAAGCTCATTCTGCCGCATCGCTGCAGGACACGAGAGGAATCGCGGCTCTGCAAGGACCGACAGCCGCGTCTCCGGCTGTGCCATCACCAGGCGCGCCAGGGGAAGCGATCCGCGCAGCACTTTCTTCTCATCCAGAAGGTAGATCTCCGTCACGCTTTCTTGATCGCCATCGAATGCCCGCAATGCCTGCACCGCATTCGCCACTGTCGCATTCACTCCCACGGAAACAAAGTCTGTCGTCATCGCGCCGGCAGCAGATTTCTCGTCGAACTCCAGCAGCTCCGCAACTTCCTGCCGCTCTTCCGGCTCCATCTCTTCCAAAATTGCGTCCGACTGCTCTTCAGGAAGCTCCGCCAGCAGATCGGCGGCGGCGCCGGGATCCATCTCCTCCACAATGTCGGCGATGGTCTCTTCATCGAGCTTTTCCAGCAGCGCCTTCTGCAGCTTCGGTTCCACTTCTTCCAGCGCTTCGGCTGCAACCTCATCGTCGAGCGAGACAAAGACCGCGGCGCGCTCGGCAGGCGCCAGATCTTCCAGAATGTCGGCCAGTTCGCCCGGATGCATGTCCGCCAGGCGCTCGTGTTCAATACGCAGCTTCACTCGGCGCGCAGGATCGACTTCGATCACATCGACAAACTGCCAGGGAATCCCTCGTTCACGAAATTTGCGCGAAAGTGCTTCGAGCGATGTCCGCGGCAGCAGCCCTTTGAACACCCGGCGAACCGCGCCGCGCATCCCCACTTCCACTTCGGCTACGCGTAGCTGGTGCGCCCCGCCGCTCCCATCGCCTGTCCACTCCAGGTCGACATCGTTGACCCGGACCACCTTCCGCCCATTGATGTCGATGATCTGCCGGTCAATCAGGTCCTGCTGCAGAAAAAGAAAATTGGTGTGGTCCACCAGCGGCGTCATCGCGCTCGTCGATCGCAGCTCCAGCGTGCCTGCCGGTGTCTCCATCACCTCATGCGACGGCACCAGCGACAGCCCCGTCTTGGTCTTCAGCACCAGGCCGGCGACTTTGCCCGCATCCGGCCCTGTAGCCACGGCAATGTCCTTCAACTTCCCGCAAAGCTGCCCCTTGGCATCGGTCACCGGTGTGCCCAGCAGCGCCGTCAGGCTTACACGCGTTGCGGAAGAAGAATGCATGCGATGAGTGTAGCCGTTTCATGCAGATTGATGCGCAACGCGCACCTTGAAAGTCAGCCATCCCTTTCAATCCAATCCAACAATCCCTCAACGCGCTTGACACAACGAGCTTGACCCGTGAAACTGCCACCAAGGTTCCTCCCACGGTTCGGTATGGCTTTCCAGTTCCGGCAGGACGAATCCAGGGGCACATCATTCAGGATTCTGGGGACCCGGGTCGTCGCAAACGGGATGAATCCGCAACCCCAAACGGAACGCAGCCCGCCACAGTACAAGCGGCGCTCCGAACAGAGGGAGACGAATCGCTTGGAAAAGCCCGGAGGAGGACGTTTGAGGTTTGCGCTGAGCTCAACGATGGAAAGCGTGAGCGAGGTGGAAGCCACGGCGGAGAAATATGCCGCCGAGGCCGGCCTGGATGAGGATGACCGCTTCCGGCTCACCATGGCTGTGCGCGAGGCGGCTGTCAATGCCGTCCTTCATGGCAACGACTACGATCCTGCCAAGCAAATCACCGCCAGTTTCGAGAACGACGGCAAGTCGCTCATCATTACCATTGCCGACCAGGGCAAAGGACTCGACCCCGATTCCCTTCCCGATCCTCTCGCACCCGAGAATCTTTTGCGCGGCACCGGCCGCGGTATCTTCCTCATCCGCTCCTTTATGGATGAGGTACACTTTCGTCAACTGCATCCCGGAACCGAGCTGACTCTGATCAAGCATCTGGCGCCGGCCGCAGAAGAGACCCAGGGGACTTGACCCGGCAGCATTGAATCCAAACGGACGCATACGCGACGTTCTTGCCGCTGCGGTCGGCTCCAACCTCTCAACCAGCGCTCAAAAAGGTGCTATAACCGTATCACCGACAGAAGGAGGAATTTCCGTGGCTCTAACGTTAGCTTCCCGTGAAGTGGATGGCGTGACCGTTGTGGACCTCAGCGGGCGTATCACTCTGGGCGAGGGCAGTGTGCAGTTGCGCGAAGCCATTCGCGACCTCATCAGCAAAGGCCAGAAAAAGATTCTGCTCAACCTTGGCGATGTGAACTATATCGACAGCTCCGGCCTCGGCGAGCTCGTCAGCGCATACACCACATCCAAAAATCAGGGCGCCGCTTTGAAGCTCCTGAGCCTGACCAAAAAGGTCAAGGATGTACTCCAGCTCACCAAGCTCTACACCGTCTTCGATATCTACGACGACGAAGCCAGCGCCATCGCTTCCTTCAAGTAGATCTTCGAGGCTGCTACGGGCCTCCACAAGCACAGGTACAAAAAGGCCATCCCCCTTCGGGATGGCCTTTTGCTGTTCCGGATCGACATTCCAAATGCTGCTTTGAGGCGCGAGGCGTCCGCCCTACCGCACGTGATCAGAACTTCACGCTCGGCACCTGCTGCGCTGCCGGACTCGCTGTAAAATACGCGGTGTTCTGTTTATATCCCGCCATTCCCGCCCAGATGCTGTTCGGAAACTGCAGTACAAACGTGTTGTACGTCTGCAGCGCATCGTTGTAGCGTTTCCGCGCCACGCTGATCCGGTTTTCCGTTCCTGCCAGCTCGTCCTGCAGCCGCATGAACTGATCGCTCGACCGCAGTTGCGGATAATTCTCCGTCAGTGCCAGCAATCGTCCAAACGCCGAATCCAGCGTGCCGTTGGCCGCAATCTTTGCCGCCGGCCCCTGCGCATTCAGCAATCCTGCGCGCGCATTGGCGATGTCACCAAACACCGTGCTCTCTTCCTTGGTGAATCCCTTCACGGTCTCCACCAGGTTCGGAATCAGATCGGCGCGCCGCTCCAGTTGCACGTCCACCTCTGACCACGAGGCCTTCACCTCTTGGTCCAGCGAAACCATCTGATTCTTCGCGCTCACATAGCTCATGCCAACCATCAATGCGGCCAGCACCAGAACTCCCACAATACCCAGCGCAATCCAAAGTCCCTTCATAGCCTCTTTCTTCCCCTCCGGCTTCCACTCAAGGAAACCCCTACAAATAAAATCGTCATTCCTACAGCCTTATTCCTGGTTCCTGCTTCCACTTCTCCGTCTTTCGATCCTTCGTCCCCTTATTCCCTGTTTTCGCCTGTTCCCTGCTTCTCTCACCACGACCCGCCGGCCCCGCCTCCACCAAAGCTGCCGCCGCCAAACCCTCCAAAGCCGCCACCGCCTCCACCACCCCCACCGCCAAATCCACCCCCAAAACCGCCGCCGCCACCGCTGCCAAACCACGGCCCTCCGCGAAAGCTGTTGCCAAACACTCCAAAGAACAACAGCGCGCGCAGAACGCTAAAGCCGCCAAAGAACAGGATGATCAGCAGAAAGAAAATGAAGGGGGCAATGCTCGAGTGGCGTTCCATTTGCGGCTGCGGAGCAACTTCCGGTGCGTTGCTCAGCGATACGCCGGCATCCTGCGCAATCACCTGCGCCACTTGGCCCACCGCCATGGTAATGGCGCTGTCGTAATCCTTGGCGCGCAGATACGGGACCATGGACCGCCCGAAATCGCCTACCTTCGCATCGTTGAGAATTCCCTCAAGGCCATACCCAACGTCAATCCGGTAATGGTGATCGTCGACCGACAGCAGCACCAGTACACCGCGGTCCGATCCCTTCTTGCCCATCTTCCAGGCGTCTTCCAGCTGATTGGCCCAGTCCGCCGGATCATCGCCATCCATATTCCGAACTGTCACCACTGCCAGTTGCGCGTTGGCCTTGCTATGGTCCAGTTGTTCGCAGAGGCTGTCGATCTGGGCAATCGTCTGCGCCGAAAGCACGTGCGCATAATCGCTTACATAGTCAGTCGGCTTCGGCAGGTCCTTCACCTGCTCGGCTTTCATTGCCGGGAGGATGGATAGGAGAAGCCCGGCCAGAACCAGCCGGAAGGGTAGCCCTCGTGCGAAGCGAAATGCGGTCATCGCACTCCATTGTACGGTTGCACCCGTCCAAAGGTTCCCACGACCGTCTCACTCGCCCCAGCCCCTTCCCGCCTTGCACTTGCCTCGACTCCCGGGTCAGGATTTCAAGCCGCCGCCGGTGTCCGGTGTCTTGAACGATTCCCTACGCAGCAAAAACCGTTACAGTGGATCATCTGCACTTTCCTTTGCGATGCCCCGTCCCGTGAACACCCATGCCGCTCCGTTCCCCTTGCAGACGCTGGACACGTGCCTGCGCCGGACACGTTGTTTTGCTGCCGCTCTCAGCCTGGCTCTCCTCTTCGCCTGCGCCCCCGGAACTCTTCGGGCCCAGCAATCCGCTGCACCGTCCAATGCCCCGCCTGCGGCGCCGATCCCTCCGCAGGTGCAGGAAAAACTCAACAGCCTCGAAGCAGCACTCGCTTCTGCAAAAGCGGCCGGAGACGCCAAAGGCCAGGCCAATGCCCTTGTGGCGATGGCTCTGCAATTCAAGAGCATCCAGCAGAACCAAAAAGCGCTGATGCTCGCCGTCGGCGCCCTCGGTCTCTATCGCGAAGCCAACGACCGTCCCGATCAAGCCGCCGTCTTGCGCGGAATCGGCGTCCTCTGCATGGCCCTTGGCCAGCCGCAGAACGCACTCGAAGCCGCCAATCGCGCCCTGGCCATCTCTCACGAACTTGGCGATCGCATCAACGAGCTTCAAACCCTCGCCGCCATCGGCACCGTTTACTCCGCTCTTGGCCAACACCAGAAAGCTCTTGAAGCGCATAGCCAAGCGCTCGAAATGGTTCGCGCCTCGGGCGACGAGGCGGCCCAGGCCAATGGCTTCAACTTCGTAGGCAAAGATTACCTCGACCTCGGTGACCGCCGTAAAGCGCTCGACAACTTCAACCAGGCGCTGGTTCTTTTTCGCAAAGTTGGAAACCGCGACGGCGAAGCCACCGCGCTCGGCAACATCGGCACCGCCTACGGCTACCTGGGCGACGGCCAGAAAGCTCTCGACAACTTCAACCAGGCCGCGCAGATTTACCGCCAGATCCCCGACAACAACGGCAGCGCCAACATGCTCACCAACATCGGCACTGCCTACCTCGTTCTTGGCCAACCCGAAAAGGGACTCGACTACTACAACCAGGCCGTCCCGCTTTACCGCGCAACATCGAACCAGTACGCGCTCTCCAACCTGCTCAACAACATTGCCGTAGGAGAGATGAAACTCAACCAATGGGCCAAAGCGCTCGATCAGCTCAACCAGGCGCTCGCCATTGAAGTCGCCATCAGCGATCGCGCGCGCCAGGCCAATTCCCTCACCTTTCTGGGCACGGCCTACATGGGCCTCGGCCAGAATCAAAAAGCTCTCGATTCTCTCAATCAGGCACTCGCAGTCCACCGCGAAGTGGGAGACCCCGAAGGCGAAGCCCTCACTCTCGACCGCATCGGCGCAGTCCTGCAGGCCATGGGCGAAAACGACAAGGCACTGCAGAGTTTTCAGCAAGCCCTCGAAGCTGAAACGCCCCTCGCCGATCCCTTCCTGCAGTCCCGCTTTCTTCACAACCTCATGCTCAACCGGAAAAAGGCCGACCCCGCGCTCGCTATTTTCTACGGAAAAGAGTCCGTCAATCTGCTGCAGCAACTGCGCGGCAACATCCAGGGTCTCGACAAGTCTCTGCAGTCCAGCTTCCTCACCTCCAATGAAGACACCTACCACAACCTCGCCGATCTCCTCATCGCTCAGGGACGTTTACCCGAAGCCCAACAAGTCCTCGACCTGCTCAAACAACAGGAGTATTCCGACTACACGCGTGGCGAAGCGGCCAACACGCTCAGCCCGCTCTCGCTCACTCCCGCCGAGCAGCAGGCTGCCGCCGATTACCAGAAATCCACCGCGCAAATTGTCGCCCTCGGCCAGGAGTGGGCCGACCTCCGCAAGCTCCCCAGCCGTACACCCGACCAGGATGCTCGTTACAAGCAGCTCTCCGATCAGATTCAGGCCGCCAACACCGGCCTCAACGACTACTACAAACGCCTCTATACCCTGCTCGGCACCGGCAGCAATGCCAATCGCCAGATCGCGGATGTGAAAGGCAACGTCAGCGCGCTCAACCAGGCGCTCGCCCGCATGCCGCATACCGTCGCGCTCTACACCCTCGTCTCAAGCGACCGCTACCGCGTTATTGTTGTCTCCGGGACCACCCCCGTGGCCCGCGAATACGCAATCACCCAGGAAGACTTGAACAAAAAGATCGCCGCATTCGAACAGGCCCTTCGCAAAAAGTCCAGCGACCCCCGTCCCTCCGCCCAGGACCTCTACAACATCCTCGTCGGTCCCGTGAAAGCCGACCTCGACCTGGCCTATGCCGAAACCATCGTCTGGTCGCTCGATGGCGCGCTGCGCTACGTTCCCATGGCCGCGCTCTTTGATGGCAAACAATATCTCGTCGAGAAATACAACACCGTCACCATCACTCCGGTCAGCATTCCTCACCTTGCAGAAAAGCCCGACGTCAGCAACATGACCGCGACTGCCATGGGCATCTCAAAGAAATATGAGACCGATCTTCCCGCACTGAAAGCGGTCGTCGGCGAATTGGACGAGGTCGTCAAAGATCCCCGCGTTCAGGGATCCAACGGTGTGCTTCCCGGCACCATCCTGCTCGACAACGGCTTCACGCAGAAAGCCATGGAAGATCAATTGAGCAGCCCTCACGCCGTCGTGCACATCGCCAGCCACT
This sequence comes from Occallatibacter sp., assembly GCA_035487015.1. Taxonomy (GTDB): domain Bacteria; phylum Acidobacteriota; class Terriglobia; order Terriglobales; family Acidobacteriaceae; genus Telmatobacter. Next base: position 100,595 of record DATHMP010000029.1, on the reverse strand, counting down.
TCGTCTTCAAGCCGGGAGACGACAAGCAGTCTTACCTGCTCCTGGCCGACAACACCGAAGCCGGCAAAGCCTTCCATCTCACAGTCGCCAACTTCAACGACAATCCCAACCTCGCCATGGACAATACAGAACTGCTCACTCTCTCAGCCTGCGAAACCGGCATGAGCGGCTCGGCCGGCGACGGACGCGAAGTCGACGGCCTGGGAACAACCGCTCTCAGCAAGGGTGCCAAGGCCGTCATCTCCACTCTGTGGGAGGTCGACGACGCCAGCACCGGCGCCCTCATGGCCGACTTCTATCGCCGTTGGGCCCAAGGCGGCGGCAAGATCGAGAAAGTTGCAGCTCTGCGCCAGGCTCAGCTCGATCTGCTCCAGGGAAATTCCAAAATCTACAACGCAACGCCCAACGCCGCAGGCCGCGGCCTCTCCACCGACGAAGACGACAAACCCGGTCCCCAGGGCTTTGCCCATCCTTATTACTGGGCGCCCTTCGTGCTCATGGGGAACTGGAGATAGCGGTCCAGCCAAAATCTCTGTCGCTTGGCGTCGCAGTGATTCCCCTACAGGCCGCGGCTTCCCTACTGCCACCGGAACACCTTCGTGGATACGACGGTGCACACCACAAACACCACAACTAGGGCAGCAACGTCGCCCAGGTGACCTGCCCATGCATCGCCGCTCCAGATCCCTTGCAGCAGATTCACCGCATAGGTGAGTGGCAGGATTCTGGCGATGTTGTGAAGCACCGGCGGCAGCAGTTGGATCGGCACAAACAGCCCGGAAAAAGCAACCATCGGATACAGAATCAGCGCGCCGATCGGCTGCGCAAACCGGGCGGTCGGCACAATGCTCGCGATCACAAAGCCGAGCGACAGAATGCTCCAGGTGCTGATCACAAGTGCAACACTGAACGACAGCCAGGGGACATGGGCGCCTGCGGGAAAGTAGCGTTTGCCTGCGAGCAACATCAGCACCAGGGTGGCCGCGCTCAAAATCAGCTTCACCAGCACCTGCGCAGCCAGAATCGTTTGCGGATGCAGAGGGGTAGCCCGGAGCCGCTTCAGTATCCCACTCTCGCGGTAAATCGAAATGATCGTGATCAGCGAAATCACGGCGCCCACCACAATCAGCAGTGAAGCAAGCACAGCCACGTCCGCGCGTAGAAAGCCTGCGGCGGCACTGGACGAAGGTATCGAGCGGCCTGCCAATCGGCCAAACACAAGAAAGACGATCACCGGCATGCCGATGGCGCCGATTGCACCCAACGGCTCGCGCAGGAACACCTTTAACTCAATCCACGTCAGTTTTAAAAGTCCACGCAACATCATCTCTACTCGCGAAGCGAACGGCCGGTCAGCTTGAGAAACACATCCTCAAGGTTGGGGAGAATGGTGCGAAAATCCGTCACTCGAATGCGATTCTCTGACAGGCAATGAATCACATCCGTCACAAGATCTTCACTCGAACCGCTGATTCTGATCTCGCCGCCGTCGCACACCACATCTGCAGCTCCTTCTAATCCGGCAAAGGTACGAAATTGATCGGCAGCCCTCGCATCCTCTGTGGTCAGCACGACAGTCCTCTCCGGACAATGGCGATCCACCAGGTTTTTGGGCGTATCCACATCGATAATTCTGCCGTGCTCCAGAATGGCGACCCGATCGCACAGGCGTTCCGCTTCCTCCATCAAATGCGTGGTCAGAAAGACCGTCTTTCCCCGTTCGCGTATTCCGCGCACAAGATCCCAGATCGCCCGGCGCGCCTGTGGATCGAGTCCCGTCGTCAGCTCGTCCAGAAACACCACCTCTGGATCGTTGATCAGCGCCAGCGCGATAAACAGCCGCTGCTTTTGCCCTCCCGAAAGCGTCATGAACCATGCATTCCGCTTCTCAGTCAGACCCAGTTGTTCGAGCAGCCGTTCCGCATCCACCGCCGTCTTTCCATAGAGCGACGCCCAAAGATCAATCGCCTCCCACACCTTGATTCGCTTCTGCAACTGCGCCTGCTGCAGTTGAACGCCGATGCGGTTCTGGATCTTGCGCGCCTGGCGATACGGATCGAAGCCAAGCACCGAAATCGCTCCCCGGTCCGGTTTGAACAACCCCTCAATGCACTCCATCGTCGTGGTCTTCCCCGCGCCGTTAGGCCCGATCAGCCCAAAAATCTCACCTTCCCGCACGTCAAACGACACCTCATCCACGGCCACAGTCGAGCCGTAGGTCTTACGAATTCCGGAAACCTGGATCACAGTGCGCATCAATTTTTTGGGAATCGCATCGCTCCGCCCGACCCCGGCGCGATGCCTCGAGAGGAGGGTCGCTTGCCCGAGCCTAGATTAGCAGGGAGGAGCAACAGCCCCGGAAACGTCCGTCCAATTGCCACGCGAACCGGGCTGCGTCCACACATCATGCAAGTTCAACTATGATGGCTCGCAAAGGTTGGGCGATGTCGAACGCGTGGGACAACTGGAAAGATGGTGTCGACGCCGCAAACAAGGCTGAGCGGGACAGGCGCGCTCGCGATGCCGAAATTCTCAGGAGGGGCACTTCAGAAACGCTAAAAATCCATGAGGCCGCCCGCAAGCGCACCCAAAGTTCCCAGCAAACTCCATCGGGCGGAAACGTCGCCGGCGGGTCCAACTACGGCCCCTCAAGCGGTCCATCGAAATCAGCCGGATGCCTTTTCTTGTTCTTGATCCTTCTCTTTGGCGCAGGTGTGCTTGTTTGGGCAACTCTGCACGAAATGACCCCCAATTCAACCGCCGATAAAAACTCCGCGACGCAATCAGATCAGGCACCGGCCAACTTGCAGCCTGGTCCTCACGCCAAACCTAGCCCCGGTGCACTCGAGCACCCAGCGAACCCTTCTGCCTATGGATCGCAAGCGCGCCCCATCAATCCCATGTCCAATGCTCCCGCCAATCCATTGGAAAGTGCCTCACCCCAAAATCCTTCCGCGTCACCCTTCACAAATCCAATCACCCCGACTTACTTTCGCAACTTTGCTGCGAGCAGAGATGGCATGAGCAACGGATGCAGCAAGGGCTCGTTGGTCTTTGCAGCCGCCTCAATGACGTTCACGTGCGCTTCTGACCCTGCGAAAAACGTGACCGTCCGGGTAAACGACGTTGCCGGCATCGACAAGAACGGAATCGTCACCCGTTCTAACCAAAAGTTTCATTTCCGAATTTCCGGCATGCCGAAAGAGCAGGTTGCGCCGGCTTTTTCCGAGTGGCTGAGAAATGCCAATCCAAGCGCCGCTCCTTCAAGAAACTGAATGGGCCGCCACCTTCAGGCGGCCGTAGTTTTCCTTTCAGGATCAACCTAAACCGCCGGCTTGGAACGCAGATTCTTCGAGCGGCGCTTCACGGCTGCTTCTCCCACATTCGAGGGCTTCGGCCATCCGCCGAGCTGCAAGGCAGCCTGAAGACAGGACTCTCGAAGTTCGTCCGCATGCGCTCGATTCACCAGAACTCTCGCCACCACCATTCCGCCGATGCTCAAAGCTGCAATCGCGTGAGCCGTATTTCTTCGGCTTTGCCGGCCATTCCTTGTGCTCCGCTCCAGCAAAGTCACCATCGCTTCAAATACCCTCTCGAACGCCTTCCTCGCGACGGGGCCGCTCCGCGCCACATCGGTGGGCAACGCAATCATCGGACAGCAGTTTTCAATGCTTTCCAGATGTTGCCGTGATAAATAGGCGTTCACAACCTGCGCCCCCACATCCTTTGAACCCATATCAACGGATACGCCATCCCAGTTGTTTTTCCACTCCGGGTCGGTAAAAAAACAGTTCAGCACTTCCGCGTAAAGATCGGATTTGCATTGGAAATAGCTGTAGAAGCCTCCGTGCGTGAGCTTCGCTCCTGCCATAATCTGCGCGATCGAAACATTGTCGAAGCCGCGCAGATTGAACAGCCGTCGCGCACTGTCGACAATCCGCTTCCGGGTCTCTGTGCGGTGTGAAGGAGGATAGGGCATGGCAGTCTCCTGGAATACAAGAATCATTCTGCCGGATACTCAAAATATTATCTTGAACATATTTAGCCACACTGTTTCAATGCCCTTGCACGCAGCCATCCTGGTAAAGCAAAAGGAATGAAAACGGAGATGAACAGGAAATCCTTGATGGAAGATCCGTCCTTCGGTCCAGGCCTGACCCGCCGCGAAAGCCTGGCGACGTTGGCCTTCACCTTTGGCAGTCTCGCTCTTGGAGCGAAACCTGCCATTGCCGCGTCCTCCGATGGAGTTGCTTACTCGGCAGCCACCATTCATCAGGAGCCGGTCTTTTCCGCGACTCCAACACGTGTCTACGACGCCCTGACGGATCCAATGCAGTTTCAAAAGGTGCAACTGCTCAGCGCTGCATCCAAATCGTTAAACTTGGTTTCCAAGCCTGCCGAGATTGGCCGGGAACCCGGCGGAGCGATCCTCCTCTTCGGTGGATACATTTCCGGTTGGCAGCTTGAACTCGAGCCCGAGCGCCGGATCGTTGAGGCATGGCGCGCTGCAAGCTGGCCCCCTCACATTTACTCAATTGCCAAATTTGAATTGATCGCTCAAGGCACAGGAGCAAAGATCGTCTTTGATCACACCGGCTTTCCCGTGAACCAGGCAGAACACCTCGCCGGCGGATGGAAGTCGAACTACTGGGACGCTCTCGCCCAATACTTCAAGTAAATTGATCGCTTCCGAGACTTCGGGCCCACCTGGATCGGATGCGGAACACCCAGGACTAAGAACCCGCAGGGAGAGTCCTCTGTTGGCCAACTCGCGGGTGGCGCACCCATTCACTTCGCGATGCTGATCTACGACGAACTTCGGGTGCGAGACCTCCGACCTTTCCCTGCCTCCTTTCCGCCGACTCGCTGACTTGTTGACTCGCGCCCATTCCCAAATCGGAACACACCCGTGACCAACGGTTCGATTCCTCCGCGCACTCTTGCAGTCCGATACCCCTCCAACGCGTAGAATTGTTTCAGGAGTAGAAGAAGAAACGCGGCGATCCCCATTCGGGTCGCCGCTTCCTTTTGCGGCAAATGTTCGTTTGAGCCAATGCAGCAAATGTGCACATAAGTGCGGTATAGAACGCACTTTTTCAGCGCTAACCTTCCGGGAATGTATGGGATAAGGGCGAAAAGTGGTACCCCCCCTCCCCCCTCCCCCCGGGGGTATACCGATTGACCAAATCGCAATTTAGGGCCGCAAAATCTTAGCCGGATCAACGGCGAACACTCGATTTCGCTGACTCCGCGAACTCCGCTATTCGGGCTGTGAAACTGTGAAGCTGTGAAACTGTGCGATTCGGCAGGCTGCGCCACGCGAAGCACCTGTCTCGATGGCCAGTCCCGGCCGGCACCCGCTACCGCCGCTTGTCCAACTTCTTCGGTACGCCCGCCTGTTCCAGCCGCTCTTTCCGTACCTGGCTGAAGGCGCGCCAGAACGATTCCGCCGCTTTCGGCCCGATATCCGGTGCCTGCGCCAACCGCTCCTTCTGAAAGATGTGCGTATAGAGCACTGGCCCCAGCAACAGCGAAACGCCCGCCTCAATATCCAGATCGCTGGGAAGCAATCCAAGCTTCATGCCGCGTTCCAGAATCTCCTTGATGCACTGGCGCGGAGGCTCCATCACTCGGAATCTCCAGTCCTGTCCGAATTTCGGATGAACCGCCGAGTACGCAATCATCGACGGCATCAGGCGCGTACGCACCGCGTCAAACTCGTCCGGCGGGCGTCGCGTCAGCACCGCGGTCAGGTCACGGCGAATGTCACCGGTATCGAAACACTCCGGCTGCCGATTCACGCCATGGATCATCTCCATGACCTCCATCAGCAGCGCTTCCTTGTCAGCCCAGTGGTTGTAGATCGTTGCTTTGCTCACGCCGGACGCCTGCGCAATCGCATCCATGCTGGTGGCGTCGATGCCGCGCTCGCCAAACAAGTCGAGCGCGGCTCGAAGCACTTTGTCGTGAGCTTTCAAACTGCGCGTGCGTGCCATGGTTAAATTTCGATCTTCGAGAAGCGGTACGCTCCAATCACAATGAACACGGATCCGACCGCGGCCAGAACCAGAATATCGAGTCGCGGATCGAATGCCGAGTGCGCCGACAGCATCGAACGCATGCCGTCAATCCCGTAGCTGAGTGGATCGAGACGCGTCACAATCGTCAGGACGCGATTCAACCCAACCAGCGGAAACATCGCGCCGGACAAGAAGTAAATGGGCATTACCAGAAAGTTCATGATGAGCTGAAAGCCCTGCATGTCCTGCAGGCTCGAGCCGATGGCAACGCCCAATGCAGCGAACACGATAGCAATCGCCACCATGAATCCCATCGCCAAAGGAAGAGCCATGAAGTGCGTTGGCCTGAACCCGGCAATCACGCTGATCGTCGTCACCAGCAGCCCCTGAATCACGGCGACGGTCGCTCCGCCCAGCGTGCGCCCAACCATAATCTGCAACCGCGACACTGGAGCCACTAGCGTTTCCTTCAAGAATCCGAACTGCCGATCCCAGAGGAGACCTAATCCGGAAAAAATCGAAGAAAAGAGCACCGACATCCCAATCACGCCCGGCGCGACAAACTGCAGATAGTCGCCATAACCGGCCCGTTTGAAGACCGGGCTCAACCCGAATCCCAGCACCAGCAGGTACAGCATCGGCTGGCCCAGCGACGCAAGAATCTGCGCCCGCGACCGCGTGTACCGCTTCAGTTCTCGCAACCACAAAATGTAAATCGCGCTCATCGCCGGCCTCCGCTCCACATCTTTGCAAATTGCCGCATCTGGTCCGCCGATCCGGCACTCTCATCGCGAATCGTTGACCCTGTCAGCTTCAGGAATGCATCTTCAAGCGTCTCCGTTTCGGTCTGCTCCTTGATCTCCTTCGGCGTCCCCTGGGCCACCAGGCGGCCGTGGTCGATCACTCCGATCCTGTGCGCTACACGATCGGCCTCATCCATGTAATGCGTGGTCAGAAAAACCGTCACGCGCTCTGCTTCGTTCACTCGCTTCACATGAGTCCACAGCTGATTACGGCTCTGGGGATCAAGTCCTAAAGTCGGCTCATCCAGAAAGAGAATTTTCGGTGTATGCAGAAATCCCCGTGCAATTTCGAGCCTCCGCTTCATCCCGCCCGAAAACTTCTTCACCTGTTCCTTGCGCCGTTCCCACAATTCAAACAACTTCAGCAGTTCCTCGCTGCGTTGGCGCCGAACTTTATGCGGCACGTGATACAGCACTCCATGAATCTCCATGTTTTCCCAGGCCGTCAAGTCGCCATCGAGACTGGGATCCTGAAACACAATGCCGAACTTCCGCCGGACCTCATTCTGATGGCCCTGGGGATTGAGACCATCCAGTTGGATCGAACCAGAAGTCGGGTGCAGCAGTGTCGTCAGCATTTTGATAGTGGTCGTCTTCCCTGCTCCGTTCGGGCCAAGGAAGGCGAAAATCTCTCCCTCGGCCACGTCAAACGAAACATCGTCGACAGCCGTGAAAGAGCCGAATGTTTTTACAAGGTTTTGGACGCGGATCATGCGCGACCTCCAGCAAGCAATACTGAACGGTTCAGTTCAGTTTGTCAACAGATCTGCGCAAAAAAGCGGCCGGCCAAGAGCCCGCCGCTTTCCGATCTGTATGGTCCTTTCATCGCTACTTCTTGGAAGGCACGGGTGCCTTCGTCACCCCACCGGTACGCTCGACCGGTTCTTTGGTTCCCTCTTTCGCTCCAGCAGCCTTTTCAACCGGTTCGTCCTCCGGCACTTGCACTGCCGCTGGATCTCCAGTCTCGGCCCTTGCCTCTTCCGCGTTTCCCGTCAACCTATCTAGGCGATACCCCGCCGCCGCTGCCGCATCGAGTGCAGTTTGGACCTTGTCACGAATCACAGGAGCAGCAGCGCGGTCAGGCGATGCAGTGCCGGCAAGGCGAAGTAGCGCAGGAATTTGCAGCCACCACAACAGCTCCTCATAGGGCTCTCTTACCAGATATTCGTGTCCCTCCGCGGCATGGACTCCAGCCAACCAGCGAACGTCGGGATCATGCCAGAGCTCGGTCGCAATCAGCGGCTCCGGCTTCGGCAACGCAATTGCGGCCGGAGCCTTCGGCACTTCACGCTCCGCTTTCGCCACCTTTCCGTCCGTCGCAAGCGCCGCCTTCGCCGGCAGTTCTGCTTCCGCAACCCTTGGCGCTTCGACCATGGTTCGCTCCTTCTGCGCACGGACAACCAGAAGCGCCTTAACCCGCGCCGCCGCCCGCCAGTTGTCCTCGCCTTCCATGCCCAGAGCGCCGAATGCATGACCGAGGGTTTCGCGCAGGCGTAGCCGGTCAAACAATTCAATAGCCGTCGCGCGCGGGTGCTCCTTGTCCAACGCCTCGGCCAGAAGCTCGAGCATCACCCACGCGAACACTGGTGCCCAGAGCGCCGTCGCGGTGCGCTCCGGGCTCGCCGTTGGCAATACGCGACGCGCCGCCGCCGGCCACGGCTTGGGAAGGAATGCTTCGACCAGCGGGATACGCAGTGCCGCAACAAGCCGCTCACGGAAAATCGACAAAAGTCCTTGCGTCTCGGCGGCTTCGGAACTCCTCTGATGCGCAGGTGCGAACCGCATGTGATAGGAATCTATGGCTACACGCAAGAATGCTTCGGCTCGCGCCCAGGCCGCGTCTGCGAATTCCTTCCGTTCGAGCGCGGTCTTGCGCACCGTCACGGTCGAACCGTTCTGGTGTTCGGCAAATTCGGCCAACTGGCGAACCACTTCGCCATCGAGCAACGAGCGAAGCGCATCATGCAGGGGCTGCAATTCCAGGCCGATCAGCGCATCATCGAGACTCGCTACACCACGGCCGTTGAGGGAGTCACAGAGCCGATCCCATGGATACTCCGCGCTCGAACGCAGCTCGCGCCAGTTCAGAAAGACGTAGCTCTGATACGCATGCAGATCGAGGGCGAGACCGTGTTCGGCAATGTGATTGGCGCGGCGCAAATACTCCAACCCGGTTAGCGAATCCCTGAATGCAAGAATCACGCCTGGGTCGCCGGTCACACCGAGGCCCTCGCTCAGGCGCTGGCGTCGCAGTTGCGCGCTGCCCTTGTCTGCATACGCCGCGGAAAAGTCGATCATGCCGCGTGTGGCTCCATATCGGTTGTTGTAGACCACAACCGCGCTCTCGCTCCCGGTCTTGTTCGAATACGCAAAAACATTCTCGTCGACCGATCCGGATGGGTCAAAAAAGTCGTAAAGCAAAAAGTTGCTACTCTCGGCAAACAGCCAGCGGCGTTTCAGCAAAGGCGCAATTTCCCGATCATGACGTTCAACAAGCCACGGATTCGCATTCTCCTCGTAGCGCGGCCGCTGGTATTCCATGCCGTATTTCTCGGTAAAGCCCTCGATCTGGCCGTGACCAAACATGGGCAATCCGGGCAGCGTTGACATCATCACCGCGACGCCAAAGCATTTGTCGCCTGTGCCGAACTGGTCGATCGCCGTGCGCTCATCTGGATTGCTCATGAAGTTGACATAGCGCTTCATGATGTCCGGATCGAACTCCAGCGTGTTCTTCAGAACCGAACGGTACTCTGCGTTTTTCTCGTCGCGCAGCATGTTCATAAACGCACTGTTGTACACACGATGCATGCCCAACGTTCGGACGAAGTAACCCTCCATCAGCCAGAACGCTTCTGCCAGCAGCAACGTACCTGGAACTTCCGCAGCAACGCGATCGACGACTTCGCGCCAGAACTCTTCCGGCATAATCCGGTTGAACTCGGCATCACTCATGCCGTATTCAGCACGCGAGGGGATGGCGCCGCTCGACCCGGGCCCTGGAAACCAGAGCCGGTGAAAGTGGCGCTTTGCCAGGGTCATCGCCGCATCGAAGCGAATTACCGGGAACAGCCGCGCGACATGCAGAATGGTCTGAATCACCTGCTCGCGCACCTCTGGATTCAAGTAGTCGAGCTGTGCCGTGTCGTTCCACGGAAAGCTGGTCCCGTCGTTGCCGTGATAGACGTAGCGCGTGTCCCCGGTAGCCCTGTCGCGGCGTTGAAAGACTACGGCCGCATCGGTCTGCTCGTAATAATGGTCGTCAATCTTGATTTCGACGCGCGGATCGCTAGAGAGATCGGGCCCGTCGAATCGATAGGCCGGATAAGGCGACTGCGCTCGGCTGATGAACCATTCAGGATGCTCAACCACCCAGGGAGAATCGATACCCATGTGGTTCGGGACCATGTCACTGGCCAGTCGGACTCCATGGTGGTAGGCGCGGTCACGCAGGTTGATGTAGGCTCCTTCGCCGCCAAGGTCCTCCGAGATCCGGTAGTCGTAGAGCGAGTAGGCCGAAGCAACGGCATCTGAATTCCCGCAAAGCTGTTTGATAGTCTTTGATGCCCGACTGCGCTCCCATATCCCGATCAGCCAGAGCGTATTCATGCCACGGTGCGCCATCAACCCAAGTTCTTCATTGGGAATTTCGTCGAGGCGGCTGATCTGTCGGCCATACTGCCGGCTCAATTGCGCCAGCCACACGTACGTACTCTTCGCAAGAAGCACCGTACTTGGCATCCAAGCCGTATCTGGCGAAAATTTCTCATATTCGTGCGCAGGGTCACCGAACACCGGAACGTGCGACTCGCTCACGTGCGAAGGCCACTGCTGCTCACCGCGTTCGCGACGGCGGCGTGCCGCTTCTTCAGCTGCTTCGCGAACTCGCACGGCATCAGGATTGAATTGCATCCAGATGGCCTGTTCTTCTTCGTGGAGAATTTCTCCGGCAATTTGGAGGAAGCGCTCGATGCTCTCGCCAAGCAGAGGCGCCCAAAGTCGTCGAATCAACGCCAGCTGTTCGCTCAGTGATCCTGGTGCGCCGGTCGCAGGAGCTCGCAGCAGCTCGATCAGGTTAACCGGCTTCGCGCCCTTCACCGGAACCAATGGGCGCGTAGCGAAATACGTCGGCAAATCGCGCGTTACCTGGCGGTAAACCGTCTTTTCTGCCAGGCTCTTCTCTTCGAACAGCTCTTCGAATGGCTTAAAGGCCTCGTTGCGATTAGCGGTCCACAATAGAAGAAGCTCTTCCAGTGCTGCTTCGCGATGCGACATGCCATCCGTCGAGCCGGCGAGCCAATGCTTCGGAGACTCCTCACCACGCATCACGCTTTGCCCTGGAAAATGCTCAACAAACGTGAGCAGGAGCTTGGCGAAATTCTCGGTCCCCACCTGTCCGGCGAACCAATCAACTGCCGCGGTCATTACTTCCGGATCGAATTGCTTGCGGTATTGCGCCATGACCAGATGGCTGGCCTCGTCTATGAGGCCCATGGCAAACAATTGTCCTGCGTGCACGGCCCTGTCTGGATTTTTGGCAGCGTCGCGTACCTGGTTCATCCGATGGGCAAAGGCGCGGCAGGCATCGAGATCGGCAAACACGACATTGCCGTTAAAGGAGAAAAGGGCTTGCGAGAACTGATACCGTTCACGCGCCGCCCGCGAAATATGGAATTCCATCATTCGACCTGCGCTCCAAGACTTTCGATGCGACATTCGATGCCACGGGCACAACTTAGAGCCGTCCAGAAGTGCGCTGCTTTGTGAGAACCAGCTCGTTTCCAACGCCTGCTTGGATCAAAGGTAAAAGTATCACTTGAGGCTTGACGGCTGCTCGCAAGTCTCGTGCCCTCACTACGCCACGAGAGAATTTCCACCATTCGACGAGCCACCTGAAAATGCTGTATTCTCAGGTCTGGTGGGGAGCTTTGCGGCTTCGGAGGCAACGGGCGCCTCTGCTCCAGATCGCCGCGACCTCAGCTCTCTACTTTCGTTCGATGCATGGTTCCGCTTTCGAACGGCACGCACGAAACCTCGGAGAGGTGGCAGAGCCCGGTTGAATGCACCTGACTCGAAATCAGGCATAGTCGTAAGGCTATCGGGGGTTCGAATCCCTCCCTCTCCGCCATCCATTGGAAATTGGAAGATAAATTCCCTTAAATCATTGAGAGGCAATGATTTGATTCCGATCCTGCGATTGCGGAAAATCTCCTCTCTGATGACAAGCCTAAAGTACAAGAAATACAAGCCAGGATACTGGTCGTTCCCACCTTCAGGTCCGCTGTTTGAGGGGTGGTTGACGAGGGATGTTCGCATCCAGTCAAACAGGCGCCGATTCTTCATTGCCGAATTGTCTTCTCGCCTATACTGCTCCAATGTTCTTGGCACTTTCCTTCCGCAAGATGTTCGTCGTTACGTGCAAGAAGTGCCGCCGCGAGGTGCCCACCGGTATCCACGACTTCCCTTTTCAGTCCATGCATCTTGACTGCCCGCTTTGTGGCGAGAACAAACGCTATTTGCCTTCAGAAATCACTCTTGCCAAGTCTAGTCGCACCTTCTCCCGCTCCATGCGCCCTGTGGCGGGCTGATTTCTCCGAACAAGTTCAGCAGCAATAAGCCATTTGGCAAGTGCTTGTGAGTTCTTCCGTCCCGAACCCATGCAAATCGGGACTTAAGCGGCGCTATCTCTGCGTGTTCCCGGCTTCAAGGCGACCCCCTCGGATCCATTCCAGAATGGTCCGATATTGATCCGATGACACATTCCCATGCCAGCGCTGCCCGCCATTGTGGGTGGCAAGGTAGTTCCCTACATCTCCACCACTATCGGTCGGCCGGGTGGGTTTGATGAGGAGCAGGCTCTTGTCGGGCTCGGTGATGTTGACCACGCGCATCGCGTAGCGATAGTTTTCCTTGCTGTCCTGATCTGAGAAAACGCCGTCAGAGTTCGGTGGTTCCAGCTTGAAGATGACGTGACTCGCATGGCAAAAGGCACAAGCCTTTCCGTCCGGTCCGGGAGCAGCTAGAATCGGTTCTACCTTTGTGACGAAATAGCGGAAGTCCAGCACTTCTCCAGGCTGAACATCGCGCAGTGCCTCGCTCAGGGGCTTCCCTTCCTGAACGCTTGTGGCGATCAGTTTGAGGCGGGGGTTGGTGGAATTCTGCAGCTTGACCATCGCCGCCTTGAAATCCGGCCGCTGTTCCACGTCCTTCACCTTGCGCAAAGTGTCGAGAGCGGCTGCGCTCACATTCGCATCGGCGTTGAGCAGATTTGCCAGGATGGTGTCCACAACAATGGGATAATCGAGCGGCTCCTTGATCTTCATCACAGCCGCATGCCCGTTCAAATAGTCCTGATCTTGTGAAACCGCACCCGCGGCAACGCCCAAGCGTCTCTTGAGAAATTGTGGATCGCCCGCATCGTCCATGAGGAATCGCAACGCGGTGGCATTCAGCTTGGCAAAAGCTGTCTTAACCGCCGGCGCAAACTGCGGATCGCTTAGAAGGTGCTCGAAGCAGATTTGCAGCGAAGCTCGCTGGACATCGGGATCATAGGATTGAAGGCCGGCAATGATGCGTTCGCGGAGATCCTGCTCCTGCATGAGGCTTTTAAAAGAGGAAGCTGCATCGAGCACCTGGGCATAATTCTTGGGCTCAGGGTTCTGCTGGAGCATCGAGCGCAGGGAGTCTTTGACCCTGGTCTCTTTTTCCCAGTTTGAGTCTTCGGGCAATGCGGCCAGCAGGGGAAGCACGACAGCCATGCTGTCCGGCTTCCCGTGGGTCAGGATTTCGACGACTTTGTCCACAAGCTTGGGATCCGGGGTATCCGGCGTGTCTAGCTTGAGCAGCCCTCGCTGGCCACCCTCATAGACGTAACGGACCGCTTGCCGTACGTCCGCATTCGAGTCTTCCGACAGATTGAGAGCTGCAAGCGTGAAACGCGCATCGCCCGCTTCGCTAAGAGTGCTCCCTGCTTTCAGCACTTGAATCTTCATGGCGTCGTCGGCGCCCGTCAGGCATGCAAGCAGCGCATTTTCCAGTTCCGGGCCGGAACTCTTGAAAAAGTGAATCAGGTCGCTATCGTTGCCAATGCGGGTTTGATAGAAGCCATTGTGCACGTCGTACTTGAAGTCGACCGCTTCACGATACGGTGAGTACTCGTAGCCGGGTCGATGAAGATCGGGTACGCCGGTTACGTATTTCGTGAGAACAGCTGGCAATCCAATGGAAACGGTGTCGGACTTGAGTGTCGGCAGCGCGTAGTGGCGGATGTGAAAATCCCACAACGCGTTCAAAATGCTTTCGCGGCCAAGCGGAGTGCCTTCGCGCAGCACCTTGGCCAGCACTTGCGCCTGGTCCCGGACGACAGCCTCGTAGCCTTCATTGATGCGGTCTTTGTCTTCGTCTTTCGAGCTCGCTCGCACCCACGCAGAGAGGTATCCCGTGTTCTCATCCAGCAGGTTGTATATGCTCTCCTGCAGGCCGCGTCTTACCATCGGATCGAGCTCAACATTCATGCGCGTGGCAAGTGACTCAAGAGTGGCGCGGCGAATTTCAGGTTTGTCGACTTGCCAGTAGTACCAGCGCCAGATGCCCCCCGCCGCTTCAAAACGAATATAGGGAACCGGATCATCGAGGTCCCGGATGAGCGCGTGCAGCAATTGGGGATCGTCAGTTAGATCGCGAAAATGTTGGTTGAAAACGCGCGCCGCTCCCCATCGAGTTCGTGCATCCGGCGAAGCCAATGCTTCGGCCAGCATTTTGCGCCCTTTCGGCCCGACGTCCGGCTTCCGCGAAAGAACCATCCTGAGCGCACTGGCAGAAGCGGTTTGTACCATCTTTGTCGAATCGCCCAGGCCTACGATGAGAGCCGATAGGGCCCCAGGGTCCGCCATATGACCCAGCGCTCGCGCTGCGGCTTCACGCGCCAGCGGTTGATCGCTCTCGGTCAGGATTCTCCTGATTTGGAGTAGCTCCGATTCGGGCTCCATGTCCCAGAATTGATCGAGTTGCTCCAGAAGGAGCGGAAGATCATTCGTCGCGAGACTTGCAGCGGGCTTGGGATAGGCGGCATCCCAATTTTTCGCTGTAGTGTTTCCTGGATACAAGGTCGACAAAGCCATAACCGCGAATTGTGTGGCTCTAAATGGCGTATTGAATCCTTGATAGACGGGATCGCCCTCCCAACTTCCTTCGCGGCGCTGGGCTGCCAGCATCGCTTTTACGGCAACGGACAGGTGCTCATCGGTTTCAGGCCGGTGCCCGGCCTCTGCAAGCGCCAACACGGCGTTATAGGAGATAAAGTCCGCTGGTTTTGCTTTCTTATCGAAAGGGTAGGGCCATCCGCCCTCCGGACTTTCGTACTCGTAGAGCTTTTCAATCAGGGTATTGATTCGCTCCCCATATTTCTTGCGGTCGATTTCCGACAAGAACATGATCTTCCAACTCAGGTCGATCAAGTTCTTGGGTTCGTATGCCAACGCCAACTGCTTCACGTGATCCCGTTCGGCAACCCAATCCTGCTCATGTGTCTCGGAATACGCCAGGTCAAACGTGTGCCAGCTCTGCGTGGCAATTTCAAAGGGACTGACATCGGGCTCACACCCGTCTGCTTCATCGCCCGGCATCACTGTGAGTCCTTTGTAGTGAATCTTGAGAAACCTCGCGTAAGGCAGGTCAAATTTATTCCGTGGCGGATCATGCGTCACGTTTTGCTCAAACGCGTGGGCGATCAGGGGCAGACGGCTCGAAACTGTGCGCGCTGTGTAAATGACCCGCACCCAATTGGTGTTGGGCTCTCCGTAAAGCGGTCGCGGATTGTTGTAGATGCGGTCCATCAGAAACTCGAGTCCCGCCCGCTGCGTCGGCGCATATCCGTTCTGCACGGCCCTTAGATACCCGCGGGTTGTAAATTGCGATGGATGGCATGCGATGCAGAGTTGTGTTTCAGAGTGCTGCATGGTTGTGCGCAAGGCAATGGCGCCGCGGCGCGGAGTATTCGAGAGCCAGCTATCGCCCATGTTCACTAGGAAATCCATGCCTGCGCGCACAGCTTCTCGAGGATCCCGGTTGGGCGGTACGCTGTACGCATAGGTATGCAGTTGATAGGCCGGATGATTCGCGGACACCCGCACATAATACTCGTGGCCCGGTTGAAGAACCCGGGTACGGAATTTATAAAGGCCAGGGTAGTTCTGCGTTGCTTCAACCTGATAGGTGAATTCACCATCTTCAAATGGAACGACATCCGATTCTCCAGCCGAGTCTTTGCCCACCTGGAAAATGTCCACATCGAGTGGTACATCGCGGTCCGTAACGTTCAGCACAAAGTAGACCAGCTTTGGTTGACTCTCCCGAAAGACCAGCTTGAACCATTGAAACCCTTTCACCATCGCGGAATAGCCGTCTTCCTCCTTCGAAGGTGCGTACGGCCTTTCGTCGTCGCCGCCGAAGATGGTTTGACCAAGTTCGAAAGATTGCGCTTGCTGCCAAGTACCGTTCGGCGCCGACGCAATCACACCGCGATTGAGAGCACGATGGCCAGCGGAAAGCACTTCCAGAAGATGCGGTATTTTCTTCATGGTTACCGCAATTTCTGGAATCTTGCCTCCCTGCTTTGGAGTGAGGCTGACTGTGATTGGCCCCGCAGATCGAGGTTGCAGAGTCAGATATAGATCGAGATCGGCAGCATGAAGCCACTTCGACTCAACCTCTCCGCGCGCGTCGAAAACGACCGCCCGGATCGCGTCATTTCCATGAACCTGCGTGGGATCTTTTACGCTCACCGTGACCGCATAGAGCCCGCCCGGCTTTGCTTCTCCTAATTGAATTACATGCCCAGGCTTCGAACCGGACTGATCGGCAAACACAGTTGGGCTGGGATGGATGCTCGCGTTCACGATATAAGCGGCCGTGACCGATGCAAGAATCGTAGCGATCGCGACCCGAAAACTCCGCCGAGCAAATCCCATGCTTTGACCTCGATTGGAAACCGTAATAAATGTTCGAAATTCAGGGATAAATATCCAGGCAGAAACTATATATCTATTGAGGGTGCACAGTAAACGCAGATCTGGATCTTGCGGCAATTGAGCTTCGTAAGGATCAGCGATCTCAAATGCCTCGCAAAGAAGAGTTCTATGCAAGTGCCGTTGAAAGCCATCAGCGCGTACTGAGTTGATACTTATGCGAGAGCCCGTCGAGCATCATTGTCACCATGGTTGCTGACATTCCCAGGCCTTTCACACCGAGTGCCGCGCCAGTAAAAGAGTCGTAGCGTTCGGAGATTCCAACTTTCAGGGCGTTCGCAATGGTTTCATCGGCGATGCGGGCTGCCGCTGCTCGGTGACCATAGGTCGCGAGCCCCTTTGCAACCTGATAATTGGTGGCGGGCCACACGTCTCCGCGCCAAAACTCCCCAGAAACAAACCTTGGATTGGTACGCGCCACCGTAGGAATTGGCAACTGCGTAGACCACGCACTCTCCGCGAGCGCAGAGTCCATTGCCGATGCCTGCGAAGACGTGGGCACCTGCGCCATCAATGGCATGAAGCCACCAACAGTGGGTGTCTCCACTTTTTCGAGGGTGTCACGCCGGACAGACACGAAACACCGATGCTGTTGCGACCACATGAAACTGCGCATTGCACTGGCTCCCACGGCGTACCGCGCTCTTCGACGTTCCGCCATTGAGTGGTCTCCGAGGGTTATTGCCATCCGAGCAAGCGAGAGTTCCGACAGAAGAAGATAAGACGTATTTGCGGGTATGAGGATATCGCCGTACCAGGCGCCGTTATGCTCGTCGGCAGGACGGTGCGGATGCCGGGTAAGGCTCAGACCGTCCAGGTCGACTTCTCGATCGTATGTTTCGTAGCGAGCATGCTGCACATCTCCGCTGTAGGCCCCCACGCCGATAAGTCCGCACTCCGTCACATCGCGTTCCCGCCAATACCATTCATGAAATTGCTCCAGAGGCTGTAGCCCCATACGCAGCAGTTCCGCGTCGTGATTCCGCTCGTACACCCGCTCCATGCCCCAGGCTAGCAAGGGGGCCTGCGAATATGCTGGAAAAGTCTCCCATTCCAATCCTGAGCGAATCTTTGGCGCATCGAATGGCGCCATGAAATTCGCGATCATGCCGTGCATGAAGGCAGGCTTCGCCTTGTTCCAGCGCTGCTGAAAGTCCCAGTAATTCTGAAATACGCCGCGAATCGTCGCTTTTTGTCCCGACAGAATGGAGAGCAGATCCACGACAAACATCGTGTCCCAGAGCCATTGGGCGTAATAGCCGCCGCCGGGTACGATCCAAGCCTGCGCAAGCGGCGGGTCTGGAGGACGAATTTTACCAAGGACACAACTTGTGTATGCCTCCGTTGCGAACTTCAAGATCGCGGGGTCATCAGTAGTGAAGATTGGCCGCAGCAGTGCTGCCACCTGATCGTCGTCCAGATCTTTCGGATCTGATGGAGAATCGTCCACTGCGCGGAGGCCGGTGGCCTTTGCGATGAGTCCACCAATGGCGCCGCCCGCCAATGCACCAACGAGGTTTCGACGTGACCGATCGACCAGATTGTATGGAGGCTCCAAGCGACATCCTCGCTATTCAGGGGATAGTTCAAATTGATGCGTTTTGGGTTGAGCAGCTTTGCGTTGTTCCGCTGCAAGCGCGGAATCTTTCTCATCGATGGCCTTCATCGCGCCCGCTTCGTCCGTTAGGGCGGGAGATTCAATGAAAAGGATGAATCGAGCCTCGTCCAATTTTGTACGCTTCTGTTCGATGGAATCTACTCCCATGGCCTGGCCGTGCATTGGCGTCGCATAGAGCGCAAGATTCACGCCCGTTTCCCATTGTTCTCGACTTTGTGAGACCACTTCATGTCCGTCGATCTTCAGCCTGTAACGGTACGCTTGCAGTCCGGCAACACGGAGCATTTGCCGATCGATTGCGCTCAAATCAGAGATTCCCAACACGAACTGATCCATTTTGTTATCCAAAGACAGCGGAAGCGGAAGTGCCTCGTCCGTTTGCATCCACTGTAGACTTCCATTTTTCCACGACAGTCCGGTAACCTGGGTGTTTTGAAGCGCTGCCGTTTTCCCTGCTGTTGCGTCGATGGAGACGTCGCTCACGATCGACGAAATTCCCCAGGATCGGAGCAGCGTTGCTGCCATCTGCCAGTTAGTTGCTTCAGCGGGATGGATCCGATCGGGAACCAGCAACGCCGACAGCGAAGGATCTTTCTGGCGCCCACTGTTCAGAACTGCAGTAACGGCTGAATTGAAATCGCTAAAGCCGAAATGTGACGACGCGGCAAGCTCCCTGACGAAGCCCGCATGGCGGCTGACCACCTCGTTGTAATGGGCGAATTCAGTACCATGCGTTATCTCATCGTAAGGAGTGGGCGAGATCAGCGTGATTCTCGCGGCTGGCGCTCCCAGTTCGATCGCAGCGTTCAGCTTCCGGCAGCCCTCCTTGAAGATGTCCAGGTACTTTTGATTGAAATCCATGTAGTAACCGTCATTCATGCCAAGCATGACGGTGATTACGGTGGGTTGATGAGGAAACAGATCCCTCTTCAGCCGCGTTGCAACGTCTCCGGTATATCCTCCGTAGGCCGTGTCCCCCGGAATGCCGGCATTCCAGAAATCAACGTGCAGCTGGGGATAGCGAGTCAAAACGGCATCCTCTACAAACCGCGTGTAAAGCCGCTGCGCGGTGATGCTGTCGCCATAGAAGACGACTCGATCGCCATCGCGTAACGCGAATTGCTGACAATACGCCTCCGGCACACTTGAGAGGATCAGGGCAGAGAGTGCTGCTCGAATTAGGGTTCGCATCATTCGTTTCCTATCGAGCATGCGCCTAGACTGATCAGGTTGTGGTCTCTCACCGGACATCCTTGTCCCTTGCTTTGCACGCTTCATCGTGCAGCTTCGGACTTGCAGTGCGGCATCTGCTGCATTCCTGCAGGAGTTCCAAGACGGCTCTCCAATGCAAGCCAGACTTCAGAAGGCGGAATTGAATCACGCCAGACTGAGACGGTTTTTCCTTCCGGCGAGATGAGCATAACCATTGGAGCCAATGCATTACCATCCGATGTGAGCGGCTGCCGAATGGGCGTCGCGTCGATCAAGATTCTAGGATCAAAGCCCCAATCGATTTGCCACTGCTTTAAATCATCTGGTTTGATTGGACTGAGCGGAACGACCAAACTGGCCAGCCCCAGGCTGGAAAACTGATGCAGCATGCTGTCGATCAGAACCAAATCACTTCTCGACGCGGCGGAGCCGGTTTCACCGGGCGGCGCCAGCATAGCAAGTAAAGTCCAATGCCCCTTTAAGAAATCCATCGTATTTTTCGCAATTCCAAGGACAGAAAGCTCGGGGGCGACATGCCGGACAGTAGTGAGTGAATCCGCTGATGTACTAGCCCTCAACGATTGCATGCAGTCGCAAATCGCCTCGAAATGGTTTCCATGTCCATTGAATTCAACGCTGGGAACTTGCTGGCCATCGTTTTTCGCGTGAGCGCTGGGGCCGGTACCAGGCGCAGCGTCCTTTGACGGCGCTATCGGCCCGCAGTAGCGGTTACCGGAAAATTCAATTCCCGTTGAAGGAGCAACGAACAACCCAGACACCGCGATGACCATGTTGTTGGCAAACTTGTTCGGTAGACTGCCCTGGAATTCTGCCTTTGGCTGAATTGCGGGATCAGGCGTGGGAGGATCCCAAAGAATCCGATTGTCCTCGGCGTCAACTCCTTCAAGCTTGCCGCCGTTCCACGTGTACAAGAAAACAGCTCCCTGCCGTTTGGCCAAACGAGGGCTTCGTCCGTTGTGAATGCATGTATTGTTGCGAATCACGCTCTGCGTCGTGTCTCCGCTCGCCCCATCGGCTCCGAAGACTGAAATGCAGTACCCTTGCGAATCATGACCGAAATTGCTTTCCACTCGATTTTTGATATCGCCGTAGTCGATATCAAAAATCCCTCCATCAACTCCGGGAGAGTCTGAAAAGAACCCCTCGTTATATTCCACCCTGCAGTCTGAGCACCTCCATTCCCAGATTGCGTTGGGGGTGCCTATGGACTGCGTTTCCTGCATTCCCGTAAACCACGCGACATTGTGTTCCAGCACGCCATGCGACACACGCGCCAACAGAATTCCGTCGCCCGCAACATCGTGAACAATCGAGTTCCGAATCTCAACATGATCGCCGCGATCTGACTGATCGCCCGCATCGAAGCCTGAGCCATTCACGATGATGCCGGCCCATTCCGAGGTTCGATACGCGGTAACTCCATCGATGATCACATCCTCGAGGCGCGTCCTCGACTTATCGTCGGGCGCAATCACAACGAGTCCTGTGTCTTTTGAGCTCGGGACGCCTTGAACATCGTGTACAACCACGTTGGTAATGCGGAAGTGTCGCAACTCTGGTTCAGTGCCGCCGATGTGGATGCCGTAGGGAGAGCCACCTGCGATTTCCAGGTCTTCGATTTCCCAAAACTGCTGATCATCCAACTTCAGACCTGCGTCCTCGCGCCCACCTGTAATCGATGGCAACGCTCCAAGCCCATAGGCTCCCAGATAGATCGGAGCAATTTCGGTTCCGGAACCCTTTGGCCACAGCATTCCATCGCAATGGCTACCGCGCCGGAGAAGCAGACGATCTCCGGGCTGAAACGTGTAGGAATTTGTCTTTGCGATCGAACGCCACGCCGTCTGTGGCGTAAGCGAATCCGACGCGTCATTCCCCTCACCGCAATCCAAATAGTGTCGCGACTGGCCAAAGGCAAGACTCGCTGCCATGAGCACGCACGGCACTAGATGAAAGTTACGCAGTCGCATGGAGGGCTCTCCTCGGTGCCCGCTTTGGCAACAATCACTGAAGATCCGCACGGAGCGAAGAAGCGCTGGGTCGAATTATCTTAAACCCCGGCCGTCGGACCATTTCAAGGCATGGCTCCCCGGCTCTTTTTTGCCTTGAATCCGAGTGGCCTGAATTAAAACGTGAGCCGCCCCGCGAATTGCATCACGCGTGAGCCATAGCCGCCCGTGATCTCGCCGAACCGCTTCCCGGCAGACATATCGCTGATGGGATTGTCGTAGTGCGCCGTGTTCAGCACGTTGAAAGCCTCAATTCGGATCTGGAATTTCATCTCCCGCGGCAGTGTCAAAACCTTGAAAAGAGAAATATCTTCATTTGTATATCCCGGACCATACAGGATATTGCGCCCTGCATCGCCAACAATCAGCGTCTTTCCTGCAGCGGTCGATCCAGCTTGCCCCGATGGAATAGAAAATGCCTTGGTATTGAACCATTCGGTGATGGATTTGTGCGCCACGGCGGTGGACCCGACAAGATCCGGCCTCAGTCCAGGGTAGTTCGGATCATTTCCGTTGCTCACGACATTGAATGGCTTGCCCGTTTGCAGCGTTGTGATGCTGTTCAATTGCCAACCCCCAACAATGGCGTCCGACAGCCCTCGTGCATTCGAAAGAAAATGCTTTCCACGCCCAAATGGCAGCTCGATCATTTGGCTGGCCACGAAGTGATTTCTCATGTCGGTGTCGGAGTTTGCGTATTCAGCACCTAGATTGAACGGGTTCTGCGGGTAATTCCCGCCCTTGCCCAGGTCAAAAGGAGCAGGACCGTTGTCTCTTCCATGAGCCCATGTATACGACGCGAGAAGGCTATAGCCTCTCGCAAAATTGCGATTCACCTTCGCCTGTAGCGAATCGTAATTACTGATGCCGGTGGGCAGCAGCGTCTGCACCTTGCCAAGATTCGAAGACAGGTGCGCGTTGACGTTGTAGTTTCCAACCGCGTCGGAAAGATTTCGAGTGGTTGCGCCCACATAGCCGAGTTCGAATGACGTTGCGCCACCCAATTGCTTCTCCAGAGTCACGTTGTAATTCTTCGAGTAGGCAGTCGGGAAATTCTTGGGCTCGGAATAAATCGTCTGCGTATTTCCCCCAGGAACCGTCGTCAAATCGATCGTCGAGGCGCCCGTGGGTATGTTGATCGTCGTCGAACGGGCAACGCCTGTGTCGAGATCGTAAGGAAGGTCGAAGCAATAGCAGCCATAGTCGAAGTAATTGGTAAACTGCTGTTGCGTGAAGTAAGGATAGTTTTTGGTCAGGATGTCTTCGCGCGCATCATTCTCTGGCGAGTAGAACATCCCGAAACCTCCTCGAAGCACCATGCCGGAACGGAGCTGATAGGCGACCCCAACGCGCGGCATGAAGTCTGCTTTATTTGAATTAACAAGGGATTTCGAATTGCTGCCACGCCCCGCGAGATCAATGAGCAGTTTGCTCGTGTCAAAATTTGCTTCCTCGTTATTAGCCTCTACATAAGGCTGCTGATATTCGTAACGCACGCCATACGTGAGATTCAGCTTGGGTGTGATCTGCCAATAATCCTGGCCATAGAACGTGTGTTCGTTGGCCACCGTGCTGGCATTTGTGAGTTGAAGCCCCTGGTCGACTACGTAGGGCAGCCCGAGCAGTAAATCGGCAATCTCACTTCCCCCGTTGTAGTAGTAAGCGCTCGGATCATAGAAGGAGTACGTTGGATCGCTCGTCTGCGCATCACCCGCTCCGCCGATGTACTCATAGGGCACGGGAAAGAGCGAGAAATTTGGATGCGAATTTAGATGACGATACTCGTAGCCGAACTTTGCATTGTGCCGGCCCCTCGTCCAAGTCAGTGCTTCGGCAAAAGCAAGGTTTTTGTCGCGGAAGGTGAGTGGCTTGTAAGTCGAACCGCCTACAGTGGGACCGCTCTGAAATTGAATTTGGGGAATGTTATTCGTGGAGGAAAAGCCGGGAATGATGACGTTTTGAATTCCCCACGTTTTCGCCAGTTGCGTGCCTGCGAGAGGACTGTTCTGCGAAACAGTCGACAAGAAATAGCTCCCACCGAGTTCATTAAGCAATGTTGGAGAGAAGACATGTTCGTACTTCACCGAGATGACATTGTTTTCGAAGCCCGTCAGGTCGCCGCTGTCGGCGCTGCCGCCGCCACGAATCGGAATGTGGCCCGCGTACGGGTCTCCTGTCACCGTATCGCCTTGCTCCGCGTCGTAGGTCAAATAGACACGATTGTCCTGCGAAAATGTGTAATCGGTGCGCAGGTTTGCGACGTTGTTGTCGTCGGTATAGGACTGTTCAACAGGAAAATTTGTAAAGAAGCTGTTGTTCTCCGGTGTTGGAAACAGATTCAGCAGAATCTGTTTTCCGCCAGGGCTCACGCGGGATTCCGGAATCACGTTGTCAGGAAACTGTTCTGAATAATAGTTGCTGTTGAAGAAGAGCGGATCGAAGATTGGGACCTGGTTGCCAGTGTAAGGGTCGGTCAGGCCCGAAAGATCGGCGTTCCCAGCAGAGTCGAAGGCAACCTGATTGACGGGAGGAGTGCTTCCCAGGTAGGAATAGGCCGTTTGCTCCCGGTTGCCCTCATACGCGAGGAAAAAAAACGCTTTGCCTCTTTTGATCGGTCCCCCAATTGTGGCACCATAAATCTTCTGCTGAAGTGCAGGCGTTGTTCCGGCCACAGAAAACGAGTTGTTTGCCGCCGTGGCGGTCGGACGATAGAAGAAATACGAACTGCCGTGGTAATTATTCGAGCCAGATTTGGTTTGGATTAGAACCGAACCGCCAGAGGCCCGTCCAAACTCGGGAGCATACGTCGAAGTGACCATCTTGAATTCTTGAAGGGCGTCGGGACTTGGAATTACATTCGTGTCGTTGTTACGGTTGCCTGTCACTTCAACGCCATTGATCTCGACAGAGTTCGAGAATTCTCTTTGACCATCAACTGAGAGATTGAGATTGTTGCCCCCGCCTCCGTTGCCTACTCCGGGAATAAGGAGCATGAGACCTGTAAAATTCCGGCCTTCCAAAGGTAGCTCTGTAATTTCCTTGGTGCCGATCACCTGGCCGGTCTCCGCACCCTGCAACTGGATGATCGGAGCGGAGTCTGTGACAACCACGTTTGTGTTAACGGCGCCTACTTTCAAAGCGATATTGAAGCGCGCCCTCTGGTCGATGTCGAGAGTGAAGGCCGGTACCGAAGAAGTTTCGAAACCAGTTGCTTCCACAGCGAGGGAGTAGTGATTGGGCGGCAAAGCGGACTCGGTAAATTCCCCAACTTCGTTCGTAGTTGCTTTGGTGACGATGCCGGTATCAACATCTCTCACGGACACCTGTGCGCCCGGAACAGCGTTGCCGGCGGGATCGGAAATGTGTCCGGAGATCGAACCGGTTGTGGCTTGCGACCAAGCGTGCAGACCGCCAATCAGGATCACAATCGAAACTAAGTACGCAACAGGCTGCCGTTTCCGCATCATCTCCCCCAACGAGCGACCCCGCTCGAAAGCCATGCATTCCCTTACGCGCTGCTGTTCCGACTCCAGCAGACTCAAGCCCACTGTTCGGCGCTCAGCCGCCGACTCGCCGAATCCTCAAGGAATCGACTCTGCGACTTTTCCCGCTGCCAGGCTCTTGACCTCTGATTCCTGCTTCAATGACGGAGCAGCGTCGCAATTTCTTTACAAGGTCACGAAGTTTTTGCTTGGCTCGAGCAGGACTTTGCGGAAAGGCTTTCAAATATTGGAGATAGCCTATGCGGAGGCATGACCCCCTTCGTCAACTCAAATTGAATTGTCTATCGGACTTCGAGCTGGCGCAGGCTGCTGGTAGCCGACATGGCCTCCAACTGGTAAGCCGGTGCACAGGTAAATGCCGCAGCGGCCACAAACCAGATGTACCAGCTCAATGCGATGAGAGAGTCGGGAAGTAAATTCCGGTTGTTCGCCCAGATCGAGGCGTCTCCCAATGAGGTGGTGACAATCGCCACGACGAAACTACCCCAGCATCTCGCCAGCAAACCCTGGCCAATGCGAAGGACTGAGCGTCGAACCAGAACTGCTTCGATCAATAGCAGGGCAAGCAACGGATCGCTTAGCCAAAGAAGACTCGTACCCGGTGAGGTGTGCTGTCGGAGCAACGGCACATTGATCGCCAACTGGCTGAGCGAGAAGGCGACGATGAGAATCAAGAGTGCCTTGTCTCCGCGCGTGAGCGAGCCTGACAAGCGAAATTTGCGTTGAACGCTCAAGACGCGCCCTAGCCCGGCGGCCAGGAAGGCCATGGATAAAGGCCCGCCAATCACCATGCCGAACTGACTCTGGCTCGCGAACCAGCCGCCGACGTGTGGAAGAAGCCACTGATTCGGTCCCCAATTCAAGCGCCCGTCCGCCAATTCGCGGATTCCCGTACCCGCAAGGCGGGCAAGAGCTGCGAATGCAATCATGCTCCATGCAAGACGCATTGGTTCGTCGGATTCGAACCAGGAACGGCAGACAAATGCGAGGCTGCACTCTGCGGCCGCCATAATCAGAAAAAATAGGGATCCGAAGATCGTGAAATACCAGCCAAGCAAACGGTAACTGCCGGTTACAAGGAAATGAACGTAGGCAACCATACCTGCGACAAGGTGAACCCCGGTCAGGATCCAAATGGAGCGAACGAGGCGCGGCATGATCTTTTTCAAATGTCCTGCAGAACGCTTCGGGAAAGCTCGCGCGTGGCGCGTCTTCCCAGAAATGCCGTGAGGATTGGGATGGAAGATGACAGAGAGATCGCGTCGCCATCACCATAGAGCGAGGCGGGCAAATGCTCACCGAAAGAACGCTCGAGCCACACCGTCAATCTCTCCGTCACAAGCGCCTGCGCCGTGGAATTGTCCTCGGCCTCGTTCTCCGCAGACCAAAGGCTTCCCCATCGGCTCAGCCGCTTACTCAACTCGTCAAGTCCAGAAACAGAAGCTTGCCCCAAAAGAATGGGTTCTGCAGAGACACCCGATTGTGCCCTTTTCCAGAATCCCAGGTTCAATCGCGGAAGAAATTTCATTTCGATCTCACTTTCTTCCTCAGGCGGCTCCGGAGCTTCTCTGTTGCACGATGCAGCAATGCACCCACGGTGCCAGGTCGAATTGCGAGCTCCGCGGCGATCTCAGTATAGTCAAAGCCTTCCGAACGCAATTGCAGACATGCCCACTCTCGCGGTGCCAGCAACTGACGCGCTGACTCTACCCAATCGCCAAAGCTATCCGATCCTGGCGTGCTCCGCTCATCGCCCAGCCGGCCCTCCCCCGCTTCGTCGAGAGAAACGTCTCTCCGAACATGCGCGGACTTCAGGATCTCAAGAACATAGTTATGGGCCACGCGGTGAAGCCAGGCGCCCGGGCTCTTGATCTCTTCCCCTTGCATCAATGCAAGGAAGAATCGAAGAAATGTCTCCTGCACGGCATCTTGTGCCAGCTCGTTGTTGCGGGTCAATCGATGCGCGTATCCCAACAATGCAGGAGCATGGGCTTGATAGACATGAATCGTCGATTCTCGCGCCCTTTTCGCATCCATGGATCGCATCTCTCCGTAGACAGGAAGACTGACGAGCGATGGTACCCCATCCTCGCGACGTCGGTCCACCGAAGGGGACCAGAGAGTTGCCGGACAGTAACCTTTGTCGAATTACGGTGTGTGAGCTCAAGCGAAACGAGGGCGGCGAATCGCTCTACCCAGGTTGCGTAGCCTCAGAGGGCCAAGCGCCGGGAAAATGCAGGTTCTCCGCCGTGAACCGGAGCAGCGTGATTCGATGCAGGTTTAGAAATTCCTGGCAATCTCTTGCGCTCGCAGAGCTAACCCGTGGGCTACCGACGTGAATTCATGTCCGCCACGAATCTTCCCTTGCCCGAAGCGGTTTGTGAAAATCTTTCGAACAGCCGGCACAAATGAGCTTCCGCCCGTTAGAAAAACGCGATCAATGTCCCTCGAATTGCTCCCGGACGTCCGCAAAAGAGAGTCGACAGCTTCTTCAATCGTACGGAGATCGTCTTCGATCCACTTTTCAAATTCATGGCGCGAGACCGGAATCCGCAGATCCAGGCCGCCGTCATGAAAACGAAACTCCGTGCTCTCGCTCTGTGACAGGGTGAACTTCACCCGTTGCACGGCCTGATGCAACTGATATCCCAGATCCTGCTCAACAATCGCAATGAGCGCTTCAATCTTGTCCGGCTCCAAAGCGCGGATGCGAGCGCTTCTTAGGATCTCGCGGACATTATTGGTGCGCAGGAAGGAGAGATAATGCCATCGTTCCAGGTTGGCGTAGATCCATGCCGGTACAGCGGGAAGAATCTTATTCAACGAGCGCGCCTCCGAATTCGAACCCAGCGCCGGAGAGACCAGCTTTCGAACGATTCGCGCATCGAAGGCGTCGCCCGCAAGGCCTATACCGCTATAGCCAAGGATCTGTCGATCACCAGCTTCAGACCTCCGAGCGCGCGGTCCAACACGCAGAAGCGAGAAATCGCTGGTACCGCCGCCGAAATCGCCGATCAAGATCAATTCATCATGGTCGAGGGTTGATTCGTAGGAATACGCCGCAGCGACCGGCTCCAATTCAAAAGTGACTTCTTCGAATCCAGCACTTTGGAAAGCTGCGCGCAGTCGCTCCACGGCAAAATCGTCTTCTTCGTCCGTAGCAGCCCCAACAAATCGCACCGGTCGTCCTACAACTGCATTCCGAATCGGATTCTCAAACTGGTTTTCTGCGTGCTTTCGCAAGTCGCTCAACATGCGCGAAATAAGGTCTTCAAGCCGATGGCGCCGGCCAAATACTTCGGTCCCGGTCAGCGAGCGGCTCGATAAATGAGACTTGAGCGATTGAATCAGCCGGCCCTTTTCGTCGGAGTCCAGGTAGCGCTCGATGGCCGCCGGTCCAGACAACGTGCGCGTCTTTTTCAATTTGCCCGCGGCTTCGACTTGCTCGAAATACAGAACGGACCGAGAAGATAGGGTCTCTGTCCCGACAAAATTGAAGGAAACAAACTCAACGTGCGAATTGCCCGTCACGAGCGCAACGGAACTGTTTGTCGTTCCAAAATCAATGCCTGCAAAGCTCAACGGCTGATCTCCGAATTTGGTTTAGCTCAGCGAGCAAGAGCGAATTTACACCGTCACGATCTCAGCAACTGGGAGTAATTCCCCTACGATCGTGACCGAATAAATGCGATGACTTTGTCGTTCGACTGAACTGCTCGGCCGGATTTTCGGGCTTTCATTCCCGATCACCAAGCGGTCCATTGAACTGTTCCGAGAATAACCGTGCGCGATTCGACCCCGCTCCCCGCATCCTCCTTAGACCCTTTCGAGGAATGCGATGAGCTCCTCGCATTACGAGACTTTGCGTTCCTGAGGTCCTTGACACGGATATCGGACCAAGTTAGTCTCATTTTAAATAGGACTGATTCGGTCGCATATGATCCGCTTCGACAAGAGGTGTTGGGAAGTGTCTGCGTCAATGAACCGTCTTCACTTGCAAGTATCATTTTCTCAATTATTTGCGATACTAGCCACGATGTGGGTCTCCGTTTCCGGCGCTGTCCGCTACGCCGCGGCACAGCAGGAACCGCCCTACTTCGTCACCTATTCCTCGGTGCTCGAAGAACCCGGAAATCTCGAAATTGAGGACCAGAACATTGCCGCGGCACCGAAGAACACGAATGGCTTTTTCGCGCCTACGGTCGAGTTCGAATACGGTGTCACAGCCTGGTGGACCGCAGAGGCTTACCTTCAGGGTCAAGCAACAGACCACGACTCCGCGGTATTCACCGGCTTTCGTTTTGAGAACCGGTTTCGCCCGCTACCTCGCGAGTATTGGATCAACCCCGTGCTCTACGTGGAATACGAAGACGTCAGCGCTGCGGACAAGAGTTTCCTCGAAATTACCGGCAACACCTCGATAACAACGCAGCAGGTTCCGAATGCCGCACTTCGCAAAGAAGTAGAACGTTCCATCGAAGGCAAGCTCATCTTGTCGAGCAATGGGAAGGGATGGAACATATCCGAGAACA
This sequence comes from Occallatibacter sp., assembly GCA_035487015.1. Classification (GTDB taxonomy): domain Bacteria; phylum Acidobacteriota; class Terriglobia; order Terriglobales; family Acidobacteriaceae; genus Telmatobacter. The sequence goes on along the minus strand of DATHMP010000029.1, from coordinate 70,852 downwards.
TCATCTCTGAAAAGGCCATGAACGAAGCCGAAGCTTGGGAGTTCGGATACGCGGTCGCTGCAGCGCGTCCGTTCTCATTGAAAGGAAGCAGCCGCGTCTGCATATTCTGTCGCCAGAATTTTGCTGCTGGGGTTGAGTTGTTTGGCGGACTTGGCACGCGCTACACGTTTGGCCTGAAGCAAACGCAGCAATATGCAGGTCCGACCATCGCAATGAATACACCAAAGGGAATCACCTTCAAGTTTTCGCCCGAGTTCGGGCTCAACGACAATTCGGCAGCTGTGCTTTGGCGGTTCGGAGCGAGCTTCGAAATTCAGCAATTCCGCGATCTATTTTGGAGGACGAAATGAAACGCTCGATTTGGATTCTCGCGGGCTTGCTCTCAGTGTCGGTGATGTGTCTCGCCAAGGCAGACGGCAAATGGCTCGGAAAGGTGCCGCAGTCTGATCATGAACGCACCAACCCCTATGCGGGAGAACTAAATGCGGCGGCCGGCAGAAACCTGTTTGTCAATAATTGCGCCAAATGTCATGGCGAGAATGCAGAAGGTAAAGGAACTCGGCCGAGCCTTCGCAGCCAGCGCATGCGGCTTGCGTCCGATGGCGATATCGCGTGGCTGATCAAGAACGGGAACCTCTACAAGGGAATGCCAAGTTGGGGAGGGTTGCCGGAACCGGAGCGTTGGCAGATCGTTGCCTACCTGCGAAGCCTCAACGCCGGCAGTTCGGAAGGTCAGCGATGAACAATCCCCGCATTTTCTTGGGAACACTCTGCGCCTTTGGATCTTTTGGCCTCGCCATCGCTTTGGCAATTCAGGGCTGCGGGTCGGGCAAGGCACCCGCGGCACTGACCGAGTCAGATGCAACACCGGCAGCCGATTCAATTGGCGAAGCTCTGTTTCTCGATACTCGATTTGCTGAATACTTCGCAGTCAATATGACCAATGTCAATTCGCCATTGACCACGGGCGATCCGGTTGTCAACCAGGTTCAGACGATCAATGGCACTCTTGCAGGTCCATTCGCCGGCCAGTCCATCAATTGCCGGTCTTGCCACTTCGTCACCGAATTTGAAGGCGTTGCGGGTGGAGGAAATCGCACCTACGCCGACTTCACCACTAGGAGCCCGATTCCAAGAACACAAGCAAATGGATTTGACCACACACCCCGCAACGCTATGCAGATGGTGGATTCTTTCACAACCCGCTCGGGACCTGTCTTTCTTCACTTCGACGGCGAGTTTGCCTCCGGAGAAGACCTTGTTGTCGGAACCATGACAGGGCGCAACTTTGGATGGGATCCGTCCCAATACAGCCAGGCCATCGCCCATATCGCACGGGTAATTCGAGAAGACGATGGTTCGGGGCAATTGGCTGCCGATCGGCTGAACGGTCTAAGTTACACGGTCATTTTCAAAGGAACCGATTCGCGCATTCCGAGCGACCTGCACCTCCCAGCGTCGCAGAGACTAGACGTATCGACCGCGTCTGACGTGGCAGTTGTCAACGAAGTGGCCATCTGCATCGCAAAGTACATGCAGGATCTACTTTTTCAGCGCGATGCATTCGGTCGATATATCGGCTCGCCCTACGACAATTTCTTGCGGGTGAACCACCTTCCGCAGGCTCCTTTGGCGGGTGAGTCGAAGGCCGCCTACAACCAAAGGCTCTATCAACAGGTCCTCGCACTCGCCAATCCGATCTACATTACTCCGGCTGATGGTTCCTTCAAGTATCACTCCCAACCCTACCGGTTCGGCGCGCTCGAGTTGCAAGGCTTAAAGCTCTTCCTCGCATCTGCTGCTTCTAATGCATCGGGAGCACATGCAGGCAATTGTGCCGCATGTCATCAGGCGCCTGACTTTTCAGATTTCGTGTTCCACAACACGGGTGTTTCCCAGGAAGAATACGACGCAGCCAACGGCTCTGGAGCCTTCGCGCAGCTTGCGGTTCCCGGCAATGCTCAACGAATAGCGAATTTCGATGCATACATGCCGGTATCGACAACCCATCCGAATGCGACGGAATCCTTCCGTCATCCTGCCCAGGCCGGCAGTCCTCAGTATGCGGACCTTGGACTCTGGAATATCTATCTGAATCCCGATGTTCCCAATCCACAAACGAACCTGGCAAGTTTCGTTTGTGCGGCAGGCAAGGATTGCTCGATGGATCAGGGCCTCGCCTCAACCATCGCACAATTCAAAACACCCGTGCTTCGCGATCTCGAAGACTCGGCTCCTTACTTTCATAATGGAAGCGCGATCACCTTCAATGACGCAATCAGCCACTACATCCAGATGTCGTCGCTGGCGCGATCTGGATCCATGCGAAATGCGCCTCCGGAGTTTTCGAACATGGTACTGACGCAGGAAGATGTAGCGGCCCTCGTTGCATTTCTCCAGTCACTTACTGAGGACTACGACGACAGCTAAATCGCGCACATTGCCTATCGCACACCGGACGACTGCATCTCAAATTCCTCGCCCTGCAAGAGCCCGCTCTAGAATGCGGATCAGAGTTTTGGGGATTTGCACAGGGCACGCTACCTATTGCGTTTGACTCTCTCCCAAACCCCTGATACGGTGTTTTTACCTCACGGCGCCCGATTGTTGAAATCGGGCTTAAAAGGGAATCCGGTGAAAAGCCGGAACTGCCCCGCAGCGGTAAGCAGGAACGAACGCTTCGTTTAAAGCACTGGCTCCAAATGGGGCTGGGAAGCTGGAGCAAGTAGGTGGCCTGCAAGTCCGAAGACCTGCCACGAGGACATTCGCTTACATCTCCGAGGGGAGATGAAGTGGCAGTTGCGTCGGTGTTTTGGAACGCTGCTGTTTCTCCATTCTCCTCCCGGATGACGGAGAACCAGCCATGGCATCGGTCCAGCCTAGCGTTTCCAGGGTGTTCCCGGGTTTCCCAGACCAGGAAGAAACACCCGTCATGCATGTTCGCAAGCGCAATGGTGCGCTCGAACCTGTCGACGTCAACAAAATCGTTCGCGCTGTCCAGCGATGTGCAGCGGGTCTCGCCAACGTCGACTCAATGCGTGTTGCCAGCAAAACAATCGGTGGTCTCTATGACGGCGCGACCACATTCGAGCTCGATTCAACCTCAATTGAAACGGCCGCTTCCCTGATCGCTGAAGAGCCTCAGTACTCCAAACTGGCTGCTCGGCTCCTCCTGGGAACCATCGTGAAAGAAGTTGCTGGTCAGAATCTGCATTCCTTTTCCCAATCACTTGAGTATGCCCATCAAAGCGGCATCGTCAATTCCACAACTGCAGAGTTTGTCCGCGCTCATGCCCGCAAACTCAATCACTCGATCGATGAAGCGCTCTCCGACCGTTTCGAATACTTCGGACTGCGCACGGTCTATGACCGCTACCTGCTCCGAGACCCCTTGTCACGCAAGGTGATCGAGACCCCGCAATACTTCTTTCTTCGTGTGGCTTGCGGATTGGCCGGAATTCCGAGCGAAGCGGTTGAATTCTACCGCCTGATCGCGTCACACGATTACATGCCTAGTTCCCCTACCCTCTTCAACTCCGGAACCATGCACGCGCAAATGTCATCTTGCTACTTGCACGATTCACCCGCAGATTCGCTTGAATCGATCTACGACACCTACAAGGACGTCGCGCTACTTTCCAAGTTTTCAGGCGGCATCGGCCTGGCTTTCCATAGAGTGCGCTCGGAGGGATCCCTCATTCGAGCCACGAATGGCCTATCCAATGGCATCATCCCGTGGCTTCGGACTCTTGACAGCTCTGTTGCCGCGGTCAATCAGGGAGGAAAACGAAAAGGCGCGTGCTGCGTCTATCTCGAACCTTGGCACGCCGATATCGAACAGTTTCTCGAACTCCGCGAGAACACCGGCGACCTATCGCGTCGCACCTACAACCTGAATCTCGCCAACTGGATTCCAGACCTGTTCATGCTCCGAGTCGATCAGGACGACCTCTGGACCCTGTTTGATCCCAAAGATGTTCCGCACCTGCCTGACCTGTTCGGTTCAGAATTCGATGAAGCCTACTTGGCCGCAGAAAATGCAGGACTCGCCATACGCCAGGTGAAGGCACGAGATCTTTACGCTCGCATGATGCGTTCCCTCGCTGAAACTGGCAACGGTTGGATGACTTTCAAAGATGCATGCAATCTCAAGTGCAACCAGACCGGCACTCCTGGGAGTGTTGTACACCTTTCCAATCTCTGCACCGAAATCACAGAAGTTACGTCAAGCGCTGAAACGGCAGTCTGCAATCTTGGGTCCATCAATCTGTCGCAGCATGTAACCAATGGCGCATTCGACTTCGACAAACTTGCGCAGACGGTTCGGGTCGCCGTCCCAATGCTCGATCGCGTCATCGATATCAACTTTTACCCTGTCCCCCAAGCGGAAAAGGCTAATGCACGTTGGAGGCCTGTGGGACTCGGTGTCATGGGCCTTCAGGATGTCTTCTTCCAACTGCGTCTCGCCTTCGATTCGCCCCAAGCGCAGTTCTTGTCCGCCCGGATCCAGGAGGAAATCTATTATCACGCCCTCGACGCATCCTGCACGTTGGCCATCGAGAAGGGTCGGCATGCCTCTTTTTCTGAGACCCGCATCGCACAAGATCGATTTCAGTTCGACCTTTGGGGAGTCGAACCGGCAGAAAAGACACGATGGGATTCGCTGCGCGATCGCATCCGCTTGCATGGCCTTAGGAATTCCCTGCTCATCGCCATTGCACCTACGGCCACGATCGCTTCGATAGTCGGCTGCTATGAGTGCATCGAACCGCAGATTTCCAATCTATTCAAGCGCGAAACTCTTTCAGGTGAGTTCCTGCAAGTGAACCGCTATCTCGTGGCCGACCTCAAAGATCGCGGACTTTGGAACGAGAAAATGCGCAATCGTCTGAAGTTGGCTGAGGGTTCTGTTCAAAACATCGAAGCTTTTCCCGATGACCTCAAGCCAATCTATCGCAGTGTCTGGGAGATTCCCATGCGCGGGTTGATTGATATGGCGCGCGCGCGCAGCCCATTCATCGACCAAAGCCAATCCTTGAACCTGTTCTCCGAGTCACCCAACATCGGAAAGCTCAGTTCCATGTACATGTACGCGTGGAAGTCCGGGCTCAAGACGACCTATTACCTGCGCTCGCGCCCAGCTACGCGCATTGCCAAAACAACTGTTGCGAAAGCCGGTTCGTCGAACATCGAATCCGCGGCTGCTGTTGCCTGCTCACTTGAAAACCCCGGCGTCTGCGATGCCTGCCAGTAAAAGGAGAGTATTGTGTCCTCTGTTCATGTTCCCTTGACCATTCTCGATCCCGGCCTGTGCCTCACTCTTAGGCCCATGCAGTATCCCGTGTTTTACGATATGTTCCGCGACGGCATCAAAAACACGTGGACCGTCGAAGAAGTCGATTTTCAAACCGATCTCGTTGACCTGAAGAAGCGTCTCAGTCCAGCCGAGGTACATCTGATCCAGCGGCTGGTCGCCTTTTTTGCCACCGGTGACTCCATCGTTTCCAACAACCTGGTTCTCAACCTCTACCGCCACATCAATTCGCCTGAAGCGCGCCTCTACCTTTCGCGCCAGCTCTATGAAGAAGCCGTGCATGTTCAGTTCTATCTGACTCTGCTTGATAACTACGTGCCAGATCCAGCCGAGCGCGCCGCCGCCTTCGCGGCCGTTGAAAACATTCCCTCCATCTCACGAAAAGCGGAATTCTGTATGAAATGGATGGACTCGATTCAGGACCTGGATCAGTTGACTACGCGTGAACATCGCAGACATTTTCTGCTCAACCTCGTCTGCTTTGCCGCTTGCATTGAGGGCCTTTTCTTCTTTGCTGCATTCGCATACGTCTACTTCCTTCGCTCAAAAGGCCTCCTGCATGGTCTCGCTTCAGGTACGAATTGGGTGTTCCGTGATGAAAGCTGCCACTTGGAGTTTGCCTTTGAAGTTGTGAACGTCGTGCGACAGCAGGAGCCCGGGCTTTGCGATTCGGCTCTGGAAGCCGACATTGTGCAGATGCTGCGCGAAGCCGTGGACGCCGAAGTTCAATTCGCCGAGGACTTGCTGAGCGGCGGTGTCGCCGGACTATCGGTGCGCGACATGCGCCAATATCTGGGCTACGTCGCCGACGCCCGCCTGCAGAGATTGGGAATCGCGCCGGCGTTCCATGCCAAAAACCCGTTTTCATTTATGGATCTTCAAGATGTTCAGGAATTAACCAATTTCTTCGAACGCCGCGTCTCCGCTTACCAGACAGCAGTCGGCGGCGAGGTGGCTTTCCATGAAGAATTTTGATTCGAGCACGAACGACTCTCGGAAAAGGCTGGCTCGTTCCCTATAATCTTTATTGAGTCGCGGTTTCTTACCTGCGCATAGAAAGCGATTGCGCACCTGCCGCAAAGTATTTCCTGAAGAACGCCGGAGCTTCCCTGGATGTCTGCTCAAACCTCTGGTCGGTTCTCCCTGTCGCCGGGCAGACTGCTATCTCTTTTCGGCCTGGTCGCAGCGGCCTTCGGGCAGAGTGCGCCTCCGTCCAAAGCGATCGTGGCGGCCTCGCCCGCGCCAGTCGAAACCCAGTGTCGCCGCTGTCATGCATCAGAGGTTGACGGCTTCGCGCGCTCCCGGATGTCGCATTCCCTGCGCCTTCCGGGGCTGGAACCGGAGGGTGTTGTCCAGGTTCCTGGTTCGACAATCCAAATGAAGTCGGATCCGACGGGCGCATGGCAGAGCCTCGAGAGCCACGGTAGTACCGATCGATTTCGGGTCGCGTATGTGATCGGTTCCGGAGCTCATGCCAGCGGATATATTGTCTCGCTCGACAACCACCTCTTCCAGTCTCCTGTCGCTTACTATAGGCGCCGAGCCGCTTATGGTCTTGCTCCCGGATTTGAAAATAAACCGGACCCTGACTTTACTAGGCCGATCGAGCCGGGTTGCCTCTTTTGCCACGCCGGCGAATTTACTGCCACTCCCGAAACACAGAACGAGTACGCTTCCGAACCATTTTCCCATTTGTCCATTGATTGCACGCGCTGCCACGGGCCGATCGAAGCTCATCTCAAGAGCCCCAATCCTTCCAACATTGTCAATCCGCCACGGCTCGACCCTCCAGCTCGCGACAGTGTTTGTGAGCAATGCCATCTCAAGGGCGTCGCGCGCGTATTGAATCCCGGCAAGACTTTCGCGGATTTCGTTCCTGGACAACCGCTCGAACAGACCTTCACCATTTATCATTACGCGGCCCCTGAAGGCGCTGAAGTGCCCTTCAAGGTCATCAGCCACTCCGAAGAGTTTGCTTTAAGTAAATGCAAGCGCGTCAGCGCTGACCGCATGTGGTGCGGCACGTGCCACAACCCTCACGACGAACCGATGGACCCTGTTCGCTACTATCGCTCCAAATGCCTTGAGTGTCATGCGAATACGCATTGGGCATCCAATCACCCGCCCAAGGACAGCAACTGCATCGGCTGCCACATGCCTAGGAAGCAAACAGACGACGGCGGCCATACTGTGTTCACCGATCATCGAATCCAGCGAAAGCCCGGCGATTCACCGACAGCGCAGCCAACTAAGATTCAGCCATGGAGAGAACCACCGTCCGAATTGGTCACACGAAACTTCGGCATCGCCTCAGTCCGAGTGGGTATGGAACACAAATCCGCGGCTGAAATCGTGGCGGGCTATCGTGCTCTGACCGAAGTGCAGCATCGGTTCCCGCAAGACAGCGAAATGTATGGCACTATGGGCGACGCGCTCTTTATTGGCCAGCAATATGAAGAAGCGATCCGGGCGTTTGAGTTGGCCGTTCGCTTCGATCCAAAATCTTCGCCCAACGAAGCAAGTCTCGGTTCAGCCTACGAGGCACAGGGCCAGCATGCGCTGGCCGAGATTCACCTCGGACGCGCCCTCGAGCTCGACCCTTTGAATCTCAGTGCCGCTGAATTGCTGATCGCTTTGTACGAGAAGAACGGAGAAGCTGCAAAAGCGGACGCACTCAGAGGTGCCCTTGCCCACGCTCTTCAATCGAGCAAGCCGGCCGCCCAGTAAAGTGGGGGGAGAAGCCGTGCCCGCTGAAACATTCCGATCGAAACCGATCGCTCTCGCAGGTTCTCTTAGGATTTCAGTTGCGGAAATGCCGTGATACGCAGTTTCGTCGTGGCATAAGGAACAAGTGTCAGCGACTCTTCGGGCTCTTCGCTTGTAATCGGACTCTGCGGCAATGGATTCGCGGCCCCATCATCGGCGCGCCACGGCGTAACCAGTCGACCTTGGGCGTGTAGATGAATTGGCGAATGCTCTTTTGCGAATGGCCGCGGACCGATCGCTGTCTCGCTGACGGTGATATTTCTCTCCGGGGCGTCTGCATCCACGCTGAGTGCATAATTCCACGGCGTAGTCGGATAGACCTGCCAATCCGAAGAACCGAGCCGGTTGTCGCGAAGCTTCACCCAGTCCTCGCCGATTCCGTAGGAAAAGACAAGCGGACCGCGCTCAATGGAAATCGAGTCATTGAACCAGCGTGAAGTGCGTAAACGCATTGGGAACTCAACTTCAACGCGATCCCCAGCCCTCCAGGTGCGCTCGACCTTGGCAAATGTTCCGGGAGCCGGATCCGTGATCTTCTCGGCGTTCACCCGAATTGTGGTTCCGGCCGCCCATTCAGGGATCCGCAATTGGAGTGAAAATGCTATCGGGCTCTCGGGCGCGACCGACATCCGAATGCCTCCCCTGAAGGGATAATCGGTTTCTTCTGTCACATGCACGCGAGTGCCCCGAATGCGGGTGTGAACTTCGCTTGGCGCATACGCAACCGCAACCAGCCCATCGTCACGATCATGCTCCTGGGCACCCGAGAACATCCAAAGGCTGTTGGCGAACTTGGGCCATCCTTGGTGATAGTTCGCCGTGCAACATCCAAAATTCGGTTCAAGTCCAAACAAATTGGATTCCGGTCCATCTGTGACCCATGGCTTGTGGTGCAAACTGCACTCCACCTGATTCGGCTCCTGGTTGTATTGATGCGCCCACATGTCGTCGGTCAGTGTCCCCGGCAGTGCATTGAACGCCAGTTGCTCCAGTCGATCTGCCAGGGCAATATTGCCGGTAATTGCCAGCGACCGCTCCAGCGAGAACATGTATTCGACAACCGTGCACAGCTCCGATCCCTGCGATGGGTCGCGGCCTGACAAATGCTCATCGCATGAAAACATGCCATTCGGCAAGCCGTGATAGCGATTGAGCTCTTCGATCATGTGCGCGGCGGCTCCTCGGTCGCTTGATACGCCGGAAACCTGCGACCAGACGGGCCCGCACTTTACAGCCTGTCCGTTATTCACACCGTGGGTGGCAAGCGCCAGGTCTGCAAGCCCTTGCCCTTCACCAAGCTTGATGTACTCCGCCGTAATCTTTTCTTTGAAGCGAAAATTCTCGAAGTTTCCTGGCCAGTCAAACCCCTGTTGATGCAGCATGTGCGCCAGGTCCAGTAGGTAGGCAGATCCCGTTCTGTTATAGAGCCAAACAACGCTTAGCACCTCATCTTGCCAACGAAACTTACCCCAATCGCGCAAAGGCCGTTTGGGAAGCTCCGCCAGCTGATAGCGGAAATATTTGTCCATGATCGGGATGACTCTCGGGTCCCCCGTCACTTCCTGATACTGTGCAAGCACTTTCAGCATCACGATGCGGGGCCACCAGTCGTCATTCTTTGCCGGCCCAATCATCCCATTCGGCCACTCGTGCTCCAGCGTCCAATTCACAAATTTCTTGACCAGCTCTTTCAGCCGAACGTCATCGAGCAAGTAAGCAAGAGGGAGCAAACCGTCCAGATAGTAAGGTCCCCTTTCCCACGATTCACCCGATCCACCAAGCCAACCGCTGTTCGGTCCAACATCGGCCCAGACTTCTCCCAAATGACCGCTCAATCCGTTCGCCTGGATACGAAGCTGATCGAGCAACCATCCCCTCGGGCGGATCGAACCCAACGGCAGAAAATAAAAGGTCGAAGACGCTAGGGGTTGCCGGTCCTTCACCACGAAATTTAGCGCAGTTACGCTCTCGGATTCTCCGCGGGCCGCTTCGCTCAACAGACTTGGACACCCAAGACCAACCCCAATCGAGCCCATGGCGCGCATGACTTCCCTACGCGTCACGCGACCCGATGCTGGCGAATTCTCTTTCCGTGTTCGCACCTGAATCCTCCTTGAACGCTTCGCCGCTGCTTCTGTAGGACTCGTGATTCTATTCGCTTGAAGCCGCACGCCACTTTTTCACAAGCTGCCTATCGGAGAGCGCTTTGATGAACACTCCGCCAACCACGCTTCGAGCTTGGAACCCTACTTGCTTTCCGGTCTTCGTGTCATACCAATCGGTAAGAGGTACCCGCGTCGGAGTTTCATTCATCCACTTCGCGATTGGGTCGACAATCGCAGCGAACTGACTTGGCGTCGATGCAAGCGTAGCCGTCCAAAGCGACCAATCCAGCTTGGTATAGTCGGCGCGTGAATCCAGGGGCAGACCGTACACGTTCAGTTTTCCCAGGTAGTACCTAATTTCTGCGTCTCTCACAGCCTGCGGAAACAGGTTGTAGCCAAGAATCTTGTCCCATACCAGGTTGTATTTCTGACTCCACGTCCCCGGACTGTTAAAGGCCAGCTTGTAGTGGTCGCCTTCCTTTGCCATATCGATCCACTTCGCCGCCATTCCCTTGGCTGCTGTCCCATATTCATCGGCAACCTTATCTTTGTGGAGCAACAGGGCCAAATCGGCGTAGGCGGCCAAAGCGTCGATCGCTTTGATCGACAGATTCGAGTTGTGAGCCACATGTCCTGCGAAGTCGTCCGTCGTCAGTTGGTTTTCCGGATCAAGACCCTTTTCCTTCAGGTATTCTGCCCAGTTTGTAAGTTGAGGCCAGTAGGCTTCGGCCAGGTGGGTATTGCCCTCGGCCCGCGCCAAAGCATCCACCAGGATCAACATGTTGCCGCTCTCTTCCACCGGCATCTGATCCTCTTCCGTCTTTTCCCCTCCGCCGTACACCTGTCCGTTGGCGAGAGGGTACTGGCCGAGATCATGTGGCGCAAACTGAAATTTCCAGCGAGGTAGAGCAGAGTACTCGAGAACCGGCAGCAACTGCGCCTCCAACAGCTTTGGCTGGAAGAACAGGAAGAACGGAGCAGAAGGATAAAGTACATCCACAGTCGCGATACAGCCATTTGAAAAATTCTCTTTGGCGAAGAGCATCGGTTCGCCTTTGACATCCGCAACCAATTCGTGAGCGGCAAGCGTCTGCCGATAGGCCATGGTGGCAATGGCCGCATAAGACGGCCCGCCCAGCGTGGTCAGATCTTTCGTCAATTCCGAGTCAAACTGCGTGCCCTGTTTTTCGAGATCGGCATACTGCGTTTCTGCCGTGTCCAGCATTTCCTCCACACGCTGATTGTTCCTCTGCCAATAAGGCCGCAGATTTCGTTGTAGGTATTGGATGGCGTACCCTTCCGTGTACGACACCATCACATGCCTCACCACCTCCGCGGTCCCCACCGAACCAAAATCCAAAACAGCGTCGAGATGCGCGCTCGAATGTCCCGCAGTCTCCGGCATCTCCATCGAGTCGCCACCCTTCAGATGACCCGCTTCAATGAAGTCACGGCTCGAGTCGCTCGAGATGGCTGTCTCTGCTGTTTCTTCCTTTGGCACCGCCAGATGGAAATACCCCCAGTCAATGCGCAGATTATCCCCTGAGCGATTCAGAATATTCTGGTCGCGCGAACCTACTGACAAAACATGAAGCGCTTTCGTCTCGTGGCGGCCGGTCACTACCGCTTCGCTCCGATCATTCACGGCAATCACAGGATCCACATCCAGGAGAACGGACACCCGATGCGCGCCGGAATCGTCTGACTTTGCCTTCCACGTCAAGTAGGTGACCGGACGCGACAGCATGTCCAGATCCGTCATCAACGCCGGTGTAAAAAAATCAAATTCAAGTTCTACGCCATCTTCGCTAAATACGTAGCGAGTATGCGTCGGCGTCACCACCAGAGAAGTCTGGGTCAAGGGAGCAATGTTTTCGGGATCCCGACCCATGAAGCGGAATGCCTTTCCATCAATGCGGACAATGCCTGCGATAGGCTGCGGCGCGCCAGTCCAATGCCGTGTCGGCTCATCCGTCAGCCGATCCGCGATAGACCAGATGCTGAAGTAGGGATTGTGTGCAATCAATGGAACCGCAGGCGGACGCTGCTGGGCCGTTGCAGAAAGTGCTGCCAAGGCCAGCGCAGTCGCAGTAATCGTGGAGACTCGAAAGCCATTGCCTCGTAAATTCTTGATCATCCCTCTACCCCGCATGCAACGTTGATTGCCTTAACCTTCTTGCGTCATTCGACGCTTCTTCACAAGGTCCATTTTCGCATCGGATGCATACCCATTCGCGGACAACACCTGGAATTCTCTCGCCATCTTTGGTGGGCAATCTTCAAACATCGCCACGTCTGAAAAGGAGGTCAGAAAGGGGAGGTTCACGCAAAGCATCCGGGACTTCGGGGCCTCAAATCGGTCGGCAATACCTCTAGACTGCTTCCGGCAAACCTCGCAGCCCAAATGCCAGCCGGCGCTTCGATCTCATGCTTCAAAGGGGAGCCAGACATCCATCTCTACGGGGCCGCGATTCGCGTTGGCAAAGTATGGAATTGCCGTGACCGCCGCTGGGCGCCTGGCAGGTTTCGCATCTGGTGCGAAGTACAGGCCCCCGGCCGGTTCCCCGTTTGCGACACCAGTCGTTCTCAAACCGACTACGCCTCCCGGCAAATCCTCGCGAACCTCCGATGAAAATCTCGCTCCTTGCGCAACGCTCAATAGCCGGGTCGAATCTCGATTGTCTGCAGACTCCAGGCAATACACCAACGGGCCACGCATGATCGCGAAGCGCCCGGCATCGGCTTGAACCAGCGGGTTCGATCGCATCTGCCGTACCGGCATGGGCATCTCAAGTTCCACCTCGTCCTTTGGTTGCCACGTCCGGCCGATGCGCACATACCCCCGCACGCGTAGATCAGTGGCTACCTGTTGTCCATTCACCTTGATCGTTTCCCCGCTACACCACTCGGGAATGCGCACCATCAATGCGAAATTCGAGGGCCTTCTCGGCTCGACCGCAATCTTCACATTGCCGTTCCATGGATAACGCGTAGTCTGCTGCAACGAAACCGGCGACCCGTTCATCTCAATCGATGCCTTGCTCCCTACAAACAGATTCACATACAGGCTGTTTGCATCTTTGGCATAGATGTAGCCAGGCATCGCACCCATCGCCTTGAGAAACATCGGGGGGCAGCAAGGACACTCATGCCACGACCAGCGAACGCGATCCTTCCCCGAGACCAGCGGGTTCTCATAGAAATAGGAATCGCCTTTCAGTGATACTCCCGAAAGCGTCCCGTTATAAAGCGTTCGCTCCAGTTCGTCCGCATAGCGTGCATGGCCAAATGCCATGTTCATATTGTGATGAAAGAAGCCCGCGCCAACTGCGGCGCAAGTTTCAAGATAGGCATCGTTCGGCAAGGTGTAGTCGGGTCCGAATTTCTCCTCGTTGGCAAAGGCACCCACTCCTCCGGTGATATGCATGCGCCGGTACACCATGTTTTCCCACAGCCGAATTGCCGTCTGACGGTAACGCTCCTCGTCATTCACCCGCGCAGCAGCTGCAATACCCGTGCAAAGCAAAGTCGCCCGCACGGCGTGTCCGTGAATATTCTGCTGTTCGAATACCGAAGCATCGTCCTGGGCATAGGGCCCCCACGAAGGCCGCCCATTCCCATACTCCTGGTTGCGCACAAACATCTCGGCAGCGCGATGATCCTTGTCCCAGTCTGGCTTTCCAATGTTGTTTCCGCGATCTTCAATCCAGAACCTGGCTAGCTTGAGATACGCATCTTCATGGACTGGTAACGGCAATTTGCTCTTCAAAGCAGGCTGTTCCACAAAAAGCTCATAGAGCCGAACCAGGGCCTCCTCCGGCAGTGGATGGCATGGAACCAGGTTCTTCTTTGGAGAAGGCCCCATGTACTCCGACATGTAGTTTGAGATCCTGACGCCGGCCACAAGCAATTCGGTCTTTCCCGTCGCGCGATAGTAGTGCACCCCTGCATCCACAAGCGCACCCAGGTTATAGATTTCGTGTTGCCACAACTGCAATCCGCCATTCAACCCCCACTCATGCCCCGGTTCCATCAGCTGCGTATAGGTATTGATGTAGCCATGAGGATTGGTTGCCGCGGCCGCCGTTATTCGCGAAATATATCCATCAAGTTGCTTTTCGAGATCCGGATCAGGATGGCTTAAAAGAAAGTCCGATGCACCGCGGATCATCTCGTAAATCAGGCCATCCATCCACGGGTCGCCCGCATGTCCGCCCGTCTGCCCGGCTCGAACCTTATCGAAGTTATTAATTGCGCCGCCGCGGTCGCTCTCGAACTTCGCAAAGCAGTCGCGAATCGTCACCTCTTGCCATACTTTCCGCTTCGGCGACCAGAATTCATCGTCAACCGCGACGTGTTGGATAGGCACGGGCTCCAGACGATGAAGCTCGTCGGTCGCGCCTCCCTCGCTTTTGCCTTGCCCGCCTGGACTCCCGCTTGTCGATTCAGGCGCAAATGCACCGCTCGGCACGGTCGACAGAAGCGACGACACCCCCAAGGCAGAAACATCGCGAACAAAGGCACGTCGAGTCAATGGCGGAAGCTTCATATTTAATCTCCAGCGATAATCTATAATCTAAACATGAGGCTGTCAATCGTGCTGTTTGCCCTGCTCGCTTGATCCCTGATCTCCTTCTCCACGCTCATTTCGTCTCAGGAAGCTCATAGAGCTGATGCAGGCGCTTCTGGGGTCCATCCTCCCCTTTGTGCTCCTCTGCCAAATCTTTCATCCGCTTCATCAATTCCGGAATTTCTGCTTTCCGGTCGCTGTCCCGCAGCGCCAGAATCAGGTGATAGAGCGCCTGCTGATCCTTTGGATCCACGGCTAGGGCAGCCTCAGAGTGTTCGATAGCCCACCGTCTCTCGCCTTGTTCGAGATAGATACCCGCGAGCAGATCCTGCGCTTCCACCAGCTTGGGATCAAGCCGGACTGCACGACTGGCAGCCCCGATTGCTTCCGCGATTTCCGGCTTCCCTTGCTCCGAAAGCGCCTCGGCAAACAGGTACTGCGCGAGCGCTTCCTCAGGGTGTTCTTTTGCTGCAGCACGAAACTGCGCCAGCGCCTCGGCCGGCTTGTGAACCTGGGACTGCACGATGCCCTTTGCAACATCCACGTACGACAACTCTGGATCCAATCGGTCTGCTGCCTGAAAATCCTCGAAGGCCTTTTCGAATTCTCCCAACTGGCACAGCAGCACTCCTCTGACTAGATAGAGTCTCGCTTCTTTCGGGAGTTGCGTCAGACCCGCATTCAAAAAATCGATCCCTATTTTCGGAGATCCATGTTCATACGTCAGCTCCGCAAATTGAAGGTAAGCGCCCGGACTCTTTGGATTGGCCAGGATCGCTTTTCGCAACAAGTCAATCGCGCTTTGCGAATCGCCGAGAGCCTCATCCACGCCCGCGGCAAGTTCCAGCGCACGTTCATCCCCTTGATCCGAAGCAAGCAACGGCTCCAACGTCGCCAGTGCGGCCTGGTTTTTCCCCGCATTCCACTCACATAAGGCCAGGTTGTAACGTGTCCCGTGCTGAGTCGGGTCGAGCGAAAGAGACTGCTCGAGTACCGGAATCGCTTCTTCATACCGGGCCATCGTGGCAAGACACCTTCCGTACATCGCCATTCCATCTGGCTGCGAAGTAATCGCTTCTCCCGCCTTCTTGAAGTGCGCGACAGCGCCGGAACAATCCCGTTTCCTGTAGTCGAGCACGGCAAGCATCCCATGCGTTGTAGGATCGTCGGGACGAACCGTCAGAACCCGAAGCAAATAGGTCCTCGCCCCATCATCTCCCCGCTTATATTTCAGCTGCGCCTCGCCTTCCAGAGCCGGCAGGTAGTGAGGCGCAAGCTTCAGCGCATGTTCAAACGCGGCTTGGGCCAAAGCTTCATTTTGAAGCCCGGCATAGGCCATGCCGCGCAGCGTCCACACCCGGGAATCGTTGGGATCCGTCTTCAACGCGAGATTGCTCGCGGCAACTGCGCCTGCGAAATCCCCCTCCTGTACGCTGCTCACAATGCGGCGCAGCAGATCATCTTGTGGCGCGGCCGGAGCCGATTGACCACGGAGCCCGGAAACGGTCGCGCACACGAGTGCCAGACATACTGCCGTCAGCCCGAGAATTCTCGCTTGGAACTTTGCGCGCCTGATTCCTTGCAATCGGACTAGAGGTTTGTCGCGATACATCCGTTGCTCCGACCCGGCATTTCGCTTGTCTCGTCCGATCCGGCGAAATGTGTAGCGTTGGTTATCCTAGGCAATTTCGATCTCAAGCTTGACCACAGACGCAGGTGGAAGACTCACATCGATCAAGCCGCCTGATACCGCAGCGCTGAGCGAAACAGGCTTAACCGTATCTGGAGCCTCAAACGTGTTGTGCGCATGCATGTCGTCCGCGGTGAGCGCTGTGCCCGAGACTCGCACAATGTGCACTCCGTGCAGCGCGATCTGCGTCTCCAGAGCTTTCGTCAATTCGGGATGGACGACCGTCAACGTGATGACATCTTCCTTGACTGAAGCCGAGCCGTTTATAGTCCAGAAGCTTGCAGGCTTGCCATCTCGATCATAGTGAATCTCTGGTGCCGAGAACTCCGCGCGAATGCTCTGGCCGCCATGGTGCGCCGCATACATTCCAAAAACATGGTAATTAGGCGTAGTCACAAATCGATCTTCATGCGCAAGAAACAGCGCGTTGATATTGTTCACAAGCTGAGCATTCGTCGCCAGGCTCACTTTGTCCGCATGCCGAATGAAAGTATCCAATGTCAGCGCCGTCGCGAGCGCATCGCGAATCGTTACCTGCTGTCCAAAGATGTGTGTTGGATCTATTTCGGTGCCTTCCCGATACCATGGCCCATATTCATCGACAACGAGCTTCACGCGGTGTGCCGTGTCGTACTGTTCCATCGCGGACCACTGATCCTCAAGAACCTGCTCGATCCGATGGCACTGACGCATAACCTCGTACCAATCGGTTGCATCAAAAACGAGCGCATCGCCCTTGGAAAGGTTCCAATCATTGGTCTTGCCTCGGCTCAGATTCGTGGCGTAGCAGTGCACCGACCAACCCGTAAAACTTGCGTTGTCATAAGAGCGATCCGCATAGATCTGTTCGAAGAATCGATGTGTCCAATCCACATCGTCATTGTTCGGCCCTGAACCAATGAGCTGCAAATCCACCCCGTAGTGGGGAAGCCAGGTCGTATACCGGCGAAACTCTGAAGCGTACACCTCGGGTGTAAAGTTTCCGCCACATCCCCAGCTCTCGTTCCCCACACCCCAGTAGCGCACGTTGAAGGGCTCGGCAAAGCCTGCGGATTCTCTCATCCGCGCCAGTGTTGTGCTGCCGGCTGGTGCATTGCAATACTCCACCCAGTGGTCAAGGCTCAGCGCTGGTAGGCTCCTCACGTTCGCCGCAAAGTAAGGCTGAGCTCCCGTAAGTCGGCACAGACGCATGAATTCATTTGTGCCGAATCGATTCGGCTCGAACACCTGCTTCCCCTGCTCATGCAAACGTTCCGCGTCGTGATCGACTTCCCAGAAATTTGTTCGCGTTGGACGTTGTGCCACCGGTCCGATACCGTCCATCCAGTCGTAGGAGTCGGCGAAGCAGCCGCCGGGCCAGCGGATCAACGGAACCTTGATTTCTCTCAGAGCGTCGACTAACTCCGCGCGGATTCCGAAGCGATTGGAGATCTTGGAATTTTCCCCCACCCAGATCCCGTCGTAGATCACGCCGCCGATGTGCTCTGAAAATTGGCCAAACAGATTTGGCGAAATCACATTCCCCGGTTCATTGCAAAAAATCTCAATCCTTGCTTCGGCCGACGCCGCCCACGTCTTCAAACCCGAAACACTGAGCACCGTGCCAAACAGCGTCGAATTCTTCAGGAACTGTCTTCGTTGCATCGTTCGTCCAATTCAAACAGATTGTTCCGCGTCCTGGGAAGATTCCCTTACACTCGATGGCCTGCAGCCAAGACAGGTTCGGCTCTCAGTCATTCCGCGCGCCGATTAACCCAAACTCCCCTATCGTGCGTGTTCCAAAGGCAAAATTAGCACCTTGCACACTTCGCCCGACCGGAACTGCTCAAATGCTGCACCTACATCCTCAAGAGAATAGGCGTGGGTGACAATGCGTTCGAGCGGAAGCTTCATCGCCAGGCCAATCGCCGTCTCAAAATCCTTCCGTTCATACACCCGCGATCCCAGGATTTCGATCTCTTTGAAATTGATGGCTTGCATATCAATCGCTACCGGCTTCTTGAACACGCCCAGGTTAACGATCACCCCACGCGAACGAACCAGGTTGCACATCTCCAGCGCCGACGACGGATGTCCCGCACACTCGAAGAGAAGGTCTGCCCCGTCTTCGTTCGATAATTCCGAGACAAGTCGGCGTAACTCTTCGCCTGCCTGCACCGCATGCAGCCCTAGACTCTCGGCAAATTCCTTGCGCGATGCCAGCACGTCGCTGATGATCACCCGGCGAACTCCTCGGGCTTGCGCAACCAGCGCGGTCAGCAATCCAATGGGACCAGCCCCAAGCACGACGGCCAATTCCACGTTTTCCAGGTTCGCGCGAGCTACGCCATGTACAGCGACAGCCAATGGCTCAATCAGTGCGCCGATGCGCGCTGACATACCATCCGGCAGCTTGATCAGTGAAGAGATGGGCAGGCTCACGTACTGCGCCATTCCACCATCGACGTCAAAACCATAGAGGCGAAGATCTTTGCAGACGTGAGGATTCTCGTGAGTGCATGCATGGCAGCGTCCGCAGGAAATCAGCGGATACGTCGTGACCCGGTCGCCTTCCTTCAAAGTGCTCTGCGAGCTCTGAATCTGAACGATGCGACCCGATAGCTCATGCCCAAGCGTGAGAGGCGCCTTTGCGCGTGGGTGTGTTCCCGCCACAATATTGATATCCGACCCGCAAAACCCGCACGCCTCCACCTCAATGAGCGCTTCCTCGTCTCTAATCTTGGGCAGCGACACTTCCTGGGGCTTCACCCGATGCGGTCCCAAATAGCGTGCCGCGAGCATCGTCTTCATCAAGGCTCCTTACTGAGCGGTGTAGCCGCCGTCCAACATCAATACCGCGCCAGTGAAAAAACTTGCAAGGTCAGTTGCCATATATGCATAAAAACTCGCAACCTCAACGGCGTTCGCGATGCGCCCAATCGGATGCGCATTCTTCAACATGGCCCAATAGGCTTGCGGATCACCCGACGCCTCGGCGGAACGATGGACAATCGGTGTATCGACCGTCCCACAGGCAACCGCATTCACTCGAATTCCGTGCTTCGCGTATTCAATGGCCATCTGGCGAGTCATCTGGTGCAGTGCGCCTTTCGATGGCGCATAGGCACCCTGTGTCGGAATCCCAACCTCGCCGGAAATGGAACCGCTAATGAGGATGAGCCCACTGGCCCTGGTAATCATCAGCGGGATCACGTGACGCGCTGCCCAATACAGCGCCTTCACGTTCGAATTCATCACAGAATCCCATTCCTCCGGCGAATGCAAGTGGAGAGCTTTTACAATGCTAATGGCCGCATTCGCCACCAGAACGTCAATTTGCCCAAAAGCATCCACCGCAACACGCGTGAACTCGATCGCCGTACTTTCTTCGGCTACGTCTCCATGAACAATCACAATCTGACCAGGAAAGCGCTTCTGCAGGTCTGCAAGTTCCTGCGGCAATTCCTGCCGGCGAAATACAGCCACGATTCCCTTGGCGCCACACTCCAGATACGCTTTCGTGATCGCCAGGCCAATACCGGACGAAGCACCAGTAACGACGGCGACTTTACCTTTGAGAGAAATCTCCATGAAACTCCTGCCTTTGACCGACAGCCCGAAACTGCCTGCTACAGAAATTCAACCGCTTGTCTCAACCTCGTTCGTACAGCCACGGCTCGTAGTACTCCATCATTTGAAATCGCGCTTTGGAACCTAGGATGTCCATCGCAACCCGTAGCATTGCAGGCGATCCGGTGTTGTTGATCATCATGTCGTAGTGACATGGGATCACGACGCGCGGACGAATTGCTGCCAACATGTGTGCCGCTTCCATGGCCGAAAGATTGTGGAAGCCGCCGTTGATGCAAATCGCGCAGATATCGACATCCACCGGCAAAAGCTCTGACAACCGCTCGGCGTACGCGGTATCTCCAGTGTCAAAAAACGTCGTCCCGTTGGGAAAGCGAAGCAGCGTGCCGGTGTGATTCAAGTCCGTGCTGTCAGTCGGAAATGCAAACGTTGCCTGCACCGTCAGGGACGGCCCAAGCTCAATCGTCTCCCCCGGATGAATCAAGCGGAGACTTATTTCGGGCACTCCGCATTCTCGATAAAGATTGCATGAGTCGAACGGGCCGACAAAGATCGCGCTTCCCTTCTTCATCCTCCCAATCGTTTCGGGATCGGCGTGATCCTGGTGCGAATGAGTCGTGATAAAGACATCAATGTCCAAGTCCTCCGGTTCAACAAAAACCGGGAGCTGCCTGTCGAGCCGAAAAGGCAAATGGGCAAACATTGAGGCACAACTATTCGAGAGATATAGGTCGATGCCGATGAGCGGTCCGTCACCATACTTGAGGATGAATCCATTCTGCCCCAGAAACCAGACTGCAAGCGTTCCAGATGACGTCTGGAATTTCCGAATGCTCTCCATGAACCGCTCACTTTCCATCAGCTTCGGAATCACAAGTTGAACGGGAGCATGACGATCGAACGGATCATTTCTGTCGAACGCGTACCCTAGGTCCGGCACCCTTCTCTCCGGACAGTCATCACCAGAACCACGCTTCGACATGCGCCAATTATAGATTATCTTTTGTCATATGCAAGCTATTGTCTTCTAAGAGTATCGAAACCCTAGGCTAGACAATTTTCCAGCGCCAGATCCTTCCACCAGCTCCCCTGGCAGATCTTCGGCTGCATTCTCCATCGCTTCGATCGAAGCAACGACCGGCGCATTCCCTCATTGCAACTCGAAGAATGAAGCGACCAGGCTCTCCCGATGCACACAAAATCGCAAGCGCACTTCTTGATTCGGGGTGAGCCCTTGGATCACCAGCCAAATACTTCTCTCCGAGGTCGAATTCTCAACCCATGCCTCGCCCTCCAAAGCACAGTTCCTGCGCCCTCGTGGCTCACGAAGCATTCGACTTCACTTATCCATTAGTCCGGCCAATTCAACCCAACATGCCGCTACTGATTGAGCTCCTCAAGTGATGCGAAACCTTCAAAAGTGCAGCGTATAATCGGTTTATTATAGAGAATTGAGAATCTGTCGGCCCAGTGAACGGGCATGCAGGATATGAAAACGAAGAGCCGCCAACTCGTCATCCAAACCGCACCCCAGGCTGCGGCCCAGGCCCTCCGTGAATCCATCATTTCCGGCGAATTGCGCGGCGGCGACCGAATCATTGAGCAGAAATGGGCGGAACGCCTGGGAATCGGTCAGCCCACCCTGCGCGAAGCCCTCCATGAGCTCGAGCATCAGGGGCTCCTCCGCAAGACTCATCAGCGCGGAACCTATGTTGCCCAATTAAGTCCCGAGGACTTCCGGCTTATTCAGGAAGTCCGCATTCCGCTGGAAGCCATCGCGGTCGGGAAAGCCGCTGAAAATTTCACCCCTGCAGATGACCAGGAATTCACCGCCATTGTTGAAGCTATGGCAGGCTCCGGAATTTCGGAGATTGACGTCAAGAGTTTCCATGAAAGCGATGTTTCGTTCCATCGCAAAATTTGGGAATTGGCTGGAAACGAATATCTGCGGACCACTCTCGAGACCATCACCTTTCGTCTCTTCGTCTTCTCCATCGTCGATCGCTGGCCGGGGAATCCGAAAGCAGTCGGTGAGCGCCTTGCTGCGGTCCAGGAACACCTGGGTATCCTCGAAGGGCTGCGTAGCAGGAACAAAGACGCTGCGCGCAAAGCGTTTATCAAGCAGACCGTTCAATATTGGAACGATCAATACGGGCTCGGCATCAACGAAGAAGATATGGATCTCTCTCGCCTGGTCAAGTAAGCCGAAACTCAACCTTCTAAACCTCCCAAAACCATTCCTCGGTCTCCCAATTCACCCCAACATGCCGTGCCGCTTTTCGTCACAAAAATTTTGAGTGGCCAAAAGGCTCATCGCCTTCCATGCCACTCTCAAGAAACCACAGTTGAACAGGAGACCTCTCGTGAACTCGCACCACTCCACAAAACAGCAATTGGAAAAGCCCTCTTCCCAGCGGCGGTTCCCTGCGAGACTTCGCCCTACCGGCACAACCGACCGGAAAGTCCCCATGCCGGTTGTGTCGAGTTTGGTTGTCCTGGAGTCGATCAGCACTCAACTCTAGAACGTGACCTTCGCTCCCAGTTGCATGTAACGCGGAGGCAAGCTGCTGCCCGTTGTGCCGAATCCCGCGCTCGTATCGTTGAAATTGGCATCCACGCCGTTCAGGTTCACTCTGTTGAAAAGGTTAAAGACGTCAACACGGAATTCAAAATTGAGCCGCTCGGTAATCTCCGTTGCCTTGCGCGCCGTCAGATCGATGTCAGCGTATCCGGGGTTGCGGAACGCGTTCATCTTTTCATTTCCTTCCGCGCCGTTCGGCGAAAACGCCGGAGCTGCGAACTGGGCGTGGGTAAAGATGCCTGCATCCACCACGCCGTTAAATTGATACGACTTCCTGTCATGTTTCTGGTGGTAGCTCAGCACATTGGGCACGTCGCTGCCGTTGTCGCCGTCCGCAGAATAGTTGCCGCTGTTGGCCGCATACGTGATATTTCCCGCGGCTAGCTCACTCGCGTAATTTGCCGTCGTTACAGTCACACCCGTGGTATCGATCAATGCTAGGGAGTTTCCGCTCGTGACATAGAACGGGTTGCCCGATTGCAAAATCATCGTCGATGCCAGGTTGAATCCCGATGTCAACCTCTTCACAAATCCCCCATTATTTACTAGGCCGGGGATATCGTAGCTCGAGCCCATCGATACTCGGTTCGGAACATCCCAGTTCGAAAGGCTGTAAAACTGGTTGACGTTGTAGTTCGTTCCGCCACCGGCTCCGGTGTATCCATCGGGATAATTGGTCGAGTCGTCTCTGGACACTGAGCGCGTATACGACGCTGTCAGGAATCCATGTTTGCCGAAGCGCCCTCTCACCGCTGCAATAAACGCGTTGTAGTTTGCGCGGGCTCCGTTGAATTCATAGTTGATGTGGCCAAAGCTTGGATTCAGTCGAGTCTGAATGCCATCTCCTGTCCAAACCCCACTCGAATTAAAAGCAGGATTTCGAATCAGGTCTCCGGGAGACAGGTTGACGTCAGCCGTGTAACTCGTGTCGCCCGTATTCCCGCCCACCACGATCAAGTTATCTGAGTGAGTCCCTGAATACCCCAGGCTCGCCGTCAAGGTTGGCGTCAGCTGCCGCTCCACTGCTGCAGACCACACCAGCGTATTGGGAATCAGCATGTTCTGCTTCACCGCGCCCATCGAGATATTCGAGCCAACAATGCCGCCATTCGCATCCAGCGGCGTGCCTACAAACGCAGGATAGGTAAAGCCATACGGATAGTGATTCTGCGTGCCCAATCCAAACACCGGAGGCGCCGTCGATCCGTTGCTGAAAAATGTTGGAACCGTCGGCCCAGGTGCATTGTTGCCCAGCAGATTTTCTTCATTGCCAAGAGTCGGCAGATCGTGGAAAAGACCGAAGCCGCCTCGAATAACCCACTTTCCACTGGTCGTCGGATCATAGGCCAATCCCACGCGCGGAGAGAAGATCCAGTTGCGGTCCGATGGGTACACATTCGGCTGCACCTTGAACGACGCATTCGCAATCTTCTCTGCAAAATTCGAACCCGATCCCAGGGTCATGTTCGAAATGACATTCTTCGGCGCGCCGGAAGCCTTCCCCGGCAATGCCTCGTCCACATAGGGATTGCCGTTGTTATCGTAGCGAACGCCGTAGTTCACCGTGAGTTTACGGCTCGCTTTCCAGCTATCCTCAGCAAAAATGCCCAGCGTGGTTTTCTTATACCCGTAGGTGTAGGGCACGGGATTTCCCGTCACCACGTTGTAGGAAAGTCCGCTCTCCGAATAGATGTCATCATTGATGAAGTCGATCATATTCGTGTAGCTCAGACTCGGAATGCCGTCCGGCCCCTGGAAGAACACATCGTCGTCACCACGCCATACATCGAACCCGGCCTTCACGCTATGAGACCCGACGACCTTCGTCAGCACATCACGCCAGTGATAACTGTGCTGAATGTAGTCTCCCTGCGCAAAGCCGTCCCCGAAGCCGTTGCCCAATTGGTTCACGCTCACGATCGGCACCGTAAATAGTCCCGTCTTGTTTGCAAACCCTTCAATCCTCGAGTAGCCGAAGATCGCTTCGTTCAGCATGCTCGGCGAGAAGGTGTGCGTTTCATTTCCCTGCAAATTGAAAACGTAATAGTCGCTCGTCGTATCAAACGCCGGGCGCACGTTGGGACCGCCTGTGTTGGCCGTGTTGCGGTAGAAGTTTCCGAAAATGCGATCCTTCGGAAAATATTTATCCAGGCGAATGTTGTACTGCTTCGCGTTGTAAATGCTGGAAGGCGTGAATCGTCCGGTATCAAGAACCGGCGTCGCGCAAGGAATATTGTCGTAGGCTGGACCCAGATTCCCCGTGCCCGCCAGGCACGCTGCCTGGTCAGCTGAAGGAAGCGTATTGCTCCACAATTGCCCTGCCGTCGAATTCACGCCCACGGTGGTCGCCGCACTGGCTGGATACTTCGCCATGATCTGCGTTTCGCCAGTGTTCGGTTGCACCGTCTGCGCAAACGACACAAAAGCCGGATCTTCATACGTCTGTAGCGAGCTACCTGACGACGCAACCGAGTAATAAGGTTCATACCCCAAAAAGAAGAAGAACTCGTGATGCGGGATTACCGGTCCGCCCAACGCAAAGGAGAAGTTGCTCGTGTGGTACGGCGGCAACGGAGTTCCACTCGGAATGCCAAACTCCCCGCGCGCCTGCAATTGCTGGGACTCATAATAATCGCTCGCCAATCCGTGGAATTGATTAGACCCCGATTTGCTCGTCATGACCGTCTGAATCGAGCTCGACCGTCCGTAATCCACGGTGTAGGTGTTCGTCTGAACACTCACTTCCTGCAGCGAGTCCGCATTCGGCGTCAGGTTCAGCACACCGGGACGAATAAAGCTCGTCACATCCATGCCGTCCACAATGTAGAGATTTCCGTTCGCGCCGCGCCCGTTCGCGCTGGCGTTCACCCAATTCTCAGGAGCGAAATTCGTCGACGTGCTCGCGCCAGGAGAAGACTGCCCTCCAAGACCGGTAACACCTGGAGCAATCGTCAGAACGTTGGTCGGATTCCTTCCCGGCAACGGCAAGTCCGAAAGTGCTGTCGTGTTTAGTGTCTCTTCCAGTCGGCTGTCCGACGTATCCAGCAATGGCGCCTGCGTGGTCACTGTCACCGTCGACGAAGCAGACGCGACTGCAAGAACCAGGGGGACATCAAAAAGTTGGTTCGCTGTCAGAACCACACTCGAAGTAAAGGAAGAAAATCCCTGCACCGCCGTCGATACCGTGTAGCTGCCCGCAGCTAGACTCGTGAATCGATAGACGCCGTTGGAGCCACTTAATGTCGTCTGCTTTATTCCCGTGGCATCGTTTATCAACGTCACGGACGCGTTCGGAACCACGGCACCCTTCGTGTCTTGCACCGTTCCCTGAATTCCTGCGTTGAATTGTGCGTAGCAACTGGCCGTCGAAAACAACAACACCAATGCCAATATCGAAAGGAATCTCCCGAATTCTTTCTTCATTCTGGCCTCTCAAAAGCTGTTTGGTAATTCTGGGAAGTTGACGGGGAATTGCGTGCTATCGCCGTCAGCGTCCTGCTTCCTGTCAATCTGCGCGAAACACCGCTCGAAAGCGTTTTCATTCTTCTCGCCCGCTCTTGCCCAAGCAACGCAATACGAAAAGACAGACCTCAACCGCGCGATAATCTATAATCGATAATAAGGACGTCTGTCAACCGAAAGTTTTAAATCCCCTTCCCCTTCACCCACACCCGCTCGGCAAATTACCTCGCCTGTGAGCTTCATCGTTCTCGAAAATATCCCGAGGCCCCGTTTCCAATCTTGGCACCCCTGTGCCGCAGCCTTCTTCTTATCCATTTATCCACCGGTAAGCCTCTCCCAGACATAGAGTTGGACTGGATATCCGCGGACATTCTGGCTGGCCCTGTTTGCTACACTGGGCCTGAATGGAATCAATGGACGGCCTGCGTGCGACACTTGCGGGGCATTTATTCCACAAACCGGGTCGGACAGGAAGTAATCGGCACGGACTTGAGGATTGTTGATTGACTTCTCCCGCGACTGGACTTGGCGCAGCCCGCGCAGATTTTGAGAACTCGAATCGACTCACCGTCTCCGTCGTTATCTGCACCCGGCAACGTCACCAGAAACTCCGGCGCGTCCTTGAAGCAGTCCGCCTTCTCTCCCCGCAACCGACCGAAGTTCTCGTAGTCGATAACTCCGTCGGTGACGAACCCACGCGAACCACTGCATCCGAATTCAGCGCGCGCTACACCGTCGAACCAACAACAGGATTAAGTCGCGCCCGCAACCGGGCCATGGCCGAGTCGACTTCAAGCATCATTGCGTATCTCGACGATGACGCAATTCCAGATGCCCATTGGCTCGAATTCCTTGTCGAGCCTTTTGGAGACCCTCAAGTGGCCGCCGTCGCTGGAAGAGTCAAAACACCCGACGATCAGCCCTCCTCTGCCGGCGAACAAGAGTTGCGCGTCATTAGCAATCAGGACAAGCATTGGTTTGAGATCGCCACCTTCGGTGGCCTCGGACTGGGCAGCAATATGGCGCTTCGCCGCTCGGCATGCCCCAATCGTCCGCTTTTCGATGAACGCCTCGGACGAGGCGCGCCATTTGAGATAGCCGAAGAGAGCTACGCATTCGCCGTCCTGCTGTCTCTCGGCTTCCGTGCAGCCTACACTCCCCGCGCAATCGTCAATCACCCGCCATTGCGGCGCGTACCGATCGAGCTCGAAGCGCGCTACTCCCTCACCTACTGGCTTCTCCTCTTCAGCGAATTCCCGAAACGCCGGCTCGACCTGCTCCAATTCCTTGCCGGACGCCTGCGCGGCAAACCTCTAACTTGGCCAAGAGATCCGCAAGGTCCCGGAGAAATCATGCGAAGCCCCTGGCGCCTTAAATTCAGGGCAGCCATCGAAGGAATACTTCTATTCCTTCGCACACCCAACCCGCGCAAGAAATGAAAAACCTCCCAATCTCGGTTGATGATCAATAACTGGTAAAATTTGAGTGTAGGCCGCTCAATTTTCGAGCCTGCCGCTTGACAACTCCCGCTTTCCTCCCCTATCTTTAGCAATTGGAAGGCGAGACTGCTAGCGCTGCGCTGGCAGAACTGCCAGGCGGATGGCTACCGAAACTGACAGAGCAAGTC
The DNA here is from genome assembly GCA_035487015.1 of Occallatibacter sp. Lineage (GTDB taxonomy): Bacteria > Acidobacteriota > Terriglobia > Terriglobales > Acidobacteriaceae > Telmatobacter. Next base: position 43,167 of record DATHMP010000029.1, on the reverse strand, counting down.
TCGTCTGGGCCAACCCATTTCTCATAAACCACTTACAGCGCACTCGGGGCTTCACCCCGCCTGCGCGCGAAGGAGAAGCGAAGCAATGGCAGCAACCTCTGTAAAGACCACGACCTTCACCCCGCTTCACGACCGCATCTTGGTCCGCCGTTTGGAAGAAGGCGAAACCATCCGTGGCGGCATCATCATCCCCGACAGCGCCAAAGAAAAGCCCCAGGAAGGCGAAGTCATCGCCGTCGGCAAGGGCAAGTCCAACGACGAAGGCAAAGTGTTTCCTCTCGACGTCAAAGCTGGCGACAAGATCCTGTTCGGCAAGTACTCCGGCACCGAAATCAAAATCGATGGCGAAGAGTTCCTCATCATGCGTGAGGAAGAAGTCCTCGGCATCGTCAAGAAGTAGTTCCGGCGTTCCGCGCCTGTGCGCGACAACACAATCGGCTGGACACTGGGAAATGTTCCTGACCACCGATCTCTGATCCATGAATTCTGACAACTGTTCCAAGGAGAGTTGAACCAATGGCAAAGCAAATCTTGCACGGTGAAGATTCCCGTCAGGCGATTCTGCGCGGTGTGAACACCCTTGCAGACGCAGTGAAGGCGACGCTCGGCCCCAAGGGCCGCAACGTTGTGATTGAGAAGAAATTCGGCTCGCCCACCATCACCAAGGACGGCGTGACGGTGGCCAAGGAAATTGATCTCAAGGACCCCCTCGAGAACGTGGGCGCACAGCTCGTCCGCGAAGTGGCTTCCAAGACCAGCGACGTGGCCGGCGACGGCACCACCACCGCCACGGTTCTGGCCCAGGCCATCTTCCGCGAAGGCGTCAAGACGGTTGCCGCCGGCGCCAACCCGACCGCTCTCAAGCGTGGCATCGACAAGGCCGTAACCGCCATCATCGGCACGCGCGATAAGGACGGAAAGTGGACCGAGGGCGGCGCTCTCGGCAAGCTCTCCAAGCCCGTGGACGAAGGTTCCGTTGCCCAGGTCGGCGCAATCTCCGCCAATGGTGACCAGGAAATCGGCGACATCATTGCCCACGCTGTTAAGGTCGTCGGCAAGGATGGCGTTATCACCATCGAAGAGTCCAAGACCATGCACACTGGTCTCGAGACAGTCGACGGCATGCAATTTGATCGCGGCTACCTCAGCCCCTACTTCGTCACCGATGCGGAACGCCTCGAGTGCGTACTCGACGAACCTTACATCCTGATCTACGAGAAGAAGATCAGCGCGATGAAGGACCTGCTTCCCCTCCTCGAGCAGGTTGCTCGCGGCGGCAAGCCCCTCCTCATCATTGCTGAGGACGTGGAAGGCGAAGCACTGGCGACCCTCGTGGTCAACAAGCTCCGCGGCACGCTCAACGTGGCTGCTGTCAAGGCTCCCGGTTTCGGCGATCGCCGCAAGTCCATCCTCGGCGACATTGCCGTCCTCACCGGCGGCAAGGCCATCACTGAAGACCTCGGCATCAAGTTAGAAGGCGTCAAGCTCGAGGATCTCGGCAAGGCCAAGCGCATCACCATCGACAAGGACAACACCACCATCGTCGACGGTGCCGGCAAGTCCACCGACATCGACGGCCGCGTCAAGGAAATTCGCTCGCAGATCGAGAAGACCACCTCTGACTACGACCGCGAAAAGCTCCAGGAGCGTCTCGCCAAGCTCGTTGGCGGCGTAGCCATCATCAAGGTGGGCGCGGCAACTGAGACCGAGCTGAAGGAGAAGAAGGCTCGCGTTGAAGATGCTCTGCATGCAACCCGCGCTGCAGTGGAAGAAGGCATCGTCCCGGGCGGCGGTGTGGCTCTGGTTCGTGCCACTCCCGCGGTTCAGGAACTCATCAAGACCCTGGAAGGCGACGAGAAGATCGGTGCGCAAATCGTGCTCCGCTCGCTCGAAGAGCCCCTGCGCCAGATCGTCGCCAATGCCGGCGAAGAGGGTGCAGTGGTGGTTGCCAAGGTGCTCGAGCACAAGGACCAGCACTACGGCTACAACGCGGCGACTGGCGTCTTCGAGAACCTGGTGAAGGCCGGTGTCATCGACCCCACCAAGGTCACCCGTACAGCTCTGCAGAACGCGGCTTCCATCGCTGGCCTGCTGCTCACCACTGAAGCTCTGGTGGTCGAGATGCCCGAGCCCAAGTCGGCAGCTCCGGCCGGTGGCGGCCACGGCGGCGGCATGGACGGCATGTACTAGGCCTTCGCGTCCAGGAAACCGCGCCTCCGGCGCAAAAACAGAAACCCCCGGCTTCGGTCGGGGGTTTTCTTCTGCAATTCACTCCCTCTTTCCAACACCACATCTCTCAATCCAAAATCCTCTCCACCTTCGTACCCCGAGCATGGACCTCTTGCTGCAAAATCCAGCCCCACCCAGCCGGGGCTATACTGCAGGAGCAAATCATCCGCAGTCTTCGCGATCCGTACCCTCAAGATCCACTCCTTCCATGCCCACAACGACCGAACCCGTCGCGCAAACCGATCTGACCACGGTTATGCGCGAGTTCCATGCCGAATCGGGCCGTTCCCTTCTCGAGCTCGTTGACGCATCGCCCATCCTGCTCGTCTTTCTTCGCCACTTTGGCTGCGCCTTCTGCCGTCAGGCCCTCGACCAGGTTTCAAAGTTGCGCGCGCAAATCGCCGCCACCGGTACCAAGCCCGTCTTCGTCCACCTCGGAACTCCCCAACGCGCCAAGCTCTACCTCGACTACTATCAGCTCTCCGACGTCGAACGCATCGGCAACCCCGACGCATCGCTTTACCAGCATCCAGCTTTCAATCTCTCCCGCACCAACCCCTTTCTCCACTTCTTCAACCCCACCGTAGTCAAAGGCTGGCTCAAGGGCGCGCTCCGGCAATACGGCATCGGCATGATCCATGAAGATTCCCATCAAATGCCCGGCGCCTTCTTCCTCAAAGACCGGCGCATCGTGCGCGGCTTCCGTTATGCAACCATCGCCGACGAACCCGACTACCTCAGGCTCATTCGTCCTTCCTGAGCATGATTTTTCTTCGCGGAACCGAAAACTGCTGCTCCTGCTTGCTGCCCACCCTTTGTCTCTAAATCCTTTCCTGCTTACGCTGACCATTTTTCTTGTCAAGAGCAATACTTGAACTTCCCGCTGCATCCTCCTCATTCCACTAGCACGATTGCCTGAGCAATGTTGCAGTCTAATTCCAAGAAAAGCTCATAATGAATTCAAAGCTTGAGATCATTGCTCCCGCCCTCGGAGGACTTTCAAGCTTCATGAGAAATGAATGAAACTGAGCGCCCTGCCGTCCGCCAATAGACCACACTCAACACTCAAAAAAAGTCTCGGGCTGTGAAATTGTGACGCTGAGGAAAGCTTCCTTTCATACTTCACAGTGGATCGCGAAACGTTCCCTGGTTCTAAGTCCTTTGCTGAGACGACTCTGCGGCTAACTCCACTGGTTGGAGGACTTTGTGGCGAAACACTTTACCTAAACTGTTGAAAATAAGGACCTTCCGCGCAGAGTCCGGGGGGAGGGGGTGGCATTTAAGGCGCTCCCCGCTCGACTGCCAGCTCAAACAAAACCGGGAGCCCGAAGGCTCCCGGTTCTTGCAATACCGTCGCGCTTTTAGAACGTCACGTGGATTCCCGTGGTGAATGCCCTCGACCCACCAATGGTTCCGGTAACCGAGCCGAAGTTCGCGGCGTTGTTGGGGCATTTGCCCGTTCCGGAGATCGTGAGAGCTGGAAGTGTGCAAGTTCCCTGCTGTTGTGCCAAATCCAGGGTGAGAGGAAGCCGCGTGGATTTGCCCGTTCCCGTTGCGAACGGCACCTGATCAAGATTGGTCAATGCCGACTGCTGATCGGCAGGGTCGTTGGATGTGACCACCTCACCGTATCCCAGGTAGCTGCGATAGGTGTTGCAATTGTTGTCGCCACCATACGCCGCAATCGCGGTAGCAGAGCATCCGTTGTTCTGGCGGATCTGTGCCTGATCCTGCGGAATATCGGGGCTCATGGTGTTGGTCAGGTTGAAGACGTTGAGCTCGTACTGAATCCGCACTTTCCCTGAGACCTGGAAGCCCTTGCGCAACGAGAGATCGAGGCGCTTCTGGGAATCCTGCCGGAAGATATTGCGCTGACCGACATTGAACGAAGTCTGATAAATGTCCGAAGGCTCGTTGCCCGAGGAAACCGGCACTCCGTCGGTACCAGGAGCAATGTAGTGGATGGCGATCTGCGACGGATCGATGTACGGAATGTACTGGCCACCGGTGTCGCGGAATTTGCCTGAGTTGCCCGTCAGCGCCGACTTCGGATTCTTCGGATCCTTGATACCCAGCACCGGGTTCATAAGGGTCGGGAAGTTTCCAAAGTTGATGCTTCCGACTGCGCCGTAGAACTCGTAAAGAGACCACGGCTCGCCGCTTTGGAGAATGGCGATTCCGGTCAGATGCCAGTCGTTCGTGAAGTATCCTTCGAATTTGTTCGTTGATGTGGCATTCGGCACGTCGACCTGGAAATTTGCAGAAAAGACATGTTTGCGATCGAAGTCAGAAGACGCCCACGAATCGCGAAGTTTCTTCGGGTTGTCACCGGTGAAGAACAGGCCGATGTCGCTCTGCTCATCCAGCGAGTGGCCCCATGTGTAGCTTCCACCCACCTGGAAGTGATGCGACAACCGTTTCTCAAGATGCGTTTCGAGAGCATCGTAGGCGGAAACGCCTACAGTTTTGAAGTCCGCTGCATTCGGGCTGAATCCGACATACGGCGTTCTGAAGTCCGTGTTCCCGGCATCGAACGTGTTCCAAGGCTCTTCCACGATGGGGCAATAGTCGTAGTCGCAGTTGTAGGAATTCTGGTCAAGTATATCCATGCCATAGGTGGCTGTTTCGCCCCAGATGGGGTTGGAAGGAGTTGCAATACCCGGCTCGTTGATGGGTATCGGAATTACCGCATGGCGGCCGCGATTCCCGCTGTAACCGACCAGGACAGCAAGTGTGCCCGTAGGCTGCCATTGCACGTTGAGCGTGTAGTTCAGCGTGTACGGCAGCACGTTGTTCTTGTCGTACACGCCGAAATTCAACGGCGAAGTGCAGAGCGTGTATCCTTCCTGACTTTGCCAGCCGCTGCAGTTTTTGCCGAACTGGTAGTCATAAGATGAGGGGTCAGGGTAATTCGTCATTTCGTTCAACTGCGACTGGAGAGCAGCATTGATAACATTCGGATTCGCGCTCGGCGGCACGTAGATTCCACCGCCGGATGATGTTTGAAAGGCAAGATTTCCCATCGGGTTTTCGAGAGTCAATCCGCCAGAGTTTCCTTGGTACCCCTGATTCGAATTGCCGGTCGCAACACTTACCAGAGGTGAAGATTCGGTTACGCCGAACGGGCCGCCAATCGAACCGCCTGCGGGTTGCGAGAGATAGGTGAAGAGCTCGCCGCGATCGTAGTAAAGACCTGCGCCGCCGCTGATCACGAGATTGCTGTGGAAGCTCTTGGGTGACCAGGCGAAGCCAACGCGCGGCGAGATGCCCCACTGGCGTCCGTCCAGGGTCGAATCGGTTTCGCCCTTGGTCGGACTCTCTTTGTTGTTACCGGCGATGACAAATCCGGCGTTGTTCACTGTGAATCCATTCGGAACCTCGGCGGTTCCCGTAACACTGTAGAGGCTGGGCTCAAAGTTGAACATGTTACCGTATTTTTCGGTCATGCCGCCGTGGTAGTCATAACGGACACCGGCAGTGATGCTCAGATTGGTCAGTGCCTGCCACTTGTCTTGTACATAACCGTTGAACTCGTTGGTGCGGTAATAACGATCCGCGTTGTTGCGGTGCGTGGCGGGATCAATGCTTTCCACCACGCTCGAGCTCTTCACAATGCCTTGCAGGAAGTTGTCAAAACCACTCACCGTGAGCTGCGCGTGGCCGGTGCGATCGTTGGTAATGTTGAGCTGCGTATAGCTATAGCCGCCGCCGGCAACGATCGTATGCTTGCCTGCCGTGAAGATCACATTGGTCGAAGGATTCAGGCGGTTCTGATAATAGCCCATGTCAACAAATGCGCCGGGCGTTCCGGCTGGACCCATGTCAAGCGCTGGAGAGGACTGATCGAAATAGCCAAAGTGAGTGATCTCAATGCCGGGCATCACATTGGCAGCGAGGTTGTCGGTCTGCGCGGCTGAGACGCCAAGGTTTCCGCCGGAAAAGGACTGCCGGTAGTTGCTGAAAGTCCCTTCCCGCACGAACCCGAGACGTTGTTCCCAGTTAAACCGGGGACCGACCGCAATAGTATTTCCGAGAGAGAAGACCTGGGAGCCGTTGTGCGCGGTCACAGGGAAACCGGGAGTTTGAGAAAAGCCGAAGGGACGGGTGACTGGGGCGTTCTGGTAGTAATACTTGGCCGAGACACGATCTTTCGTACTCGCATCGTAGTCGAGCGCCACCGTCGCTTCATTCGCACTGAGTCGGGAGGTCCCAATGAGATACGCGTTGGGAACGCCGTACAAATAGGTTTGAGTCGATTGAGCCGACGGAATCAGGTACTGACCGTTGGAGATCTTGGTGCTCAGCAGGGTCTCTGCTACGGGGTCAATTGTGACAGCGCCGGTGCCGCCCCAGGCGGCGTCTGCTGCTTCAAGTCCGGCGGCGCTGCGGTCATCCGTGAGGCCGCTGGGCACCGTCATGGTGGAGAGTCCAGTGGAGTTGTCCAGGTTCACGCTGCGCAGAAATCCTGCGAAGAGGAACAGCTTGTCTTTCTTGAGCGGACCGCCGATCGAGACACCGCCGGTTGTGCGGCGGAGCCAGGGATTGACGAGAGATGAAGGAAAATCGCCAATCCCTTGCTCCGTGAGTTGGTAGGCCTGGTTGAAGAAGAAGGGCGATGCATTAAGCAGATTGTTGGCGTAGCTGCCGAATGCCTGTCCGTGCCAGTTATTCGTTCCCGTCGCAGTATTCACGTCGATCTGTGCGCCGCTCGTCGCACCCTGCTGCGCGTCATACATGGATGCGTTCACGCGTAGCTCCTGCATGAACTCCGGCGGAGGAGAGGGCAGGCTGTTGCCGTTCGATCCGTAGACGGATGTTCCTACTGAGAACGTGCCGCCTGTCGTGGGCGCGCTGCCGATGTTGAAGTTGTAGCGTTGCGAACTGGAACCCGAGGAGCTCTTGCCATTGAAAAGGTTGGTGGAGTCGACACCGTTCACCTGAAAGGTATTTGAGGTGTCCCGCTGGCCGTTGGCCCAGATGGGCTGGTTGCCGAGTCCAGCATTGGAATCGAGGTTCGAAAGCAGTTCAGCATTCACGCCCGGCGACAACACTGCAACCTGCGTAAAGCTCCCCGTCGCCAAGGGCGTCAGATCGATCTGCGCGCTGTCGAGTGTGTAGCCGTTGGTCGTGTCCGTTGCATTCAACAACGGAGTCGAGGTGACGGTCACCGATTCAGAGATTTGGCCGATCTTTACGGTGGCGTTAACCGTTGTGGCGCGCGCTTCCTGCACTGGAACGCTGGTGAGCGAGGTGGTCTCGAACCCTACATGACCAACTTTCACGACGTAGGTGCCAATGGGAAGGTTGAAAATCTGATAGAACCCCGTCCCTTGTGTGGTCGTCGTCGCAACAAAGTTTGTCGCCGTGTTGGTAGCGGTCACTGTCGCCCCAGGCACCGCCGCGCCCGACTCGTCGAGCACCGTGCCGTTAATGGAACCAAGTGTCTGTTGTCCTGAGCCGGAAACTGCGAAACAGATTGCGGCAAAAAGCACCAGACTGAACCTGGCTACACTCCTCCAAAAAGAAAGTCTCATACTCTCCTCACCGTTTTTTTCTGAATTCTCTGGTTGGTGGTGGTTACAGGAGTGCGGCGCTAGTGCTGCCACGGCCCCGTTTCATTCTCGGCCCGAAAATCTGGAAATTTGTTATGAGAGGATGCCCGTTTAATCAATATTCTGGGACAGCGAGGCCGGAAAGCCAAGCAGGAAATTACGCAGATTGACGGACTTGGGACAAGTACTGTGGAAAAGAGAGGCCGCTCCCGGGCATATTTCACCGCACCGTAACAATCGCCGTGACTGATTCGAACCAGCGAAATCGGACTAAAAGAAATCGCTTTATCAATGGAATCCGCGTCCTGCAATTCGGGAGAATTGCGGGCGGATTCAAATTGCAAAAGCCTCTTCGCCTACTTGCTTTTGCCCCATTGCAGTTTCAAACCGGCTCGCACGTTGAATGGCAGATTGATGTAGCCAATGGGCGCAGCATGTTGGTTGTTCGACAGGTTCTCCGCCTGCCCGTATACGCCCAACCACGAACGCAACTCGTAGCTCGCACCCAGGTCCAACTTGGCATACCCAGAATCCAGGTTCCGATTTGGCAGCAGCAGGCTGTTTCCGCCATTTTCATCCGAGTAGGCAAGGAAAGTAGAGTCGTCACTCCGACTTGCAAAAGCAGCAGTGAATAAAGCGGTAAGTTTCCCAGTGGAATAGTTCGCCGATATGAACCCTGTGTGCGGTGGACGCCGGAAGGGCCGGGCACCTTTGAGAGGAGAATCGGCTCCGAGTGCAATTCCATCGAACGAGTAACCGTATCCACCCAAAAGCGCCTCGTTATCGCTCGAGAACGATCGCTGCACGACGGAGTCGAGGTAGGTGTATCCGCCACGCAGAAAAATTGATTTGCCAATCCCGCCTTCCAGCGTGGTTTCGACGCCCTGCGCACGAAAAGCTTCACTGTTCACGTCCAGACCATAATCATCCGTGTAGTAGTAACCCAACGCGGTAATGAGCTGTTGCTGGCCGGCTGCGTCGAGCCCGGGAATGATGTTCGGCAAAAGCTGGGCTCCTACCGATTCAATCTGCCTGCCGAATTGATTGTGAAAGTAGCTGGCCCGCAGAACAATGCGCTGGCTCAGGAAGCTCATTTCACCCCCACCTTCGTAGGTGCGTGTTTCCGGAGCTGCCAACGCGTTGATATGAAGTTCCTGCGCCGCGCTCGCGTATCCGTTGGCGACCAGGAAACTGTAAAGCGAATCAAACTCGTCTGTCAGCGCCGGTTCGCGGTTGGCATCTCCATAGTTGAAAAGAATCCGCACTCCGCTCAAGATGCCTTTGCGCGGCTTGAGCGCATACAACGAAAATCCCCCGCCCGGTGCCGTCTCCGTGCCGAACTCCGAGTAGCGCTCCAGGCTGCCGCCCAGGTGATAAAAGAAGCGACCCTTGAAATCCCCCTGTACGGCAGCAAGGTACACGAAGTTTGTGCGCTCCGCCGACTCGTCGGATGAAAACGTTGGGAGATACTCGCGGCCTCGCTCATCTTCAAAGTGGAATCCGATCAATCCTTGCAGATGCGGAGTGAAGCGGTAGTCACTTTGAAACACTAGCTCGTCGCGGTTGGAGTCGAGGAATTCCGAGAACGGATACTGCTCCGGATAATCGAGCGCTGCCTGTCCCGTCGCGGAATAGCCGTTTGCACCGGTAATAGTCACCGTGTTGCCGAAGTACGCTTGGTCGCCGTAAATGTCATAGGTCTGGAGGTTTCCGCTGGGCTGCCACAAGTAGTATTGCTCGCGCCTCCGTGCGGCTCCATAGCGGACCATGTTGTGCCAATCCGCCGTGGTCTGGTTGTCAATGGAACCACTCACGATCAGATCCTGATCCTTCTGCGTGGCTAGATCCGCAACATGGTAGAACTCCCACGCGCTCGGCACACCCGTTCCTGCAACACCGTAGTGGACCGTTCCGCGCACTTGGGTCGATCCGTTGGGCTGCCATCCAAAATTGCCCGCCGTCGTCGCGGCGTGCGCTTCATCGTTGGGCAAATTATTATCCGTCTGCATCCAATCGAATTCACCCAGATAATCGACCTTGTTGTGAGCTCCGGCCAACTCCAGGTCTTCAAGCGAGGTGTTGAAATTTCCGTATTCGCCGTGGAACAGAAGCGACGGAAAACTCGTTGTCCCACGTGCCGTGCTCAGGCTTACAACGCCGCTTTCTGCATCTGCCCCATAAAGGCTTGAGTCGGGACCCCGGTAGACCTCTGCTCGTTCGATTCCTGTCGTTGCGAGTGGGCCAAAATCGAAACGGCCGCCCAGGTCGCCTGCGCTCACTCCGTCCAGCAGGACCAGATTGTTGTCGGAATCGCCTCCGCGCACGAACAGTGCTCCTTGCGAACCCTTCTGGCCGGCTTGCACGACGAAAGTTCCTGGCATCATTTGCAAGGGGTTTGTGAAATCTGTACCGATCGAAAGGTCTACGGGACCCAACACGCTTGTCGACGCACCGATTTGCGGCTGCGGCGTCGGAGTTCCCGTCGCGGTCACCACAACAGATTCCCGCGCCCACGCCGGCTCGAGCACAAGGTTGCGCTCCAGGTTGTCGAGTCGCTTTGCATAGAACCCAGGCGTTTCAAGCTGCCGAAAGCTTGCGGCAGAAACCACCAGGTAGAAGCGCCCTTCCACGCCTGTCACGAGTTCAAACGTTCCGTCGCTTGCTGACACTGCCGAGGCGGCAATCGACCCATTTTCGACGAGAAAGATCTTGGCTCCGCGTATCGTTGCACCTGAGGCATCGGTGACAACTCCACGGATGGCGGCAGCATGTGCGGCGCGGTTGGCAAGCAGGAAAAGAACGGGCACGACGAGGCGCAAGACTAGTTTGCGCAGCAGGCTGGACGAAATCACTCTGGCTCCTTCGTTCCCCTCGGAACGCAAGCGGTTAGTGGGCGCCAAAGACCGGTCTCCTGACTTGCGCCATCACCCAGCTACCTTCCCAGATAAGATCGAAGCCGATCCCTCCAGTGGTTGTCGAGACGCCATACATCGCGGACGTCTACGCTGGCTTCCTGCAGTGATCGATTGACGATCTCACCTGCAGGGGCGCTCACAGTTGCGGGGCAGTGGCGGAGTTTCACCGCCTTCCCGAGCATCCTGGCGATTTCCTTGATCAAATGCACTCGTCAGATCGAGCGCGCTGGTGATGACATGAAATGAGATTCCACGCCATCAACATTTATATCTGTCTCTCACCTTGAAGTCAAAGATCCGGGAGCGCCCTTTGTGCGCGCGCAGCCCAGGATTTCCAGCAAAAGGATGGTGACCCCGGGAAGATTCGAACTTCCGACCTGCGGTTTAGGAAACCGTTGCTCTATCCACCTGAGCTACGGGGCCAATCGAACGATGCGCTTCAAGTTTACTATGCGTGTCGATCGCCATCTGAACGGCCCCGTGAACGTTCATGCGCCAGCAAATCTCGATCTCGTACACCCAGCAGATACAGGAGCCCATCCAATCCAAGGTAAGAGATTGAATGGTCGGCCTTCTGTCGCACCAGTGGCTTGGCACGATATGCGATGCCCATACCGGCGAGATTCAGCATCGGGATGTCGTTCGCTCCATCACCCACGGCCACTACCTGCTCCAGCGATATACACTCTCGTCGCGCAAGATCGCCCAGCAACTCCGCCTTGCGCGCGCCATTGATAATCGGCGGAATAACACGGCCTGTCACTTTGCCGCTCACGATCTCAAGTTCGTTCGAATGGATATAGTCGATGCCCAGAAGACGCTGGAGATGATGGGCAAAGAAGGTAAAACCGCCCGAGAGAATTGCCGTCTTGTAACCAAGCAGTTTGAGCGTCCGAATCAGCCGTTCGGCGCCATCGGCCAATGGAATCGATTCGAGCAGTGCAAGCGCTCGCTCAGCTGGCAGCCCCTTCAAGAGTCCCACGCGACACGTGAAACTCTCGTCGAAATTGAGCTCGCCGCGCATCGCTGCTTCCGTTATCTTCGCCACCTTCTCGCCCACGCCTGCCATCCGCGCGAGTTCATCGATCACTTCTCCCTGGATCAAAGTGGAATCCATATCAAAAGCAAACAGCCTTCGATTGCGCCGGAAAATGCTCTCTCGTTGAAACGCAATGTCGATTCCAAGATCCTTCGCCGCCTCAAGAAAATCGGCTCGCATCGCTGGCTCCTCAGCAGCATCGCCACGCACAGCAAATTCAATGCAGGCATTAAATTCATCCTCATGCGACGAAAGCCGCTCGGAAAGCCGGTCGATGCGGTCAACATTCATGCCGTGAGACGTAATAATTGAGCTCACTCGCGCAATCTGCTTCGGCGTGATGCCTTTGCCCAGCATGGTGATAATGAAGTAGCTCCCATGCAACCCGTGGAGCCATCGCGGCAGCGACTCGAGAACATCGGGCGTGAAACGGACCTCAAGACCATGCGCCTGCGCGCACGCCTTGAGCGCACTGCTCAGAGCCGTGGAAGTGGCTCCTGCCGGAAATTCCACGAGGATTCCAAGCGCGAGATTTTCGTGCACAACTGCTTGACCGATGTCCAGGATCCCCACATTGTGACTGGCGAGGATGCCGCTCACATCAGCAGTAATTCCCCTGCCATCCGGTCCGGTGAAATGAATCAGCAGCGCGCTGCGTTTTGCATGCGTCATCGTTTGGTCTCAGGTCACAAAGATCGCGCAGCCAGAAGGCATCCAACCTTGCGCGAGAAATGGAGGCTTGCAACTATTCTAAGTCAGTCGAGAAAAACGCCTACGCAGGCACTTGCTGCCACGTACCCTTCTCTGCCGAGTGAAAGATCGATTCGATCACTTTCATATTGCGGATCGCTTCTTCCACCGGAACCGGTATTTCACGGTCTTCCAGAACCGCCTTTGAGAATTCATCACCTTGCAGCGTATACTGGTCGCATATCGGAAATTCCTCCACTTCCGCGCCGACGCGGCCTGGATCCTTCCCTTCATCGACAAAGATTCTTGTCGGCTTGTCTTTTGGTGCATTGAAGGGAATTTCGAGCTCGATTCGACCTTTCGTACCAAAAAACTCCACGCGCTGGTAGGGAACAAACTGCATGCTGCAGGTAAAGATCGCATGGCCGTCTTTGAACTCGAGCACCGCCGAAGTCAATCGGTCAATATGCATCTGGGGATCGCGGTCGATGGTTGACACCACGCGCACTGGCTCCCCTCCAAAGGCATAGCGCGCCGCCTGCACAAGGTAGCATCCGATATCGAGCAGCGCGCCGCCGCCGTATTCCACATGATTGCGAATATTTGCCGGATCGGCATTGAAATAGCTGAAAGCTCCCATCACTGCGCGAAGCTGCCCAATCCGTCCCTCGTCAATCAAGGCCTTCATGCGCAACCATTGTGGATGACTCCGCACCATGAACGCTTCACCGATCTTCACGCCGGTACGCTCTCGCACCACCATCAACGTCTTTGCCTCGGCAACAGTCAGGCTGATCGGCTTCTCGCACAGGACGTGCTTCCCTGCTTCCGCAGCCTTGATCGTCCACGGAACATGCAGGTGGTTTGGCAGAGGGTTATATATCGCGTCAATGTCGGGATCGGCCAACAGTTCTTCATAAGAACCATAAGACTTTGCAATATCCAGATCCTTGGCAACCTGTTTCGCTTTGGCAAGATCGCGCGAAGCAATCGCCGTGACTGATGTGTACTGGCCTCTCTGCATCGCCGGAAGCACTTTCCTCGTGCCAATTCCGGCAGTACTCAAGACTCCCCAACGGAGTTTTCTGCTCATAGCCCTCATGATATCCTTCGAGTGCCGACCAACTTTCAGTCTCTTTTCCTAATCACCGGAACCGCAGGCCGCAACTCCGCTGCCTTCGTCGTAATGGTGATTTTCGCCGGTGTCAATTCGTCACCATCCCAGCCGTCTTTCACGGCTTCGACATGGATTTCGCCTGCGTGCTTCGTCGCCTGCACAATCACCTGCGCAAAGCCGTTAAAGAGTGAGCGCTGCGGCTTTTTGTCGCTTTCATGGCAATTCGGGTCACCATTTCCTACTCCAATCAGCTTGCCGTCGCCTGAGACGTTGAACGCGAGCAGATTATTGGCTGTCGGGACGATCCGACCATCCTTGTCTAGGCCCTCCACCTTCAAAATGGCGACGTCTTCGCCATCGGCGCTGATTTCGGTCCGGTCGGCAGTGAGCCTGATCGCAGTGGCAGCCCCAGTCGTCTCACGTCTTTCTGTCAATGCTACCTTGCCGTCTTTCGAGCCGCGCGCCTCGATGAAGCCGGGCTCATACTTCACCTTCCATTCCACGTGTCCGAGACGAGGCACTTTCTTGTTCCCAAGACTCTGCCCGTTGCAGAACAGCTCAACCTCATCAAGATTTGAATAGACCCAGACAGGTATCTCGTCGCCTTCCCTCCCCGCAAAATTCCAGTGCGGAAAGAGGTGGATAGACGGCTCTGAACGCCACCACGCTTTGTAGTAGTAGAAAGTGTCTTTCGGGAACCCGCACATGTCGACAATGCCAAACTGCGAGTTGATGGACGGCCATCCATAAGGCGTCGGTTCGCCACGATAGTCAAAGCCTGTCCAGGCATAGCCGCCGGCCTCCCATTTCCGCGTCCCGTAGAACGTCCACCACTCTTCTGCGGTTTCGCCCCAGCTCACGACACCGTTATATGCGTTGACCAGATTGCGCATCGGGCTCGTCACATACTCCCCGCGCGTCGAAATTGCGCTAGAAGTTTCCGAACCAAACATCGGTCGCGTTGGATGCTCTTTGTGGTATCTATCAGGCTTGCTTAGCTGATAGTTGAAGCCGATGATATCCAGAGCGTTGGAAATGCCCTTCTCGTTGTCCCCGTTTACCGCGGCAGACACAACGCGCGTTGGGTCAAGCTCGTGGCAGCGCCGGACCATCGTAGCGGCAATTTTTGCGCCTTCCTCTGCCTCTTCGCCCTGGAGAAGAAATTCCTCGTTGCCGATGGACCATAGAATAATTGACGGAGAATTGCGATAACGCTTGACCATCGTCTCCAGCTGCGCCAGACCCTCCGGACTCGAACTCATCTGGCGCGTTTCGCACATCATCGTCATTCCTATCCGATCGCAGGCTTCAACAAGCTCCGGCGTTGGCATGTTGTGTGACGTGCGCACGGAATTGCAGCCCATTTCGCGCAACACCGCCATGCGATACCACTGAAGACGGTCCGGCACTGCTGCACCGACTCCCGCATGATCCTGGTGATTGCAGGTTCCTTGGATCCTCATTGGCTTGCCGTTAAGAAAGAAGCCCTTGTCGGCCGTAAATCTGGCCGTCCGCAAGCCGAAGCTCACTCGCTCCGCGTCGCGCGCCTTCCCACCGGACTCCACGGTGACGATCGCAGCGTAAAGGTTTGGCCCATCCACAGACCACAATGCAGCATCTGCCAATTTCGTCGTTGCAGAAAACGTTGCGACTCCGTCGACGACAAGATTCTGTGCCGCAGCGTCCGCTGTCGCTACCGTCTTCCCCGCCGCATCCACGATCTGCCACGACACTTTTGCATTTTCAGAATTTTGGCCTTCATTTCGAACTTGCGCGCTCAGCGCCAGGGTTGCCTCGCTGCCATCGACTTCAGAACGAACGACACTCTCCCACTTCACAAGGTGCAGCGCATCGGTCTTGGTCAGCCAGACATGGCGATAGATCCCAGCTCCCTCGTAAAACCAGCCGTCGCCGAAGCTGGCATCGACGCGGGCCACGATGTAGTTTTTTGCGCCGATAGCCACAAAATCTGTAATGTCGATTTGAAACGGCGCATAGCCGTTGTTGTTGCGGCCTACAAAGCAGCCATTCACAAACACCAGCACATCACGAAATACGCCGTCGAATTCAACCGTCAATCTGCGGCCCGCGTCCTCGGCCGGCACCTCAAACTCGCGCCGATACCAGCCAACGCTCGAATCCGGATAGCGCCTTCCCACCGGTTTATAACCATGCGAATTCTGCTCATCGTCGTTTACGAAGGGGAGCTCGACTGCCCAATCGTGGGGCAGGTTCAGCTCGCGCCATGTCGAGTCGTCAAAGCCGCTCTTGGCAAATTTGAAGTCCCCCGTCTTGGCAAAGTCACCCTGCCCGTAACCAAAATTGAGGTCTTTCAAAGGATCGACGCTATTGCCAAAAGTAAACTTCCATCCGAAGTCGAAGAGCAGGCGTTCCCGAGGCACAATCGCAGCCAAGGCCTCCGAGGATGGCGCCTGCGGATAACCCAACATCAAGGCGGCGGTACGTCCCCATGCCGATTCCATGGCAATAGAGGAAGCCGAGAGCGCGAGTCCTGAATGAAGTAAGTCACGACGAGAAATGCCCGGCATAGAAATGAAATCTCTCAAGTGGATTCAAATCACGTCGCTACCGGCATTGCGGCCGTAGCGCGAACAATGCCGAACTATAAACCAAACAGCTTCAGACGGTAAACGATTACATTGCCAATCGAGGTCGATTTTCCTCGCTTCTTGTTGTGTTAGATTCAGAGAGGATTCTGTGTGCCTGGAGAGATGGCCGAGTGGCTGAAGGCGCACGCTTGGAAAGCGTGTTTAGGGGAAACTCTAACCTGGGTTCGAATCCCAGTCTCTCCGCCAGACCCTCCGGCAAACTCCTTTAAAAAGAGATGATCACCGAATATTCCACACTCTTGCGTTCGTTTCTGCATCGAAGCGATCAGGGCCACGCTGAGTTCGATTGCGGCGGGCTCCAAGATAAAAAGGTGAGGTCTACTCATGAAGAAAATCATTGCGGTTTGCACCCTTTTGGTCGCAGCAGGTGCCTCTGCGTTTGCAGATGACATTGGGAAACTCGATAAGCGCTTGGACAACGCTCGCCTCACAATCGACGAGATCATGTCCACCCCTGACCACAAAGTTCCTGATAGCATCGCTCGCGACGCGGTGTGCATCGGAGTAGTGCCAGGCATGGTCAAGGGCGCTTTCATCTTCGGTGCCGAGTACGGTCAGGGCGTCGTCACTTGCCGCACAGGCCATGGTTGGAGCGCTCCGGTGTTCATTCGTATGGCGGGCGGTTCGTTTGGATTCCAGGCGGGTGGTCAGGGAACCGACCTCGTCCTGGTTGCCGTAAACGACAAGGGGTTTCAGGATTTGCTGCGCGACAAATTCAAGATTGGAGGAGATGCTTCGGCAGCTGCCGGACCCGTTGGGCGCGATGCTCAAGCGGCGACCGACTGGAAACTCCGTGCTGAACTCCTGACCTGGTCACGGACCCATGGCATTTTTGCTGGGATCGATCTGAACGGGGTCGGTGTCAGCCAAAATCGGGAAGATACCGATGTTCTCTATGGCGGCCCCCACCCCTTCGAGCAGATTCTTCATGGTGAGGTTGCACCTCCAGCAGTAGCTCGGCCCTTCCTGCACGCCGTAGCGCAGTACTTTGGAAGCGCGAGGATGAGCCACTAGATCTGGCCTGGGCAATCGCATCACAAGACCCACTTCACCAACCCCTTCCATTTGCCTGCAGCCTGTCGCACCCCGTGACAGGCTGCAGCTTCCCCACTCAGCCGACTGCTCAAACGCCCGTAACCACCTGCATTCGGGATCGATGGACACACGCTATCCTGCCCGCTACACTTCTCAGTGTTCCCCATTTCTTGTTTGCGAAGGACGACGATCCATTCATGGCGATGCGACTCTCGTTTTCCAGTTTCGTGTGGAAGAATCTAAGACGTCGCAAACTCAGGACCAGCCTTACGCTATGCGGAATTGGGATGGCCATCGGGGCATTCGTTGGACTGGTCGGATTTTCGAACGCCTTCGAGCAAGCGTGGATGAAAATGTATTCAGCAAGTGGGACCGACATCGCAGTCATTCAACAGACCTTTCTCAATACGTCGCTCGATGAGTCTGCGACTAGCAAAGTTCGCGCATTGCCCATCGTTGCACAGGCCACACCCGTCATTTACAACGTGATGGACCTGACTCCTGAGGTCAATGCTCTCGCCTACGGCTGGAAAGCCGACTCGTATGAACTCCAATCGCTTCATATGCTCTCCGGCAAACTCTTCCGCGATGGACAGGCCGAAGTCATCTTGGGCGATCTGATTGCGCAGAACCTGCACAAATCGGCCGGAGACACGCTTCAAATCCAGGGAACGTCATTCACTGTGAGCGGCATCTTCCACGGTCCGTCTGCCCTCGAAGCGGGTGCGGTTATTCTTCCGCTCGATCAGTTACAGCAACTCAGCAGCCTGCAAGGAAAGGTTTCCACCATTCATGTTCGCCTCCAGCCCCTTCCGCACGGCGAAGCCCAGGACGTCTACCTTCGGCAGGCAGAAGCACAGATAGAGGCTGCGCTCCCAGGGCTTCGCGCTGTACCTGCAGAAGAGCGTGCAAGCAATAACCAGTTCGTCCACCTAGCGCACGCATCAGCATGGGGGACTTCTTCGATCGCCCTGCTGATCGGTATCCTTGGCATCGCCAACACCATGGCCATGTCCGTTTTCGAAAGAACCCGCGAGATCGGCATCCTGCGAGCTCTCGGCTGGAAGCGATGGCACGTTTTGCTTCTCATTCAACTCGAGGCTGTAGCCTTGGGACTCTGCGGAGGTTGCGTAGGAATCCTCCTTGGCTACGCCGCTTTGCAGATCCTGGCGGTGCTGCCCCAGACTGCGGGTTCGGTTGTTGTGACCGTCCATGCTCAACTTCTCTTCGAAGCGCTGGGCATTGCCCTTCTCGCCGGCCTTTTTGCCGGTCTCTTACCGGCTTGGCGCGGCGCACAGCTCTCTCCAGTGGAGGCACTCCATCATGACTAACGCAAAACTTCAGGTTCGCGGCCTCAGCAAGAGCTATGATGGCGGGCGCATCGAGGCGTTACGTGGCGTGGACCTCAGCATTGCAGCGGGCGAATATGTTGCCATTACAGGCCCCAGCGGCAGCGGTAAATCCACATTGCTTCACCTGTTGGGGGGTCTCGACAGTCCCACCAGCGGAGATGTTTTATTTGCGGACACGCAACTCGGCTTAGGTATTGACCTCGACACTTATCGTTCGGAGCACGTCGGCTTCATCTTCCAGGCCTTCTACCTGATGCCGACTTTGCGCGCCGTCGAGAATGTTCAGGTGCCCATGCTGGGAGTCAAACGCAGTGGAGTCGACCGGTCCAAGCGCGCTCATCAACTGCTTAAGGAATTGGGCGTGGACCACCGCGCCAATCAATACCCCAGCCAGCTCTCTGCCGGGGAAAGACAGCGCGTTGCCATCGCCCGGGCTTTGGCCAATGAGCCGCAGATCCTGCTGGCCGATGAGCCGACAGGCAATCTCGATAGCGTTAACACCGCCCGCACCATGGAAATCCTCACCAACATCCAGCGTGAGCGGGGAATGACGCTCATCATCGTCACGCACGAAGACGATATTGCCCACGCCGCCCCGCGCCGCGTTCGCATGCGCGATGGGAAAATCGAAAACTAACATTTTGTTACAACAGCAGAGCGCCTGCTCTTGGGTGCGCGCTTCAGTTCTTTTTACGCCGAAACTGGCTTGCGTCCCCATTCGCTCGCCACGCAGTAGTGGAATAAACGGTCCAGGTAGTCCAAGACCAAGGGAGGCCTGATCCCTGCCGGCTCCAGCAAACGTTCCGCATTAGTGGTATCAAACTGCAATCTCATCGAGAAATAGTCTCGATAGGCGCGGCCATCCCGAAGCACCCTCCTTTTTTTTCCCCATAGTGTCGCAAAGAGAAGCGGCCGCAACGCCGCAAAGAAAAGTCTTGGATCGACATAGCGGGGCTTGGGCCCGTGAAAGTACTCCGCCGCTCGCTCTGCAATTTCCTGGATCGTTGCGCTTCCTTTTGGCCCTGCACACAAATGCACCGTCGTGCCGAGAGCAGCATCGTCAAATGCCAATCGTGCAACCCCTTGTGCCACGTAATCCACGGGGACAATGTCCAGAATCGCGTCCGGATATCCCGGAACCGTCTTCCAAAGTCCGCGAGCATAGATCTTCAGTGGCCAATACATCATCTTGAAACTCGTTGTCGCGCCAGTTCGCGAATCACCCACAATGATGCTCGGCCTCAGAATCATTCCGGGCATTGACCCAAGCCTCGACCGCACCAGTGCTTCAGACTCGGCCTTGCTCTGCTCATAGGTATTCCGAAATCGCTGACCAACCATGAGCTCCGATTCACGCACTAGGTCCCTGCGCTCGCCGGCCACATATGCGGTTCCTACATAAGTAAAGCTTCGAAGATTTCTGGCCGCGGCGCCAAAATCCAGCAACCGTCGCGTTCCTTCCACATTGATTTGTCTTGCTTCTGCAATCGTGTGATCGAACCGCACGGTCGCGGCAGAGTGAATCACCCGCGTCGTTTCTGCGCAAAGACGCTCATATGTGGCAGAATCCAGGCCGCAATTTGAAAGGCTCACGTCGCCCGAATAAACTTCAACGCGATTTCGGCTGGTTTCTGGGACGAACCGGTTCGCGCGCATTCGGCCAGTCTCGTTCGGCTTGTCGCGGATGAGAAGCGCCAGCTTTGCCTGTGGCAATCGCTCTAGCAGTTCCTGAACCAGTTGAACTCCGAGAAATCCCGTCGACCCGGTCAGCAGGATCAGTTCTTCATTTTGCATTGCAACTCCGGCCTCAGAATTTCGAATGAGTGCAGGCCGGCATACTGCGACCTTCGGCGCGCTCGAGACAACTAAATTTATCCCTTATTATAGTCGCTGCCGTATTTGCGTCTCCGACTCTGCAGCGGAATTCAGCCGTTGGGTCGGTAGGTATCTCGAGCCCCACTCACTTCTTCGCGTCCACCACGAACACGGTAATTTCGTGGAGCCGGCGATCGAGATCCTTCTGTTCCTGCTGCGCATATTGCCTTTGCAACGCCATCTGCTCTTCGGCTTGCTGCTTGCGGTCTGAGCGCCAGTAAGCGAGCGCGAGCCGATAGTGCGCCTGCGCCAAATCAGGTTTGAGCGACACGGCCCGTTCGAGATTCACTTCGCTTCCCTTCCAGTCGCCTTCACCCTGTTTCAACAGACCCATTTCATATTGGGCATTTGCGAAATTGGGGGCAGCGACGAGGGCATTCTTCAAGAGTTTGCGTGCCTCTTCGATTCTGTGTTCGTCTGCGGTCTCCGTCAAAAGCATGGCGGCAGCGTAACTCGATGCCTTCGCATCGCGCGGATGCGCATCCGCGTAGGCCAACAGAGATGTACACTTCGATTTTGCAGACTCCGTCACCGCATTGCAGGCGAGACCCAGCAATTCTGCATAAAGCGCATTGTCTTTATCGACATCAAGCAGGCCGGCAAATACCGGAATCGATTCCCCGTACTTCTCGCCGCCAAAGTAGGCCGCGCCCAGTCCGAGTTTCATGCGTAGGCTGGCCGGAAACCTTTCTGAGCCCGCTTGAAACTCCGGAATTGCCGAGTCGAACGTCCAATGCCGCAAATATTCCACGCCCAGCATCCACATATTCGATTCGCTCGGCTCAAGTTGTACCGCGCGATCAAAGTGGCGGGCAGCTTCCACCGGATTCCCTCTCCCCTCTTCGATCTGTCCCAACAGCGCTTGAGCATCGGCTAACATCTCGACGCCGTCAACCTTGTCTAACGCGGCTTTGGCCTTATCGAAGTTGCCTGACGCAACCAATGCCGTGGCCAAATCCATCTCCAGGTCAGGGTCGTTGGGCTTGGCATCCAAAGCTGCGCCAAACGCTTCAGCTGCCCGCCTCGGCTGGCCATCGTCTAACCACAGCTCGCCCAATCCTTGCTGTGTCATCGCATTTTTTGGATTCAGCCGCGCGGCCGTTGTGAATTCGTCCAGCGCTTCCTTGGGTTTCCTCATCTTGAAGAGGTCTGCACCCAGGTTCGAGTGAGCTACATCGGACGACGGCTGTTCGTGTACCGCGCACTGCAGGAGCGGGAGCGCTTCCCTGTATCTCTCTTGCGCAACGTAGATCAGGCCGAGAGATTCGTCTACTGCAAAAAGACCAGGATGGCTTCGATGCAGAGCGACAAGAATCGACCGGGCGCGTTCCAAATCCCCTTGGTCCTCGGCCGTCATGGCAGCCTGAAACTCGCTTTCCGGCGTTGGGTGCGCTATCTGCGGTTGCGTCTGAGCAATACAGTTGCCAATGGACACGAAAAGAATCGCCAAGGTTCGGATCGATACTCGGTTCGCAGCGGACCAACTCTTTCGCATCGGCCGAACTTCCATCCAGACCATCGTACTGCAAGCGCAGAAAAAGAGAGGAGACCCGCATCAAAATTATGCGGATCCCCTCAAGGAGACGAATTGCTGCAGTTTATTTCTTACACTTCCTCAGAACGCGTACCTCAATGAGAGTTGGATGAAGCGCGAATCTGGCGAATCATTCTGCAGTGTGCGTGTGCCCGAAATCTGTCCTCCGTTAGTGCCTACGCCCGTGTTGCTGGGGTTGGCGAGAGCCGGAGAGTTGAATAGGTTGAAAATGTCGGCGCGGAAGTCAAGCTTCTGTTCGCGGAACGTGCTGAAGCTCTTGAAGATCGACATATTGACGCGCTGATAGCCAGGTCCCGGGACTACGTTGCGGCGGCCACCCAGGTAACCGATTGCGGTAGCTGTGTCCGTCACGTAGGTGCCAACCGGCAGAGGATGTGCACTGCCGTTCGGATCCCAGGGATTAGCAAAAGAGCAGGGATTGTACCAATTGGCGTGGTTCTTCACCGAAGACGGGCAACTTGCGCCCGAACCTTCCGCCGCTGTGCCGCCTGAAGAAAACGGATTGCGCTCGAGGACGGCTCTTTCATTTTCGCCGCCCGCAGCCGTGTTAATGCCGCTCGGGCCGACAGTGAAGTAATTCCCTGTCTGCGCAGTAAACGTCGCATTGGCTGACCAGCCGCCAACGATGGCGTCCGCGATTCCATTCTGGTTCAGGTATGTGCGTCCTCTGCCAAACGGCAGTTCGTACAAAGCGTTGAACGTGAAACGCTGACGGACATCAAAGGGCGACTGCGAATAGTCGTACTTGATGGGGATCAGGTTGTAGTTCTGTTGTCCGCTATCGCCTGTTGAACCCAGCGGTGTGTTCGCATCGTCCAAAGCGTGCGCCCAAGTGTAGGTTGCCAGAAGGTTGTAGCCCTTCGACATCCGCTTCTCGAGCTTCGCCTGCAGCGCGTTGTAGTCGCTCATCGCGTCGTAAACCACCGAGGCAGTTCCGCCTGAATGATTGAACGGACGGAATGGCTGCGAATTCTGGCCGGGAGCAGCCAGCGCCAGAGGAGCATTCGCATCCACGTTAATCGGCAGGTGCCGCGTTGTGTTCCCCACATAGCTGACGGTTCCTACCAGGTCGTTGGTTATGCCGCGTTCGATCGCAAGGTTGTAGTCCTGCGTGTAAGGTGTCTTCGGATTCGGATCCGCGCCACGCATGGTGAGGTTGGTTGTGTTGGAAGCGAAGCCTGCCGCAATGATCGAAGCGAAGCCGGTGCCAATGCTGATGTTGTCGGTTGGGCAGGCGTCTGCATTGCAGCTTCCCACGGGGATAAACGTCCCTGTGAATTGGAACGGATAGTTTTCACCCAGGTTCGGCCAGTAGCCAAGGCTCTCCAGTCCGCCGTAGAACATGCCGTAGCCGGCGCGAACGGCGGTTTTTCCATCCGGTGACCAGGCTATTCCAAGTCGCGGCGCAAAGTTGGTGTGCTGCGCTTTCAACAAGTGTGGATCCGAAACCGGGATCACAGTGATGTTGTCTTCCGCTAGAACCGTTGAATAGTTCGGACTGTACGAGGAACTGCTCATCACGGCAAGCGCGGCGGCATACGACTCCTTGGGAATCAGATACTGTCCTTTGCCGCTGCCCGTTCCTGTGGTTGAATCAAAAGCCAGACTGCCTGTCGGGTTGAAAGACGCCTGGTAACCACCCACATCCTGATAGGGCTGAAAGAACTCCCAGCGTACGCCAAGATTCAGCGTGAGCTTTTGGTTCAAGCGCCAGTCATCCTGGAAGTAGGCAGCATTATCCGACCGCTGATCGCCGTTTGTTACTTCATTGGAAAGTCCTGCATCGTGCTGCTGATCGAGCAAAAAGTCGACCATGCCGTAGCCGGTGTTGCTCACCGTTGCGCCAGATGCCGTGAGGTTCGATGTGAACTCGCCGTTGTAGTTGTAGCTGCCACGCGACTGCTGCGGTTGCAATGTGGAGAAGCGGATGTTCTGGAAGCTGACGCCGGCCTTGAGCGCATGGTTACCGGCGATCTTCGTGACATTGTCGATGATCTGATACACGTTTTCGTGCTCATCGGTGGTCGACCATGTAGGGCTGCCAAAGCTGGAAACTCCGTTCGGCACGCTGCTCGAGTTGAGATTCACTGCCGGCAAACCACCATTCAGAGGGGCCGTGGGAATCCCGCCAAATCCAACCGATGCCGCAAACCCTAGATTCGCCGCGTTCGGATGCTGGAAGCCCGTGTGCAAATAGTTAAAACCAAACCTCGCTTCGTTGGTTAGCGTTTGTGTGAAGACATGTGTCTCGGACCACATGAAGTTGGCGCCATAGTTTTTCTGTTTGCCGTCATCGCCGAAACCGCCGCCATCCAGTATGTTCCCCAGCGGAGGCGCGTTATGGCCTACTTCGTTCCAGTAGCTGTAACGCGAATAGGTCGTGTCCTTATCGCCAAGATTCCAATCTGCCCTCAGATCCCACTGGAAGGTGTTGTCGATGATCGGCCTTTCCGTGATGTAGTTGTTGAACAGCTGCCCGTTGTTCGCGTTGGGTAGCGGATAGTAGTTCAACATGGATAACGCCGTCGCATTGACCGTCGCCCCGCTCACGCTGCTGGTGCAGGTCGTGCTCGTCACCAGACAGTTATTCGCAAAAGGCACGGGCGCGTTTCCGGGCGATTGGTAATAGAGTTGCGTGGAAGGATTGCCGGTCAGGGCCGGCTCAAGGAGCTCGCTGAAGTCCCCGGTGCGCTCCAATAACGATGGCACCGAGTACGTTCCCGGCTTGTTGTAGCTAATGCGGTTTGCCTGCGCGTCGCCGAAGAGGAAGATCTTGTTCTTAATGATCGGTCCGCCCAAGGTCGCGCCGAACTGGTTCTCGTGGTAGGGAGGCACCGGCTGATATCCATTCGGATTCCAGTCGTGCACGTCGAACGCCGTATTGCGCACGTATTCCCATGCGCTGCCATGAATGCCGTTCGTTCCCGACTTGATGCTGGCATTCACGACTGCACCGGCCGAGTGACCGAACTCTGCTGAGTAGTCGCTGGTCTGCACCTTGAACTCGGCAAGAGCATCCGGCGGAGGCTGTGCCACAAAGCTGGCGCCGTTGTAAAAGTCCACCACGTTGGCATTGTTGTCCACGCCATCGAGGATGAAGTTATTTTCTTCTGCGCGTTGGCCATTCGCTTCAAAATCGCCCTTACCGCCGCCACGTGAGCCATCCGCCGGCGCTGCGCCTGCCGAGAGCTGAGCAATGTAAACCCAGTTGCGCCCGTTGAGCGGAACGCTGTTGATCGTCTGCGCGTCTACCGTCTGGCCAACGGAACTCTCCTGGGTCTGCATCAGCGGAGCTTCCGTGGTTACTGTGACCGTTTCTGTCGTTGCACCCGGCTTCAGTGAGATTACGACATTGAGACGTTCTTGAATATTCAGGTGGAGATTGGTCTGCGTCGTCGTTTCAAATCCTGAGGCAGACGCGCTGATTTGATAGCTGCCAATTTTTACCGGCGAAAACACATAAATGCCGCCGCCGTCTGACTTGGCCTTCAGAACCTGGCCCAGATCCGTATTGGTAAGTGTGACGCTGGCGTTGGCGATTACGGCCCCCGAAGGGTCCTGAACCACGCCGGTGATCGTTCCCTGGTCTACCTGACCCAGCAAGACGCGCGCCGGGACCAGCATCAGCAAAATCCCGAGTACAACTGCTACTGACTGTCGTCTGAGATACATCGCTTGCCTCCAAATAGCTTTCATTGGTTCACGGGGTTTTTCCAAAAACGGGCTTCGCGAACGAACCAACTGTCGGTTGTTTTGTCCCGATGTATACGAACTCTGTATACGGATACATTCAGAGACACTCCTCCCAAACCCGACGAAGATTACGCCCCCTCTGTAAACGTTGTCAAGAGCTTTTTTATCCGCCTCTTTCCTCGATTTGTTCGCTCCTATCGACCCTCCAATGACCGAAATTACCGCCCGACACTCCGCTCCGTGGCCGGTCTCCAACCTCCTTTTGAAATCGGAAAGGTCGACAAATCAGCCTCGATGTCAAATGCTGCAACTCATTTCCCTCCTTCGGCTAGAAGCGATTCATCTTGATCCGTACCACGGCTGTTCCATCATGGAACTGCAATCCCCGGTCGGTCTCGTCGCCATTCAGAAGTCTCGATCCCTTCCAACTTCCGCCCTCAAACTCTCCCTGCTCGGCCGACAAGATCTCGCTGCGGATCCAGGGCTTGTTCCCAGGCAAATGAAAGACAACACTCGCATCCATCCCGGTAACCAGGAATTCATCTGGCCCAAGTTGCGCCACGAGCGCAGCCCCGTGCACATCCTTCGTACCGGGGGCGCGCAGTCCATCGATTTGCGGAAAACCGAAAGCTACAGTTGCCTGCCAGGCGCCGAAATCCAGTTCCTGAGTGGTCTGCCCGGGCTCCTCAACTGAAGTCTTCACATTGCCTGCATATTCGAGTCCGGCGATCTCGCGGCTCATCGGTCCAAACAATGCAAAGTTCCTTGCATGAGCTTTCCAGATTGCGTCGCTCGCGTCTGACAAGCTGGGATGGTCAATGCCAAAAGGGGAAAAGCCAATCGCCCCTTCGCCTAGCGCATAGTAGAAAAACTTGCCGAATGCTTCCTCGCGCCCTGTCTCCGGAATCCATAACGGGTTATCAGGCCGGCGATAGGTGCGCAGAAGTTCACGGTAGAAGTCCGCATCCGACGTGTAAAGGTCAGGCCCAACCATGTCGATGGAAGGCGCCAACTTCCTCCACAAGCCCACCATCTTCTGCACCGCGCCGCCACTGGGGTATCCGATCCCGGGCGAATCCAGTTGCCGTTGCGGAAGCTCAGCAGCCGGGTAGTCCACCCAGACGTTGACATAACAGGGAATCGCAAATTCAGCTTTGCCGGCCGCAGCAATTTCGTTGATGTACTTCGCCTGGTGATAAGCCTGGAAAATCTCGTCCGCATCGGCGCCGAAAACGTGCGCCCACATGCCGCCCGATTTGCCCGTCGCAGCCAACAAATCCGCAGGAACCTGCGCTGCAAATTCGCGGTTCGCAACCTCGGAGTTGTCCCGAACGCTGCCGATATTCCCCGACTCGTTTTCCACTTGCATCAGCAAGACCGTGTGCTGATCGTTATCGATCATCCTTAAGTGGCGCATCAGCGCGACAAATGCAGCCTTATCGGCCTCCAGCGTCGTGCGAGACATCGGCGAGAGAACGTCAATCGGTACGCCATCCGGCCGGATCACCCGCGGGAATCGCTTGGAATCCGCCTTCACCCAGCTAGGGACGTAATGCATGTTTCCGTTCTTCCATGTTCCGAACCACAGAAAGATCACGTGAAGATTGTGTGCGCGTGCGCCTTCAAGGATCTGATCCACGTTCGTAAAATTAAAATGACCAGGCCCGGGCTCCATCTGCTCCCAATACACTGGCGCCTCCACGGTGTTGGCGTGCAGGGCTTCCATCGACTGCCAGACCTGCGGGAGTTCATCAGGCCAACCGCTGGAGTTATGAATCTGACCGCCCAATATCAAGTAGGGCCGACCCCCCACCATCAACGCGAAGCGGCCATCCTTCTCGACAATCTGAGGTGCATCGTCTGCAAATGCCGGCTCGATCAGCGCAGCACTCATGAGAATCGCGCCAAGCAGGCCCGCCAAAGATAAACATTTGAATTTGAAAAAAGCATCCATAAGAATCTGCCCTCGGCAAAAAATGTACTCGTATACAATGGGTTTGCACAAGCCGCTTGTTGTATGGCCGCCTTTCCCCATAGTGAAGTTGAACCTGGGATTTCCCAATAGACTCGGCGGTATTGCCTGGCGGCTCGAAGAACGGCGGTCGTCGACGACATGGCGTCCGGTCCATAACGGAAGAGCCGCTCCGAGCAAACGTCGCGTTTGGAGAAAACAGCATGGCTGCAACAGTCAAAGACATTGCCAACCTTGCGGGCGTCTCAATCGCAACTGTCTCTCGCGTAACTAACGATGCTGGAAATGTCTCCGATGAGACAAAAAGTCGGGTTCTCTGGGCAATCTCAAAATTGCAGTATTGTCCAAATCCCACCGCGGCCCAACTCGCGCGCCGCAGCAGCGGAGTTCCCAGAAATGGCAAAAGCCACCATCGCAGCGCAGCTATCCATGGGAATGCTTCTCACGCTCTGAATACTGAGAATCTCCAGGATCGCACCGAGCGCCTGCGCATGCTGGAGCGCGAGAATCAGCAACTCAAACAACAAGTCAGCAACTTGCTCACCGACCTCCAGAGGTGGCAGAGGTCGCCGAAACACTAGTGGGGAACGTAGAATGTGGTGATCACGCCGGGCATTGCTCGTTGACAGCTGTTCGGGATGCAAGGTGCGCCGGATTGCGAGCCGAACCCCAGGGGAACCGATGGCCGGGAATCACGCAAGCTTTTGGGGTCTGGCAGTCGTTCCCGTCTACCTTTGCGTCACCCTCCTCATCGGGTGTGTTGCCCGGCGCAAAGACTCCTCCTCCAATGACTTCCTGAATGCCAGCCGCTCACTTCCATTTTGGGTAGTCGCATCGGCATTTTTTTCCGTCAATTGTGGAGCCCTGGAAATAGTCGGACTCAGCGCAGTCGCCGCGCAGTATGGAGTCCAGGCCTTTCACTTCTATTGGATCGGCGCTATCCCCGGCATGATCCTTCTCGGCGGAGTCATGATCCCGCTCTACATGCGTAGTGGGGTCCGGAGCTTGCCCGAGTATCTTGAGAGGCGTTTTGATGGACGTGTCCGATTGATCAATGCATGGCTTCTCCTCATCACTGGTACGGCGCTATCTGGAATCGGACTCTACGCAATGGCCCAGGCTCTGAGCGCCGTCTTTGCGTGGCCTTTCGAGAGCAGTACCATTATGGTTGCCTGCGTTGTCGCTGCCTACGTCTACCTCGGAGGTTTGCGAGCCACAATCTACAACGAAGTCTTCCGCGTCGTCATCTTCGTTGTCGGTCTCTTACCTCTCCTTTGGCTCCCAACGACGTCCCTGCGCCCTCCACCATCGCTGCCAGGTTTTCAAGGGCACCTTTGGCTCGGGCTCCCTCCCATTTCTCCGTCCGCAACTCTCGACCAATTCGGAGTCATAGTTGGCCTTGGCTTCGTTCTGAGCTTCAGTTATTGGTGCACCGACTTCGTCTTGATCCAGCGTGCCCTCACAGCGCAAAACATCTCAGAGGGCCAACTCGTCCCGATCTTCGCTGGGTTCGCCAAAATCCTTTTCGCGTTCCTTGTCATCTGTCCCGCACTTGGGGCCGGTGCCTATTGGGGCGCACGTACCCCGCCATCCTTCGATCAAACCCTCCCAGCGCTCATGGCAGCTTCCTACAGCCCGCTTCTCCTTGGCCTTGGCCTGACTGTCCTTCTTTCCAGTCTCATGTCGGCGCTCGCATCTAACGTCTCGGCTTTTTCTGCCCTTTGGACCGAGGAGATCTACCGCCGCAGCATCCGCAAACAAGCCTCTGAAATCCACTACCTCCGAGTGGGACGCGCCTCCATACTCGCTGCCGTTTCGTTAAGCGTGGCTACTTCGAATGTTGCGTTCCGCTTTCACGACCTCATGGAATACGTGCAACTGCTCTTCTCTCTTTTTAGCGCTCCGTTCTTCGCCATATTCCTTTTGGGATTCTTCACAAGGCGTACTACTTCGAGAGGTGCGCTCGTGGGCCTTTCTGGTGGCATTCTTGTCGCGTTGCTGCATCTGTCTCTCAGTGCTTCGCACCGCATTGTCTACGGATCAACCATGACGGCGAATTTCTACATTGCCATCTCTGGGTTCGCCGTCGCGCTTCTGACTGCAACAGCCTTCAGCCGCCGCGACGAGCGCAAAGGCGCCGGAACCTTGAATTCCCTTACTTACGGGAGTGGAAAGGTCGGCGCAGTGGCGTCGCCTTCTCCGCTTTGGTGGATCATGGCGGGAATGCTGCTGATCAGTTGCGGCCTGCTCAACTACATTTGGCGCTAGGCGCTACGAGCGATTCCTGGCCGGGACTGTGCCTGTCGATTCGCGAACCACCAGCGACCCGCGCACCGAAAGCTGTAATCCGCGCCTGCCTATATTTGCTTTGGAATGATCGAGCGCTTTGATGCAAGCCTGGGCCAGGTCACGCGCAGGAACATGTACGGTGGTCAAAGCCGGATACACCGCATTCGCAAGCTGAATTCCGTCCCATCCAATCACCGACATCTGCTTCGGAATCTGGATTCCGCAAGCATGCAGCGCGCGCAACACTCCAAACGCTGAAAGGTCATTGACCGTGACAACTGCGGTCGGCTGCCTGGCCTCTTTCAGAAGGGAACGCATTGCCGCGTCTCCTCCAGCTACGCGATAGTCGCCAGTCCGTGTGAATTTCGGATCATACTTGAGACCGGAAAATTCAAGCGCTTGGCGAAAGGCATCCAGTCGAACTTCGGAAGTGTGAATGCCGATCAAGCCGCCGATGAATCCGATCCGCTCGTGGCCCAGTTCGCGAAGGTGAACGACGGCTTTCCTGTAACCATCTTCGAAATCGATGGCAACATCGCTCGACCCTTCTTCAACTCGTCGCCGATCAACCGTCACAATCGGAATTCTGTGATTGAACAAGGGCTCAATTGCTCGCGTTTCATATTCCGAAGCCATCACAACCACACCATCGACTTGGCGCATAATCATGCGCCGAACCGAATTGACCAATTTCGGCTCACTCGCCTCTGTTGTCGCTAACTGGAGTTCAAAATCGTTTTCGACCAGCGCTTCTTCAAAGTTCCGCAGAAACTCCGGATAGAACGGATTGGTGATGTCGGGAATAATGACACCATAGGTCTTGCTGCGGCCATATTTCAGCGTCGTTGCGATCGGGTTGGGGATAAAATCGAGCTCTTCCAGAATGCGGCGGACATGCTTTGCCGTCTCTTCTTTTACCGCAGGAGAGCCGTTGATGACCCGCGATACCGTGGCGCTCGAAACACCAGCCTTCTTCGCAACAATCCTCTGGTTGAGCCGGACACTCTCGTGTGAATTTCGGGTCATCTGCTTGAATCCTATCGCATCCCTGAATATTGACTCCGCCCCGTCCCGCGTAAAGCACTCAGAAGCGGGCCAGACTGGAATGCATTTTGAAGCGCAATTTGGCCTTTGCTCTAACAAGCCCATTCAACGCATTAGGATTTCTGCGCTTATTGGAAAGGACGAGAGTCCGGCTCCCGAAGACGCCAAAACGATGCCACGCGCCTACGCAGCGAAAACCAATTATCTGTTCCCCTCCTAGGGGCTTGGTGAATTCAAGCTGAATTGTATACGAATACATGCGCGGAGAGACTACACCCCAGAACTTGCCCAGTTTCGGCTGCGGATCTGCAGCTGCACCCTGGCGTCCAAACGAAATTTCAATCCAGCAACTCCCGCCTGGTTTGCTGCGTTCCCCTCACCTCAGCTTCGTAGCAATTGACCCAGCGGGACGGAGCTCCCTGCTTCCGTCCCCCGCGGACAATGAGGCCCGATGGCAACCGCCTGCCGATGCGCCTCCGACCACGCGATAAATGTGGCATTCTCTGCTCCTGCAAGACGGTTGAGATTGATCCAGGTGTAATAGGCGCCAAACTCCGCGTCCATCAGGGAACCCCCGAAATCCGGCTCTACACCAGCCGCAGATTTCGTGAACATCTCATTCATCGTCCGCTGCCTTTGCCGAGGAGCAAAACGTGCCACCAAGCTCTCCGGCTCCGCGCGCCGCAACACCTCACGCGCCGCCCATTGCACAAATGTCGTACTGAAAATCTGTGTCCCTGAGCCTTCCCCATATACGCTCATCACAAATTGGTCCACCAGGGCATCCCCCGATTGCGCCTTATGCGCTTCGAGCGCCCAATTTGCCATCATCGACCGCAGCATTTCGGGGCCGCCGCTCCCGCTCTCCATCACGCCTTGGGCTTTCTGCAGAACGGCCTCGCGCAATGCCTCAGATTCTGTCCAACTGAAACGACTTATGCCTCGCTGCCCTATTGGTTCCGGCCGTCCACCATCGATATACCAGTGACCATAATCAACCTTTGTCGTCGATGCGCGCTTCGTCAATTCCTCCAAGATGCTTGCGATGCCCCCGTCGCTTTCCACCTCCGGGTAAAACACTCCGTGCGGACGCAGCTTTCTGAATAAGGGATACCCCTCCCTTTGCAGCTCCGGCCCAAGCACCACAACCGTCCAACGCGGAGCAGCCGGGGCAGAGGGCGGCGCCGCTTTTCCCAGCTCCTCAGCAAATTTGGAAGCAACCGCGCGAAAAGGATCGTGCTGCTTCGAGGCCCAGAGGAAAGCACTCAGGTCTTCTTCAAATTTCTGCGGATCACGCACCCAGTCCTCGGCGATCAAAGACGAATCCAGAGTCAACCCCGCGAACCCGCTCGTCAGTTGACTCCGATCCCCATCCGAAAGTCCCTCAAGAAACGCGAATCGTGCATCAATCACTGCTCGTTCACGGGGAAAGCGAAAATCGTAGTCGATCACCTCACGCAGCAATACCGCTCCCAGCACAAGAGGCAGTGCACGCAGCAATTCCAAGTGATCGCAAGCTAGCTTCTGGGCCAGCGGCCGATACGTCCGAAAGTTGCCCTGTGTAAGTGTGCGCGGTTCCATTACGCCACCTCGGGCAAAACGTTGCCCTGCGCCAGCGGCGTCGAAAAGCCAAGGACCTTGCCCACCGTGGGCACAAGATCGAGGGAATCAATCGGGCGCTGCACAAAAGCACCCTGCCGAATCCCCGGTCCCATCACCATCATCCATGTCGTCCGCGACGCAGCATCACCCGTCCGATGATGTTGAAAGCCATTGCCGGCCGAGTCCATATCGGAATCACGCCCAAAATCAGGCAACACAAACATCGTCGTTTTTCCTGAATACTCAGGGTTAGCTTGAATCTGATTCCATATCTCCACACAAAGCCGGTCAGTGCGCCGGATCCCCTCCAAATAAAGCGAGAATGCCCCCGAATGCGCAACGTCTATATCGTGCAGCGTGATCCAGAGCAGACTGGGGGCAACTTGCAGCATCAACTGGTGGGCAACGTACACCGAAAGCTCATCGGCGCTATCGAGGCTCAACGCGTGACGCACAAACTCGTCACGTGAGAAACGCAGGACATCCTGAATCTGCCGCAACTCCCCTTCTCCTGCGGAAAGGCCGGTCCCCGCATGCGGCTCTTCATAGGTGTCGCGCAACAGACGGTCGAAGTCGTCCGTTCGATGTCCCGGTGCTGCCGCCTGGAGCAATTGCTTGGGCAAAATCACTCCCGCGCCGTACTCCGGACCATACTTTCGTGCCGTGCTCCCGCCCATGTTTCTGAAACCATTGCTCGGCGAGATCACCCACGCGTCATTGGCCGGCCTGCTTAGGTCCCTGCGGAAATACTCAAACATCGTGGGATGCGGCGGCGCGACGCCGGAAAAGTTGTTGAATGTCTCGTATACCCCGGTCGCCAGGCTGCTCGTCGCCACATAATGCCCCAAGATCCCATGATTGACGACTTGTCCGAAAAAGGTGCTCTGCGGCAGCAGAGTCTTGATCAAACCGGGAATATTTTCCTGTCCATCCGGTGCAAACGTCTCCTCATCGCGCGCTCCACCGCCAAATGTGACAATCACGACTTTCTTTCTCGCTAAGCCACCCATCCCCTGTACGCGCAGCTGCGGTGCTACCGCGGAACTTACCGCAGACGCCGCCGCCAGCCGGAGAAATTCACGTCGATTCCAGACCAGCGAGCCTATCTGCACTCGCCGAGAACTTGAGCGGAAGCCCATCAGGAAAACCTCCGGCACAGTCTACCATCGTCGCGACTCTTCTCCACCCCTCGGACCCCGCGTCCAGAAACAGCAGCTTCCGGAGGCGGACGACAACGCAAAAGTTAGTCGAACTCTAACTTCGGAGTCAGTGAGCAAACACTTGACAATCGAATCCAGTCTTTCCTTGCACCTTGTAACGTATTTGCCTTCGAAGATGCAGATTTGATCAGTAAAAATCAGGTGTTCGCTGTATCCTTGTGCATGCGAGACATGCATCATTCGCATGATCGCTTGGCTCTCTCCGCACGTGATTCTCCGCCCGTCACGCGCTTTTTCCTCTAACACAATTTCACCCAAGAGAGAATCCATCAATGACACTTACTCGTCGGGCTTTGCTGGAGGGCGGAGCTGCGCTTTCTGCCCAGGTCCTCTTGTCGCGAAGGCTTCTTGCATTCACCGGCAATCACAATCCTGAGGCCGGCAAGTATGCAGCGCGCCCGGGGTCTCTGTACCTGGATTTGACCGCACTCTCGCCCAATATTCTGCGCATCAGCATTTCGCCAGCCGACGACGCTCCGAAATTCAGAGAATTGGGAGTCGTCAGCGTTGAAGGCAAATCACTTGCCGCCTCCAGCCTGGTTCACCCTGCCACAATCGCTTGGGGCAAGTATTCGCTCAAGATCACAGATCAACCTCTGCATGTGGCCGCCTTCGAAAACAACAACCTGCGCCAGGAAATTCGCTTCGATCTCGACAGCACCGACGTGTCTTTCAATGTCAATGGCCCCATCTTCGGACTCGGCGAAGGCGTTCATCCTTTTGATCGTCGCGGCACGCACGACGAAATGGCCAATGGGCAGCATTCGCCCGATCTCGCCACATTCGGCGCGCGCCTGCCTATACCCTGGGTCATCAGCCCAGACGGCTGGGGAGTCTTTGTCGGTCAGCCTTCCGGATCTTTTCAATTCAGCCAAAGTGAAGCTCGCTTTCGAAGCGGTGAGGCAACCTCAACGCGCAACGTCTATCTCGTCCTCGGCGACACGCCGGCAGACGTCCTCGCCGGGTATGCCGACCTGACGGGGCACCCGCAACTTCCGCCGCTCTGGGCTTTCGGCTATATGCAATCGCACCGCACTCTTGCAAGTCAGGAAGAACTTCTGTCCGTCGTGAGCAACTTTCGCGACAAGAAGCTTCCTTGCGATGCTGTCATTTATCTTGGCACGGGCTTTTGCCCGTCCGGATGGAATACAGGCCACGGCTCCTTCACCTTCAACGAGACTGTCTTCCCCGATCCCGCAACCACGATTCAGCAGATTCACGAGAAGCACATGAAGGTGATTCTTCATGTCGTCCCTCCCGGCGATTTTCATGGGGAGCTGACAGATCAGGGACTCGCTGCAGGAGGTTCTGGTGACGCAGTCCCGTACTGGGCAAAGCACACTGCACTCGGAGAGCTTGGCGTCGATGGCTGGTGGCCCGATGAAGGCGACAGGCTCAACGTGTATGCACGGTTGCAGCGCAATCAGATGTACTTCGAAGGCTCGCGCAAAGACAGCCTACACAAGCGTCCTTTCGCTTTACACCGCAACGGCTACGCAGGTTTGCAACGCTTCGGCTGGCTCTGGTCCGGCGACACGTTTTCAACTTGGGATGCGCTGCGCTCGCAGATCATGGTTGGCATCAACATCGGCCTCTCAGGAATTCCGCACTGGGGCACCGACACCGGTGGCTTCGTCCCGACTCCTGATTACTCACCCGAACTATACGTCCGCTGGTTTCAATTCAGCGCATTTTGTCCATCATTTCGTTCTCACGGCCGCGCTTGGAAGCTTCACTTACCCTGGGGATGGAATACCGGAACAACCGGTCCGAAAGAGGTCGACGCTCCCTGGACTGCCAACTGGCCTTCCGACGCCGATCTTCATCGTCCGGAAATTGAGCAGATTTGCCGCAAATTCCTTAACCTCCGCTATCAACTCCTTCCCTACACCTATTCCGCCGCAGCAGATGCGCACGAAAATGGGCTACCCATCATTCGCGCACTCTGGCTTGCCTATCCTCACGATCGCGACGCCACTTTACTGGATGACATCTATCTGTGGGGCGACAGCATCCTCGTAGCGCCAGTCCACGAGAAAGGCGCCACGCAACGCGACCTCTATCTGCCCCATGGGGCCTGGTGGGACTATTGGACGTCTGAACGCGTCGAAGGCGGCAAACCAATCACCGCGCCTGCGCCGCTCGATACAATGCCGCTTTTCGTGAAAGCCGGCGCCATCGTTCCGTTCGGTCCTGTGAAGCAATATGCTGCCGAGCCAAGCACCGAACTGGTAACTCTTCGCGTTTACCCCGGCGCCGACGGCCGCTTCCGCTGGTACGACGATGACGGTGAAAGCTTCGCATTCGAACGCGACGAATTCATGTCGACACTTTGCGAGTGGAGTGACAGCAACCGCACCCTCACTCTGTCTCGTGATTCCAAAGGCCGGCTAGGCACGGGCCGAAAACTTCGTGTCGAGCTAATCGGTACGGCTTCTTCTCAAAACGTCACTTTGCAAGATTCCGTTACGCACATCAAACTGTAATTCACAACTCGTCCTGTGTCTCACTCTACTTCGAAACAGACCGCCGCAGGGGTTCCACGACAGCCGACATATCTTCCTCGGAGTGTCCTTCCAAAGCAGCATGCTCAAAGATCTTGTGCGCATTGCTCGCGGTCGTCAGAACCACGCCACTCCGTTCCGCTTCCGCACGGGCATATGCGAGATCTTTCGCCATGAGTTTGAGTAGAAAATTCACCGTATAGTCGTGGTTCACCATCCGTGCGGAAATCGCCCCGAGCAACGGGCTTCCGGGAGCGCCATTCTTCAAAACCTGCAGCGCCTTCTCACGGTCAAGTCCGCTCCTCTCGAGCCACGCAAGGCCTTCTGCCAGCGATGCTACTTGAACTCCGCATAGAAAGTTATTCAGCAGCTTCATCTTTGCGCCGCTGCCGGTTTGCCCCAGATACACAACATCTTTGCTCATCGCCTTCAACACAGCCACAGCCTTTCCAAGAGCCTCTTCAGAACCGCCGACAAGAAAAGTGAGCTGCCCATCCTCAGCCTGCACCCGGCTTCCCGTCACCGGCGCATCCAGAAGTTCCAGCCCACGCGCCTTCGCAAGCTCGGAAAGCTCCCCAATCCATGCTGGGCTTACAGTGCTGGCTTCAATCAGCACCGCGCCGTCACCTGCAGCTTCAAGCGCGCCCTCTTTTCCTGTCCATGTCGCTCGCGAAGCATCATCATCTGCAAGCATCGAAAGGATGACTTGCGCTCCAGATGCAGCATCCGCAGGCGTAGTGGCGACGCGTGCTCCCAGTTGTGCAAAGACTTCCGCTTTGGCGCGGGTTCGATTGTAGACCGCCAGCGAAAATCCGGCCTTGAGCAGATTCTCCGCCATCCCACCGCCCATCGTTCCAAGGCCCAGCAAAGCTACTGGCAGCTTCTCCATACCAACTCCCTTTTCGCGGCTCAAGCCAAAGACCGCACGCGATACATCTCATTTGTGTTCTGGTCAACCTGGACCGAATTCCGAAGCGGCCGCCCGAAACCTTCGAAGCTCACTTCCATCACATCCCCGTCCCCAAGCACGATTCCCTCTCCGAACGACAGTGCATCGGCACCAAAGAAATGGACGTGCACGCTTCCCGGCTGCCGGTGCCCAGCAAATTTAAAGTGATGGTGCTCAATATTCGCCAGGCTGTGACACATATTTTGTTCGCCGGTTGCAATCTCCTTTTGCCACAAGATTGCGCCCGCTCGGAACACTTTTACCTTTCCAGGAATATCGTCAAACGCCGCTCCAACCACAAGTTCTGGCCCAAGGCTGCAGGTCCTCAACTTTGATCCTGCCAAGTTCAGATAATTGCGCTTTTCAAACTGATGATCTGAAAACTCGTTCCCCTGCGCAAACCCAATCCGAAACGGTTTGCCTTCTTCGTCAATGATGTAAACACCGGCAACTTCCGCCTCTTCGCCGCCATCTTCTGCATAATTCGGGATTTCCAGCCCTTCAAACGGCCCTCGCAACTCCCGTCCATTGCCCTTGTAAAACCACTCAGGCGCAACACCGACATCTCCTTCCGAAGGGCGCCCCTGCTCCACGCCCCACTGAAACATCCGCATACTGTCCGTAACAGGTTCGTCCGTCTTCTTGGTCGCTTCGGCTAAATGCATGGCTTGTCGCTGCCGAGCGCTACCGAGATGCGTCAAGCCGGTGCCGGAGACGAGCAGCCGCGATGGCTCTTCCGGAACATGAATCGGGCCAATCAGGCGCCACTTGGAACGACCATCGTAAACATCGTCGTACGAGAGAACTTCTCCACGTGCATAGTTACGAACTGTCCCCTCAATCGAAGCATTTTCACGGATACAGAATCGCGCCAGCTCGTACGTAGAAGAGAACTTTTCCATACAACGCAAAGTCGCGCCATCAACCATCGCCAAGCGTGTGGCCGAGCCATTCGAAATCTGCACGAGATGTGTCGGCATGACTCTCCTAGCCAATCACTTTGAAGCGCTTGAGTGATTCTTCATTCACAGTCAGCCCTAACCCTGGCGTGTTTTCGTCCAGGTCGATATGCCCGTCAACCGGCACAGGCTCCCCGTCAAAGATGTACCAGAACAGCTCGTTACCAACCTCCACATCCACCTTCGGAAAAAACTCGGCTATGGGCGAATTCAAGTTGGCCATCACTACGTGATAGTTGTGCATCTGTCCGGCATGCGGCACAACCGGCACTTGAAAGGATTCCGCAAGAGCGGAGATCTTGCGCGCCTGGCTGATGCCGCCCACGCGGTTCGTATCGAATTGGATGTAATCCAGGGCATCCTCTTCCAGCAGCGCGCGAAAACCAAAGCTCGTGAATTCGTGCTCGCCTCCTGCAATGGGAATGCGCCCGAACTTCTTCAATTCCCTGTAGCCCCTCGTGTCGTCCGGAATCACCGGCTCCTCAAGCCAGCGAATCCCGAACGGCTCCAGCAACGGCAACATGCGCTTTGCATAATCGAGAGTCCACCCCATATACGCATCGGTCATCAGGTCAATTCCTTCGCCGATCACCTCTCGCACGTTCCGAACGAGCTCGACGTTCTTCATCATTCCTTCTCGCCCGTCAACCGGTCCCCAACCAAAGCGCAGCTTCATCGCGGTATAGCCCTGATCTTTGTACCGCTGGGCCTCCGCGCGAAGCTCATCGATGGGCATCGCGTAAAGCCGGCTGGCATAGACCGGAATCCGCTCTTTCGTGCGTCCACCAAGCAAGCGATAAACGGGCTGCTTCGCATCCTTCCCCAGCAAATCCCAAAGCGCAATGTCCACAGCGGAGATCGCTGTCATCGCAACTCCCTTGCGTCCGAATGCCATTGTGCGCCGATACATCTGCTGCCAAAGAAATTCGGTATCCCATGGGTCGCTGCCAAGGAGAATGGGATTCAAGTAGGTGTCGATCACCAGCTTTGTCGCCGAAGGCGAAAGCGCCGCGTTCCCAAGACCAACAAGTCCTGTATCGGTGAAGATCTCGATCAGTACCCATCCGTGAAACGAGAAATTTCCCATCGATGCTCCCCGATAGCTCACCAGGTCCATGGGATTGGTGCAGAAATGAGGCGGTAGCGGAACGGTCGTCCCTTCCCATTGAACAACGCGCGTGCGAACTTCAGTGATCTTCATAATTTAGGCCTCGAGCTCTTTCAGAACATGACCGCTCACAGGTTCAATCCTGCCGCCAAAGAAGAGAATGGCAAGAAAGCCGATCAGATGAAAACTGCCGACGAGCAGGAACAGCGTTTGATACCCAAATCCATGTCCCAGCAGATACCCGGCAACAACCCCAAATATTGCTCCGCCCATTGCCCCTCCGAATCCCACAAGCCCTGAGACAGTACCCACAGCCGACAAGGGAAATATATCGGCCGGCAGCGTCATCACCAATCCGGACCACGACTGTTGGCAGAAAAACGCAATGCAGAACAGCACAATCGCAAACTGCACCGGGACCGTAGGCACCAACATCACTACCGGCATTAGAACAGCGCTCAATCCAAGTGCGATTTTTCGCGCTCGATCCAATGACAGTCCCATGCGCAACAGTCTTGTCGAAAACACGCCGCCCAGAAAGCTGCCTACACCGGAAGCCGCATAAGGAATCCAGGCGTAATAGCTCACCTGCCTGACATCGAAATGCCGAGCATCATAAAGATACTTGGGCAGCCAGAAAAGCAGGAAATACCAAGCGGAATCGCTCATGAACTTCGCAAACACCAGGCTCTGAACGCTGCGCAATCCGATGAGCCCGCAAACCCCTGAAGGTTTCCCCGAATCCCGCGAATCCAAGGTATCAGTCAAGGCATTCGATCGATGATCGTGGTACGCACTCATCCACCACGTCACCCAAGCTAGGCCAGTTCCGCCAGCAAAATAAAAGACCATCCTCCATCCCGTATGCAGCAGGACAAGTCCAATCAGCGGAGGGGCCAACACAGAACCCACAGCCGTTCCGGCGTTAATGATCCCCATTGCGGTTGAACGCTGCTCCGGCGCAATCCACTCCGCGACGACACGCACCGCTGCCGGAAATGCTCCACCTTCGCCCATGCCCAGCAGAAAGCGCGCACACAGCAGCAGCCCGAATCCCGAAGCAAAGCCGTGCAGTGCGCAGGCAATCGACCACCAAAGCATAATCAGCAGGAATCCACGGCGTGTGCCGACAAGATCAATCAGCCGGCCTCCCACTGCGTACAGTGCTGCATACGAGAGAAGGAACGCCGTCTGAAGATACGAGAACTGCTGGTTCGAAATGGGTATGCTGCGCTGGATCGCAGCAATCGCGACAGGCAAGGTCTGGCGATCAAAATAACTGATCGCAATCGCCGCAGTCACCAGCGCGACGTTGAACCAGCTTCGATCAATCCACCCGTTACGCACTGCGATAAGGAATCCATACTTGCATCGCCGCCGGTTCCCGATTGGCCCACGCATAATAAGGAATCAACCTGAGCGTCGTGGGTTGTTCCGCCCCTTTTTCAACCTCAGATGCAGAGTAATAGAGTCGAGGAGTGCCGGGCGCATCGCTTACCGTGCCCGGATACTCGAGTACCATCACGCCATCTAATAGATGAGGATCGAAACGGCTGACCGTCGAAGCGCCAAGATGTGCGGTATATCCCGCCAGGTTTGCATCGCGCTCCCTTCCGGGCTGATCGAGGTGCTCCATGCAGAAAACAATCGGCCCCCTTTGGAAGGCGACGCGCTCTCGGTCCTCGACGACCTGCGGATTCGCTTTCAGAAGATTCGTCGTCATATCAAACGTTAGCTCGACCTTGTCGCCTGCTGACCATTTACGTCGAATCGGCAGATATTCGCCCGGCTTTACGCCGGTCACTGTCGATCCGTTCACCTTCACCGTGTTCGTCGCCGACCACCCCGGAATCCGCACGAATACCGTGAACTCGCTCGGTGTCGCGGGGCTGATCGATATCTTTACCTCCCCGTTCCATGGATACTCTGTCTTCTGCTGAATTTTTAATCCGGTTCCATCGTGCAGGTGCCAGTTCATCTCCGAGTTGTCATAGAGATGCACATAAACGCCATCGCCACTCGTGCTGTAGAAGTAGCCGGGCAAAGAGGCAAACGTTCGCTCCAGATTCGGCGGACAGCACGTCGTGTCATACCAGGGATTGCGAATGTTACCGTCCGGAGCGTGCCGGTCAGCTGAGTTCCCTGCCGGATCGAATGCCAGTGGGTTCCGATAGCAATAGGTCTTGCCGCTCAGCGACATGCCGGAGTTGATGCCGTTATAGAGCGCCCGTTCGATCACATCGGTAAACCGCGCCTCCCCTGATGCTGCCAGCAAACGCCAATTCCACATCATGTTCCCGATCGCCGCGCAGCTCTCGCCGTACGCACGTGCATTCGGCAATTCATAAGCATCACCAAACGCTTCGCCCGACTCGCGTGCCCCAACGCCGCCCGTCACATAGATCTGATGCGCAACCAGGTCGTCCCAAAGCTTGTTTAACGTCTTCCAGTAATCCTTGTCCCCTGTTTCGAGGTAGTAGTCCGTGGCGCCGCAACATGCGTACATCGCGCGCACCGCGTGCCCTTCCAACTTTGTACGCGAAGTAAACGGAATTCCGCAGAACATATATGTGATTTGTTGCGGCCGCAAAGGAATTCGCTCGTCTCCATGCAGAATGTATCCCGCCAAATCCAGATACTCGCGCTTTCCGGTCGTCCGATAGAGCTCCACAAGGGACATTTCGATTTCCGGATGCCCAGCGACAATTCCCTTCTGTCTTTGCTCAGGACCGTAATTCGGCAAAAGGAATTGATCCACAAAACGTGCACCCGCATCGAGTAGCGTCCTGTCGCCTGTAGCTCGGTAATACGCAATCGCGCCTTGGAGCATGTGGCCAACGCAGTACAGCTCGTGGCCCGTTGTCTGAGTGTCATAATTCATCCGCAATGGCTTCCGGTCGCCAACGTAATACGTATTGAGATATCCGCTCGGCTCCTGAATCGCCACAACATCGCGAATCATACCTTCTGCAGTAGCTTTCAGCTCCGGACGATTCTCAGTCTGCAACGCGAAACCGACAGCCTCAAGCCACTTGTAGATGTCCGAGTCAGAATAGACAGGACCCTTCTGTGGTTCCGAAGATTTTCCGTCAAGCCGCAGGAAATTATCCATCCGCCCATGCTCGATCAGCTCATCATGCATGCTTGGGATGCTCGACTCCAAGTTGGTCTGGCGCCGGCGTGACCAAAAGCCATCGTCAATGGTCACGGCGCTCACCGGCACAGTCTTAAGCTTTGCGAAAGGGGAACGCGACACGTCGATCACTCCAGCGTCTCTCCAAGCTTCGCCGGACGCGCCAGACGAAAACGACTCTTCGGCAAAGAGAGAAAGAAGCCCTCTCGCCTTCGGGCCTCCCTGTCCCACTGCACTCGGGATCATGGAAGCTGCGGCAGAAGCAATAAACGCTCGACGAGAAAATTCTGATTTCATTGAAAGATTCCTCTCACAACCGTTGGGTTGGTCCCGTTCTGATCGGATTTCTAGGACAAATTGCGTCGCTGAGGATGCGGTATCACGCAGGTCCTGATCGTTCCTCAACCAGCTGGCCGTACTTTGCTTTTTGGCTGTTCTCCACGCCTTCTTCTTTGCGCAGCTCCGTAAGCCTTTGAACTAGGCTCTTCAGTTCGTCCTTCGAACTCGTCTTGCGCAAGGCCAAGATGAGCGTGTAGAGAGATTGCTGGTCCTTGGGTTCG
Source organism: Occallatibacter sp. (assembly GCA_035487015.1). Classification (GTDB taxonomy): domain Bacteria; phylum Acidobacteriota; class Terriglobia; order Terriglobales; family Acidobacteriaceae; genus Telmatobacter. Next base: position 145 of record DATHMP010000029.1, on the reverse strand, counting down.
ATCTTCAGCGCAGTGCGGCACTCTTTGATGGCCGGCTCGATCTGCTCGGTTTGGAGATAAAGCGACCCCAGCAAATCATAGGCCTGTACAAGCCGCGGATCGATTTCCGTCGCCTTTCTGGCTTCGGAAATTGCCTGCAGCAGGC